>NZ_JBEPDU010000015.1:0-127779 GCF_040300525.1 Saccharopolyspora sp. NPDC000359 | reverse complement strand
GTCGTGAGTGCGTAACAGTGTTATAACACTGTTACGCACTCACGACCCCGTCCGGCGCGCGTGGGCGGTGGGTTGCCGAGAGCGGTGCGACGAGGAGCTGGAAGGCGGCACCTGCGACACGGGCGGACGAGTGGTGATACCCCCGCATCCCACCTGGCAGGAGGGGGCTCCGTTCCCGCGGCGGCGCCTGCAGGAAGATCCCGGAGAACCCCTCCTCGGTCAGCGGCAGCCCGGCGCGCGGCCGTCGGGAGTGGTCCGCGCGTACGTGACGATGCTGGGCGTCGTGGGCGGTGCGATCGCCGCTGCGAGCGTGGTGACGACGCACGAAGCGCACGCCGCCGGCGAAGGGGCTGAGCTCGGCAGCATCACACCGATCGTCTCGATCGCCCACGCCGTGACCGAAGGGCCGCCGGAGCAACCGGCGCGACCCGCCCTGCTGCCCGCGCAGTCGGCGTCGGATGGGCAGGACGAGCTGGCCGGGCTGAGCAAGAGCGTGCGCCTCGAAGAGGAACGCGCGGCTGCGGAAGCCGAAGCGGCGCGCAAGCGGGAGGAAGCGGAGCGCGAGGCGCTCCGCAACCGCGTCGTGTGGCCGGTGCAGGGGCGGATCACCTCGAAAACCGGTGCACGCTGGGGGAAGACGCACTACGGCCTGGACGTCGCCAACCGGATCGGCACCCCGATCCGTGCGGTCAAGCGGGGCACGGTGGTCGAAGCGGGCCCGGCCAGCGGGTTCGGGCTGTGGGTTCGGGTGCGCCACCCGCACGGCACGACCACCGTGTACGGCCACATCGACCGCGCCCTGGTGACCGCGGGTGAACGCGTCGAGGCAGGTGAGGTGGTCGCCGAGGTCGGCAACCGCGGCCAGTCGACCGGACCGCACCTGCACTTCGAGGTCTGGGACGCCGCCAGCCGCAAGCTCACCCGCTGAAGTGGTTGCAGGACACCGGCGCCCAGTCCTGACTCGCCGACTACTGCCGCGTGGTCGCCCGGCCGCGGCCGACCCCGGGGAGGAATCGGCCCACGCGGGCCGCGTAGGCGGTGTAGTCGGCACCGTGGACACGGGCGAGGTACGGCTCCTCGACCATGCGGACCTGGATCTCGATCCCCGCGACCAGGGACGCGAGGCCGAGCAGCTGCACCCAGTTCGGGACCATCAAGCACAACCCGGCGAACGCGGCGATCATCGCGGTGAAGACCGGGTTGCGCGCCAAGCCGAAGGAGCCAGTCGTGACCAGGCTCGTGCGCTCGGTGCTGTCCACGCCTATCCGCCAGGAAGGACCCATACCCGTCTGCGCGGCGAGAACCCCGAGGAAGCTCAGGAGCGCTAACACCAGACCGAGCCATCCGGCGACCTGTCCATCCAGGACGGCCAACGGCGCGAGCACGTCCGCGATGGCGAGCACCGGACCGAGCAGGCCCAGCACGAGCGCTGCGATGAACAGCACCGCACCCCACCACCCCGGCGACCCGACGGGCTCGTCGGGGCGGCGGAACCCGCTGTCACCAGTGCGCCGCACGTGCAACCAACTCCGCACACCGAAGGTCACGGCGAGCGCCAGCAGGTAGAGGATCAAGGCAGTGGTGGGCATGCTGCTCCTGTCGTGATTCTCCCGTCAGCCGAGCTGGGGGGCTGGGTGGCTGCTTTCCGCTGCTCAGGTCGGCAGCGCCGCGGGTTCGAGCTGGTGCTTCCCGGCGTCCAGGTGTTGGGCGGTCGGCGGGACGACCGGGGTCTGGGGGCGCCGCCGTCGACCTCAGGTGTCACCGCCGTCTGCACAATACATAGTGACATGCGCATGAATGCACGACGAGAGGGCGAGGTGATCACGACGGTGGGGAGGGTCGGCCGGACCACGATGGGTCGAGTCGTCCGGCGCGTGGGGGCTTCGCGCGATTTCCATGTGCATCGCATCCACCAGGCCACCGACGGCGCTCAGAGATGGGGTCAGCGGTCCTGCCCCGCCCCGCGGAGCGGGGGCTCTGGCCATTGCCGGGATCGCAGGACGGGGGACTGGTTGGTGATGGGCTTCCGGTTGAGCGGGCTGGAGGTTGCCGGGACCGTAGGGCGAGGGGCTGATTGGTGCCGGGGAGGTGCCTCGTCCTGTGCGGGGTGCCTGTTCAGGCTGGCGTTCAGCGTTCTCCCAGCGTGGCGCGGTGTTGAGCCGAACCGCGATGTCCTCAGTGGACTGGTGGCGTGGCTGTGCGCAGGATCGGGAGTCGTGGCGAGTTGGGCTGGTCAGAAGCCGAAGGCGAAGCAGGTGGCCATCGCCAGCACTGGGAGCAGGGCGATGCCTGCGAGGGTCGGGAGCGTTGCCGCGGTCAGGCCGACCATGCCGGAGGTCAGTGCCCACCGGGTGCGTCCTGGTGCCGTCCGGAGGCCGTTGAGGTGGTGGAGGCGGAGCGCGACGGCGCTGTTGGCCATGCCCAGCGCGTGGGACGGCAGGGGACCGGTGCGCCCGCCGGTCATCCGCAGCAGCGCCGAACGCACCGATCCTGGACCGTGCTGGTGCGCGGCGGAGCGGTCGGCGGCGAGCTCGACTGCGGTGCGCACCAGGTCTGGGGAGCGCCGCATCAGCGGGATCCACGGTGCCGAGCGGGACAGCGCTTCGGCCAGCCCGACCAGGAGGTGATGGCGCCCGCGCAGGTGCGCGCGCTCGTGCTCCAGCACCGCGGCGGCATCGGCGCCGAGGCGGTGGCGCACCCCGTCGGTGGCGACCACGAAGCTCGGGGTACCCGCCACGCTGTAGGCCATCGGCTCGGGGTGCGGCAACCACATGATCGGGAACGCGCCGGCCTCCTGACGGGCGGCGACGCGCAGCAGTTCCAGGTGGCGGCGGTGCTCGCGGCGCTGGTGCCGGGTGTGCCGCAGGAACCTGGTGCTCACCCGGGCGGACAGGACCCCGACCGTGGTGGGCAGCAGGAGACCGGCGACCAGGTGCACCGGGGGCGCGGAACCGTGCTGCAGCGCGGTCCAGCAGTGGTGGAGCAGCTGCACGAGCAGCGGTGCCGAACCGTGGGTGGGCAGCACGACGATCGTCAGCGCGGCGGTCACGGTGGTGAACGTGGTGGCGACCAGCGCACCCCATGTCATCAGGACGAGCTGCGGGTCCGCCCGCCGCTGCAGCATTCGGTGGAGCGCGGCTGGGGCGCACCCGGCGACGACGGCCACGCCGAGCAGGAGCGCGACGGCGAGGATCATCGCTTGGGCCGTCGACGCAGCCCGCGCCGCAGGGCGGCCGTCTCGTCGTCCGATGCGGACTGCGCGAAGTGGAGCAGGACGGCCTCGGGGTCGCCGCTGGAGTCAAGCAGCTCGCGCAGCACTCGCGCGGCCGCCTCCTCGCGGCTCTCCACGGGCGTGTACAGGTAGGCGCGGTTCTGCAGCTCGCGGTCCACCCAACCCTTGCGGTGGAGGTTGTCGAGCACCGTCATCACCGTCGTGTAGGCGAGATCGCGCGTTTCGTTGAGCTTCGCGAGGACCTCACGGACGGTCATCGGCGAACCGGACGTCCACAGCACGTCCATCACACCGTTCTCGAGATCTCCCAGGCCCTGCATGCCATTTTCCGTTCCCAGCGGCCGAGGATACCGGGTTCGCGGACGGGGAATCGCGGGCCGTGGGACGGCCCGGGGTGCGACGACCGCCGCCCGTCCCGCCGACCTGGCCCCCACCGCCGTTCACAGCTCGGGCAGGTGGCTGATGTCCAGGTTGGTCCCGGCGATCTCGGTGCGCAGCTCGTTGAGCCGCTTGTACTGCTGGACCGCCGAGGCGCGTTCGGCCGCGGTGAGCTCCAGGACGAGCGCGTGCAGGACGGTCAGCGGTGCGATGAGCTCGTTCGCCGCGCCCTCGGTGGAGTCGGGCAGTGGCAGCACGGTGTCGGCCCGGGTTTCCCGCGCTTCGTCGATGGCTTCGGTCAGCAGCACGCTGCGCGCGCCGATCCGGTGCGCGTGGTCGAGGACGATGCCGATCTCCCGGAACAACCGCAGTGGCGCGATGACGACCACCGCGTGGTCGGGTTGCAGCCGCAGGAGTTCGTCGGCGAGGCGGAACCCGGTCGCGGTCCAGGCATCGGCTGGCCTGCCCGCGCGTCGCAGGCTCAGCGCCAGGTGGTCGGCGAGGGCGGCGCTGGGGCCGATGCCGTAGGCCCAGATGTGCTCGGCTTCGTTGAGCGCCGCGACGGCGCGGGACCAGTCGACGCTGCCGATGAGCGCGGGCACCTCGTTGAGCAGGGCCAGCCCGGCTTCGATGACCGGTTGCAGCACGCCGTGCTCGGGGCGGAGCCGCTGCACCCGGTCGTCGAGGACCTGCGCGGGGTCGCGGCGGCGGGCCAGGTGGTCGACGAGGCTGCGCTTGAGGTCGTTGAGCCCGTCGAAGCCGAGCTTGCGCGCCGTGCGGATGACGGTCGCGTCGCTGGTGCCGGTGACGTCGCCGAGCTTGGCGGCCGAGGAGATGGCCGCCTCCTCGGGGTGGCGTTGCAGGTAGTCGGCCACCGCTCGTTCGCCGCTGGCGAGCTTGCCCGCGCGGTCCCGGATGCGCTGCCCCAACGATTCAGTGTGCGAAGTGTTCACGTCGTCCATTGTGCCTCCATGAAGTGAATGCTACGTTCCTGGGCTGTTGGGGCCGAGCACCACCGACCTCCTGCGGAGACCGTGATGAGACCAGTTCAGCAGTCGAGCGTCGCAGTGATCGGCGTGGGCACGATGGGCAGCCAGCTGCTGCACCGGCTCGCCGCCGAGGGCGTCGCGGCGACCGGTTTCGAGCAGTTCGACATCGGCCACGAGCGCGGCGCGGCCGGTGGCGAGACGCGCATCTTCCGCGTCGCCTACAAGGAAGGTGGTGACTACGTCCCGCTGCTGCGCGAAGCGCGCTCGGCGTGGCAGGAGCTCAGCGCACGTGCGGGTGTTCCGCTGCTCGAACCGCGCGGCGCGCTGACCATCGGGTCGGTCGAGGACCCCGACGTGCGCACCGTGCTCGACGTGACCGAGCAGTGCGGGCTCGACGTCGAACAGCTCGACCACCGGGAGACCGCCCGCCGGTTCCCGCAGCACCGGCTCTTCCCCGACGACGTCGTGCTGCTCGACCGCGAAGGCGGCCTGCTGCACCCGCAACGCGCGATCGTCGAGACCGCGCTGCTCGCGGAGGAGGCCGGGGCCCGGCTGCGCACCGGCACCACCGTGGAGGAGGTCGTCGACAACGGCACCGGCGTTACCGTGCGCTTCCGCCGCGGCGACGAGGTCCAGGTCGAGGAGTTCGACCAGGCAGTCGTGTGCACCGGGCCGTGGATCACCCGCAGCGTGCCGGAGCTCGCCCGCGACGTCGAGGTCCGGCGCGCCGTGCTGTGCTGGTTCGAACCCGTGGCGAACTGGGGTCCCGAGCACTTCCCGGTGGGCATCCGGCGCAGCGGAGGGGAGAACACCTTCTCCTTCTTCCCGGACGTCGGCGGCGGCGTGAAGATCAACCTGCACGTGCGCAAGTCCGTCGTGGACGACCCGGACCTGCTGGACCCGGTGGTGGCACCGGACTACGTCGCCAGGGTGGCCGCGGCGGTCTCGGACTGCCTGCGTGGGCTGCCCGCGCGCCCCACCGCGGTGCGGACCTTCATGGAGGGCTACACCGCGGACAACCACGGCATCATCGGCCGCGACCCGGACCGGCCGAACGTGCTGGTGATGGGCGGGTTCTCCGGCCACGGCTTCAAGCTGGCACCGGTGTTCGCCAGGGCGGCCGCCGAACTGCTCCGCACCGGGAGCACCGACGTGCCGATCGACCACCTGTCGCTGTCCCGCCTCCGCTGACCACAGCTCTCGCCGGGAAGCGCGGCGCCGCGAGCGCCATCCCGGACCACCGCACCGCGGGCGGCTCGTGCTGCTCGCTCCACCGACCCTTGGGGAATGCCATGCTGCGCATCGGTATCGACGTCGGCGGCACGTTCACCGACGTGACCGCGCTGGACACGGTCACCGGCCAGTTCCACATCCACAAGCTCCCGTCCACCACCGACGACCAGTCGGTCGCCGTGGCCGACGGCGTCCGAGCGGTGCTGGGCCTGGCCGGTGCCGACGCCGCCGACGTCGGCTACCTCGGCCACGGCACCACGGTGGCCACCAACACCGTGCTGGAGTCCAACGGCGCCCGCACCGCGCTGGTCACCACCGCGGGCCTGCGCGATGTCCTGGAGATCGGTCGCCAGCAGCGCCCCGACCTCTACGACATGGACGCCGACAAGGCACCGCCCCTGGTGCCGCGATCCCAGGTGCACCCGGTGGTGGAGCGGATGTCGGCCGAGGGCAAGGTGCTCGAACCGCTCGACACCGACGAGCTCGCGGCGCTGGTCGAGCGGTTGCGCGCCGATGCACCCGAGGCCGTCGCGGTGTGCTTCCTGCACAGCTACCGCAACGCCCACCACGAGCTGGAGGTGGCGGACCGGTTGCGCGCGGCGCTGCCCTCGGCCTACGTGTGCGCCTCGGCGGAGATCGCACCGGTCTTCCGCGAGTTCGAGCGGTTCTCCACCACGGTGGTCAACGCCTACGTCGGACCACGCATCAACCGCTACATGTCGCGGCTGGCGGAGCGGATCCGCGCCACCGGCGTGCCGGTGGAACCCAAGGTGATCGGTTCCAGCGGCGGCATGATGTCGCTGTCCTCGGTCGGCCGCTACCCGGTCACGACGCTGCTGTCCGGGCCGTCGGCCGGGGTGGTCGCCGCGTCGCACGTGGCCGCGCAGGCGGGCTTCGACGACCTGATCACCTTCGACATGGGTGGGACCAGCACCGACGTGTGCCTGGTGCGCGGCGGCCGGGCGCTGGTGTCCGCGCAGCGCCGCATCAACGACCGCCCGGTGCGCACCCCGTCGCTGGACATCCACACCGTCGGTGCTGGTGGCGGCAGCATCGCGCGGGTGGACCCCGGTGGGGCGCTGGAGGTCGGCCCCAGCAGCGCCGGATCACAGCCCGGGCCCGCCGCCTACGGGCGCGGCGGGGTCGAACCGACCGTCACCGACGCCAACGTCCTGCGCGGGCGGTTGAACCCGGAGCACATCCTCGGTGGCGCCCTGGCCGTGGACCACGGAGCCGCGGCGCGTGCGGTGGAGGGCGTGGCCACCGCGATGGGGGTGGACCGGGCGGCGGCCGCACGCGGCATCGGCCGGATCGCGGCGGTCAACATGGCCGGTGCGGTGCGCAAGGTCTCGGTGGAGGCCGGCGAGGACCCGCGCAGTTGCGCGCTGGTGGCCTTCGGCGGTGCGGGGCCGCTGCACGCCGTCGAGGTCGCCCGCGAGGTCGGGATGCGCACCGTGCTGATCCCGCCGAACCCGGGAACGCTGTGCGCGCTCGGCCTGCTCGTCACCGACATCCGCACCGAGTTCGCCAAGGCGGTGCTGGCCGATGCTGCTGATGCCGATCTCGACAAGCTCAACGAAGCGCTGCACGAGGTGCGCGGTGCCGCGCGGGAGTGGTTGGCCGCCGAAGCTCCGTCCGGTGTGGACACCGCCATCACCGGCGTGGCCAGGATGCGCTACGCCCGGCAGAACTTCGAACTCCCCGTACCGCTGCCGCCGCGGGTGGTCGACACGGCTCGGTTCGACGCCGCTGCGATCGCCGAGCTGACCGAGGCCTTCCACGACCAGCACACCCGGAGCTACGGCTTCGCCCACCGCGACGCCCGGGTGCAGGTCGTGGAGGTGCAGCTGACCCCGGCAGCGGTGGTGGGCGAACCGGAGCTGCCCGCGGTCGAGGAGGGCACCGACCCCGCCGGTG
This sequence comes from Saccharopolyspora sp. NPDC000359, assembly GCF_040300525.1. Classification (NCBI taxonomy): domain Bacteria; kingdom Bacillati; phylum Actinomycetota; class Actinomycetes; order Pseudonocardiales; family Pseudonocardiaceae; genus Saccharopolyspora; species Saccharopolyspora sp. NPDC000359. Next base: position 120,030 of record NZ_JBEPDU010000015.1, on the reverse strand, counting down.
CGCTGCTCGGCCACCGGGCGGTGGACTTCGACGAGACCGGCGAGCTCGACACCCCCGTCTACGACCGGTCGGGGCTGCGCGCGGGCACCGTGCTGCCCGGCCCGGCCATCGTCGAACAGCTCGACACCACCACGGTCATCACCCCGTCGTCCACCGCGCGCGTCGACCGCTGCGGCAACCTGATCATCGAACTGGAGCAGTGATGAGCACTCCTGACCCGATCACCGTGCAGGTCATCGGCGCGTCCCTGGTGACCGTGGCGGAGGAGATGGGCGCGGTGCTGCGCCGGGCCAGCTACTCGACCAACATCAAGGAACGCGCGGACTGCTCCACGGCGCTGTTCGACGAGCGCGGCAAGCTGGTCGCCCAGGCCGAGAACATGCCGATCCACATGGGATCGATGACCGGTCTGATCGACTCGTTGGAGGCCTCCGAGCTGACCGCGCGGCCCGGGGACGTGTTCATCACCAACGACCCCTACCACGGCGGCGGCACCCACCTGCCGGACATCACCATGGTCAAGCCGGTCTTCGACGGCGACGAGCTCCTCGGCTACAGCGCCAACATCGCGCACCACTCCGACATCGGCGGCCGGGTGCCGGGCAGCAACGCTGGTGACTCGAACTCCCTGTTCCAGGAAGGGCTGCGGATCCCGCTGGTCAGGTTCGCCACTGCCGCCGGGGTGGAGCAGGCGCCGCTGGCGTTCGTCGAGCTGAACTCGCGACTGCCTCACGAGCGGCGCGGTGACATGCTCGCCCAGCTCGCCTCGGTGGAGCTGGGGGAGCGGAGGCTGCGCGAGGTGCACCAGCGCCACGGCCGCGAGACCGTCCGCGCCGCGACCGCGCACCTGCTGGAGCACTCCCGGAAGCGGCTGGCGGCGGCGCTGCTCGCGGTGCCGGACGGCACCTACCGGTTCCGCGACCTGATGGACCCCAGCGACGGACCAGCCACCGAGATCGTGGTGGCCATCACCATCACCGGAGACCGGGTGGCGCTGGACTTCGACGGCACCGGGCCGCAGAGCCCGGTCGGCATCAACGTGGTGCGACCGGCGTTGGAAGCCACCGCCTACTACGCCCTTAAGGCGGTGCTGGACCCGGGGATCCCGCCCAACGGCGGCTTCTTCGACGCCGTGGAGATCCGCGCTCCGCGCGGCAGCATCGTCAACCCGGTCGAGCCCGCGCCGGTCACCGCCCGCACCGACACCTGCCAGCGGGTCGCCGACGTCGTGCTGGGCGCGCTGGCCGAGGCGGTACCGGAGCGCGTCCCCGCAGCCAGCCACAGCACCGTCACGTACGTGACGTTCTCCGGCGAGCACGACGGCGAGTTCTTTGTCTACCCGGAGGTGGTGGCCGGTGGTGGCGGTGCCCGGACCAGCAAGGACGGCATGGACGCCATCCAGGTGCACATCACCAACTCCTCCAACCTGCCCATCGAGGCGTTGGAGCAGGAGTACCCGCTGCTGGTCGACACCTACGAGCTGATCCCCGACTCCGGCGGCGCAGGCACCCACCGCGGCGGCCTCGGCGTGCGCCGCGACGTGCGCATCCGCTGCGAACACGCCGAGTTCTCCGCGCACGCCGACCGCCAGGCGTCCCGCCCGTGGGGCTTGCGCGGCGGGCAGGACGGCACGCCCGGCCGGTTCGTCATCAACCCCGGCCGCGCCGACGAACGCGCACTGCCGGGCGGCCGGATCTCCGGGGTGCGGCTGCGCGAAGGCGACGTGCTCCGGGTGGAGAGCCCGGGCAGCGGCGGCTTCGGCGACCCCGCGCAGCGCTCGCCCGAGCAGGTGCGCGAGGACCTGCGCAATGGCCGCATCACCGGAAGAGCAGCCCGCGAGCACCACGGGTTCTGAGCCCGGCGCCGATTGGAGTGCAGCAATGACGAGGACATCGACTGCCCCCGCTCCCCCGGGCAGGTCCCTGGTCCGCCGGGTCACCTGGGCGACCTGGTCGGGTTGGGGCCTGGACGGCTTCACCAACCAGATGTTCCCGCTGGCGCTCAGCGGCATCATCGCCGCGCTCGGCCTGACCACCACCCAGGGCGGGCTGGCGACCTCCAGCGCGCTCATCGCCTCGGCCGCGGGCGGTGTGGTCGGCGGGCGCTTGGCCGACCGGTTCGGCCGGGTTCAGGTGCTGGTGCTGGTGATCAGTGCCTACGCCCTGTTCACCGGGCTGACCGCGACCGCGCAGGACTTCGAGCAGCTGCTCCTCTGGCGCACCCTCGAGGGGTTCTTCTTCGGCGCCGAGTGGCCGGTGGGCGCGGCGCTGATGGCGGAGTACGCCGCACCGGAGCGGCGGGGCCGGGCGCTGGCCTGGATCCAGTCGGCCTGGGCGGTGGGTTGGGGGGTGGCCAACCTCAGCTACGTGCTCAGCCACGCGTGGCTGCCGGAGACCGTCGCCTGGCGGGTGATGTTCGCCGTCGGCATCCTGCCCGCCGTGGTCGCCCTGCTGATCCGCCGCGGCCTGCGGGACATCCCGACCAAGCGGGTGCCGCGCGGACCACGGCAGAAGGGCGCGTTCGCCGAGCTCTTCGCCCCTGGGCTGCGCAAGCACACCGTGCTGGGCACCCTCTTCGGCGCCACCGGGTTGGCCAGCACCTACGCGTTGCAGACCTGGATCCCGCTGTACCTGAAGGAAGAACGCGGCCTGAGCGTGAGCAGCACGGCGCTCTACATCTGGTTCATGATCGTCGGAAACTGGCTCGGCTACGTGCTCGGAGGCCACGTGCACGACCGGATCGGCCGCCGCTGGGCGTTCACGCTCTTCTACCTGGGCACCGCCGTGTTCGGCGTGCTGTTCATGGCCGTTCCCGTTGCGGCGCTCTGGTACGACCTGCTGCTCGCCGCCGTGGTCGGGTTCTTCATCTCGGCGCAGGCCTCGGGCAAGGGTGCGCTGTTCACCGAGCTGTTCCCGGCGCGGGTGCGCGGGACCGGGGCGGGCATCACCTACAACGTGGGCCGCGGGGTCGCGGCGTTCAGCCCGGCCCTGATCGGGTGGGCATCGGACGCGGTCGGGCTGGGCAGCGCGATCATCGCGATCTTGCTGGTGTGCACGGCGCTGACCGTCCTGCTCATCTGGCTGCTGCCCGAGACCAGGGGCCGAGTGCTCGACGAGTAGGCCCCCACGTCGCTCAACAGATCACCAACCACAACACGTGGAGAACTCGATGAAGGGGTCCCTGCCCGAGCAGGCTGATTCCCGGACGCTGCGCTGTACCACCACCTCGTGAACTGGGGCCGCCACGACGTGCCGCCGCCGACCGCGGAACCGATCCCGGCGGACGTCCGGTCCGGGCGGGTGGTGATCCCGCGCGACGAGGACGGGCTCGCGTTCGGCGGCATCGGGCTGGCCGAGGTCGACGCGCCGGCCGCGACCAACACCGAGGAGAACTCCGGGCCGGAGCTGTGCCGGTTGTACTGGTCGCACCAGCCCTCCACCGCCGAGGAGCTCGCGTCGAAGTACCCGACCCACGACGCGTACGTGCGAATGGGGCGCGCGGTGGCGAACCGCAACCTCCGGGAGGGCTTCGTCCTCCAGCGGGACGCAGCGGAGGCGGTCCGCGAGGCGGAAGCGTCGCGCGTCGGGACGCCGAACCCGCTGCCGATCCCGTAACCGCGGTTCCGCCCACCCCAGGCAGCGGAGCTCCACGCCCGGTGAGCCGGGGTGGAGGCTCCGCTTCCTGCTCGGCATGACTGTCCACAGTAGATTACCAGGCTTCGTGGTCCACGTGTTCAGTATTGACTGCCCGTGTTTGGTGTGACTGAATACCCCTACTCGAACGGAAGGGGCAGGGCGTGGTGGACAGTGCTGGCCCAGCCGAGCCGGTCGCCGACGGCGTGAGCCGGGTGGTGGGGGCCGAGATCAAGCGGATCCGCACCGAACGCGGCCTGACGCTGCGGGAGCTGGCGGACCGCTGCGGCCTGTCGCCAGGTTTTCTCTCGCTGGCCGAGCGCGGCATCAATTCCATTTCGCTGACCTCGCTGTTCGCGCTGGCCGGTGCGCTGGACGTGGACGCGGTCGAGCTGCTGGGCGCGGCCGGGCGGCGGGATCGGCGCGAGTACTCGGTCTCCCGGCACGACGACCCGGACGCCACGCGCGTGGTGATGGGCGAGCGGGAGCACCGGGTGCTGACCGCGGACCTGCCTGACCAGCGCATCGAAGCACTGGTCACCGCGGTGCACCCGACGACCGAGCCGTCGCCGGTCACCCAGCACGACGGCGAGGAGTTCTGCTACGTGCTGCGCGGCGAGCTGACCTTCCTGCTGCCGGAGGAGACCGCGGTGCTCGCCGCGGGCGACTCGATCCACTTCAAGTCCAGGGTCCCGCACGCCATCCACAACCGCGGCACCGACATCGCCGAGGTGCTCTGGGCGGTCGACCGCCCGCTGCTGCGGCGACCTGACGGCACGACGCGCTGACCGTTCCACCTCTCCGCCGGTGCGCTTCCTCCCTCGAAAGGCGGCCATGAGCGAGCAGACCAAGGTTCCCCACGACGAGCGCGGGTTCTTCGGCCACCCCCGCGGGCTGGCCACGTTGTTCTTCCTGGAGATGTGGGAGCGGTTCTCCTACTACGGGATGTCCGCGATCCTGCTGTACTACCTGTACGACCAGGCCTCCGACGGCGGGCTCGGGATGGACAAGCCGACCTCGTCGGCGCTGGTGTCGATCTACGGTGCCCTGGTGTTCATGTCCGGCATCTTCGGCGGCTGGCTGGCCGACCGGGTGCTGGGCATGCGCCGCGCGGTCCTGGTGGGCGGCTCGCTGATCATGTGCGGTCACCTGGCGCTGACGGTGCCCGGTGGGTTGCCCGCGCTGCTGGTGTCGATGCTGCTGATCGTCGTCGGCACCGGGCTGCTGAAGCCGAACGTCTCCAGCCTGGTGGGGGAGCTGTACTCGCCGACCGACAACCGCCGCGACGCCGGGTTCTCCCTGTTCTACATGGGCATCAACCTGGGCGCCTTCCTCGCGCCGTACCTGGTGGGCACGCTCGGGCAGCAGATCGGCTACCACCTCGGCTTCGGCCTGGCGGCCGTGGGCATGGCCGTCGGGCTGGTCGTCTACGCCCGGGGCCGGGTGAAGCTGGGCCAGGTGGGGGACGCACCGACGAACCCGCTGCGCGCTGGTGAGCGGCGCCGGGTCGGGACGCGCGCAGCGGTGGGCGTCGCGGTGCTGGCGGGGGTGGTCGCGGTCCTCGCGGTCAGCGGGTCGCTGACGGTCCAGGTGCTGATCAACGCCGTCTCGGTGCTCGCGGTCCTGCTCCCGGCGGCCTACCTGTTCACGATGCTGCGCAGCCCGCACACCGATGCCGTGGAGCGGTCCCGGCTGATCGCCTACATCCCGCTGTTCCTCGGCGCGGTGTGCTACTGGGTGGTCAACGAGCAGTCCGGGTCGGTGCTGGCGCAGTTCGCCGACACGCGGACCGACCTGGAGGTCCTCGGGTTCGCGGTGCCCTCGTCGTGGTTCCAGTCGCTGAACCCGATCGCCACGCTGCTGCTGGCGCCGACCTTCGCCTGGCTGTGGCTCAAGCTGGGGGACCGGCAGCCCGCCACCCCGCGCAAGTTCGCCATCGGGCTGCTGCTCGGTGGGGCGTCGTTCGTGCTGATGGCCGGCCCGGGGTTGCTGCACGGGGTGGCGGCGCCCGCCAGCCCGTGGTGGCTGGTCGGGAGCTACTTCGTGGTGATCTGCGGATCGATGTGCCTGTCGCCGGTCGGGCTGTCGGCCACCACCAAGCTCGCCCCGCGGGCGTTCCTGGCGCAGATGATGAGCCTGTGGTTCTTGGCCTCCGCCGCCGCGGAAGGCATCAACGCGCAGCTGGTGCAGTTCTACCGCCCGGAGACCGAGGTCGGCTACTTCGCCGGGGTCGGGGCGGCGGTGATGGCGGCGGGCGTCGTCATGCACCTGATGACGCCGTGGGTGCAGCGGCGCATGGGCGGTGTGCGGTGAGGAGGAGTCGGTTGGATCAGGAGGAGCGGAAGATGCGGGTGGCGGTCATCGGGAGCGGCATCGTCGGAGCGGCAGCCGCCTACGAGTTGACCCGGGCCGGGGTGGAGGTGGTCCTGGTGGACTCGCTGACCCCGGGCCGTGCGACGTCGGCCGGGGCGGGCATCATCTGCCCCTGGTCGTCCCGTGTGGACGATCCGGACTGGTACCGGTTCGCGGTCGCCGGGGCGGAGCACTACCAGGAGCTGCTGGCGGCCCTGGCGGCTGACGGGGAGACCGAGCTCGGCCACCGCCGGGTGGGCTCGCTGCGGCTGGTCACCGAGGAGGAGGCCGACGAGGTGCTCCGGTGCGTGGCCAACCGCGCGGCGGAGTCCCCGGTGGCCGGTGAGGTGGCGCTGATCAGCGCGCGCCGGGCCCGGGAGCTCTTCCCGCCCCTCGACCACGACGGCCCGGCGATCCACATCCCCGGGGCGGCGCGGCTGGACGGGCGGCTGGTCCGGGACGCCATGCGGCGCGCCTCGGCCCGGCGTGGCGCCCGGACCGTCAACGGCACGGCCGAGATCGTCGTGGACGGCGCGGTCCGCGGGGTCCGGGTTGGTGAGGAGTTCATCGAGGCGGATGCCGTGATCGCGGCGGCCGGTGCTTGGTCGCCGCAGCTGCTGGAACCGCTCGGCGTCCAGGTGCGGGTCGTGCCGCAGCGCGGGCAGATCACGCACCTGCGGTTGCCGGGCGTGGAGACGGCGAACTGGCCGGTCGTGCTGCCGCGCTCGCGGCACTACCTCCTGGCTTTCGACGACTCGCGCGTGGTGGTCGGCGCGACGCGCGAGGACGACGCGGGCTTCGACCACCGGGTGACCGCCGCTGGTCTGGCGGAGGTGCTCGGCGAAGCGCTGTCGGTGGCTCCGGGCCTGGCCGGTGCCACGCACGTGGAGACCCGCATCGGATTCCGCCCGATGGGTCCCGACATCCGCCCCCTGCTCGGCGCGGTCCCGCAGGTCCCCGGGCTGGTGGTGGCCAACGGGCTGGGTGCCTCGGGGCTGACGATGGGCCCGTACGCCGGTGCGGTCGCGGCCCGGTTGGCCCGCCAGGCCGACCCGGGCATCGACCTGGCTCCCTACGACCCGCTGCGCTGACGCCGCGCCGGGGCGGCCCCTGCCGCCCCGCCACACCCACCGGTGCCAGCGCGGAGGTGCCCCGTGGAGGTGCTGCTCGTCGAGCAGGTTGCCGTGGTCGGCCTCCTCCGTCCCGGGTTCCGTGAGTTCCACTGAAGTCGAGTGTGTGACTTCCGTTGGCAACGCGCGGTTCCAGGCTGGGAAGACGTCCAGTGTGGAGCGTCGTTCGTCGTCCTGGTCGAGTGGGGGTCAGTGCGGGCCGGTGGCGCCGTACTCGTGGTCACCTCGGATCAGCTCGCCGGTGGTGAAGCGGTGGCTGGTGAAGGCGGTGAGGGCGGGGCGCTTCGGGGCGCCGGTGAGGATCCAGCGGGCGAGTTCCGCGCCGATCGCCGGGGCCTTGCCGAACCCGGCGCCGCTCCAGCCCGCCGCCAGGTGCAGGCCCGGCAGCTCCGAGGGCCCGAGGACCGGACGGCCGTCCGGGGTGATGTCCAGCGCGCAGGTGCGTCCCAGCCGGTACGGGGCCTGGGCCATCGCCGGGATCCGGCGGCCGAGCCGGGCCAGGCCTTCGGCCGCGAAGTCCGCATCGGGCTCGCCGAAGTCGCCATCCGGGGTGTCCAGCCACTCGCGCTCCGGCGCGTGGCGGCCGACCAGCGTGCAGCGGTCCGCCGTCGGGCGCAGGTAGATGTCGTTGGCCACGTCGGTCATCGTCAGGTGGGTCGGCAGGTCGTAGGGCCGCTCGTAGAGCATCACCTGGATGCGCGCGGGCCGGATCGGCAGTTCGAGCCCCGCGGTCGCGGCCAGCCGCGGTGTCCAGGCGCCGGTCGCGAGCACGACGACGTCGGCCCGCCGCACCCCGTCCTCGGTGCGGACCCCCGCGACCCGTCCGGATTCCACCAGCAGCTCCGGCACCCGCACCCGCTCGAACCGCGCACCGCAGCGCTGCGCGGCCTGCTGGAGGCTGAGGGTGGTGGCCGCGGGATCCGCGTAGCCGCTGCGCTCCTCGTAGGACACCACGCTGATCGCCTCGGTCGAGACGGCGGGCTCCAACTCGCCCAGCTGCTCCGGGGTCAGCAGCTCGTCGGGCATCCCGCGTGCCCGCAGCATGGCGACGTTGGCCCGGACCGCTTCGGCGTCGGCCGCATCGGCGAGGTAGGCGAACCCGGTCCGCGTGAAGCCGCAGGCCCCACCGATCCGCGTCGCCCACGGCTCGAAGTACTCGGTCAGGCTCTCCCAGGCCAGGTCGGCTTCCACCGCGGTCGCGTGGTGGTCGCGGATGATCGCCCCGGAACGGGGGGTCTGCCCGCCGAACCCCCGCTCCGGGTCCAGCAGCACCACGTCCGCGCCGCTCTCGGCGAGGTGGAAGGCGGTGCTGGAACCCACCACACCGGCACCGACGACGATGACATCAACCATTGCGCGTCCCTTCGGCATCCGCTCCGGGCAAGCTGGCCCGCAGCTCCTGCGTGGCATAACCGCTGCCCACCGCCCAGTAGTAGGCGACCAGGCCGAGCGCCGCGGCGACGGCGCTGTCCCACGGGAACGGCAGCACTGGCGTTGCCGAGGGGCCGTAGGCGCCGTAGTAGGAGACCAGGTACAGCACCACGGTCAGCGCCACAGCCCAGTTCGCGGCCCGGATCTCGCGACGCCCCTCCGGCGTGCTGATCCACCACAGCAGCGCGGTGAACCCGAGGACCTCCGCGGTGGACAGCAGCCAGAACCCGGGGAACGGCAGGCTGTCCGCGCCGAGCGGGCCGATCACCTGGGTGGCGATCCAGACCACGCCGAACACCCCGCCGAGCCACCCCGCGGCAACCAGCGGCACCCGGCCCTGGCGCGGCCCCTGGTAGAGCGCGTAGATCGGCAGCGCCACCAGCACGGTGGCCACCACGCCCTGCAGCACCTCGTAGCCGGACCAGTACAGGATCATGCTGGCCGCGAGGAACCCCAACGGGGACAGCAGCACCGACCCGCGCAGGAAGAACGGCCGCGGCGCACCGGGGGCGATCCGCCGCATCACCCGCAGCTGCGGTGCCGCCGCGAGGTAGGTGATCACCGCCGTGGAGGAGGTGTAGCCGATCAGCTCGTACCAGCCGGGGAAGGGCAGGAAGAACGCGCACCCGGCGACCAGGCAGGCGACCATGCCCAGCCACGGCACCCGGGTCCGCTCGCCGATCCGGGCGAACGCCTTGGGCATGCTGCCGTGCAGCGCCATGCCGTAGAGGGTGCGGGCGGTGTCGCCCAGGTAGATCCAACCGGTTCCGGCCGGCGAGATCGCCGCGTCGACCAGCAGGAACACGCCGAACGCGCCGAGTAGCGCGAGGCCGGTGGACTCCAGCGCCGAGTAGAGCGGCTGGTCGGCCCAGCGGCTGCCCTCCAGCCCGGACCAGTCACCCGGCGCGACGCCCAGCGAACCCCAGTCCAGGGCGCCGATGAAGGCCACCTGCAGCAGCACGAAGATGATCGCGCAGATGGCCACCGAGCCGACCGTGGCGATGAAGATGTCGCGCTGCGGGTTGCGCGACTCGCCGCCGAAGTTGACCCCCTCGCGGAAGCCCTGGAAGGCGAACACGATCCCGGAGACGGCGATCGCGTTGAGCACCGCACCCCAGCCCTGCGGCGCGAAACCGCCCTGCCCGGTGAAGTTCGACCCGTTGAACACGGTGAACAGCAGCACGAACGTCAGCACCGGGACGATCAGCTTCCACCAGCTCACCCACTGGTTGAACCTGCCGAAGAAGCGGACCCCGAAGACGTTGACGCAGAAGAACAGCAGCATCACCACCACCGACACGACGCGACCGGTCCCGGTGAGCGTGGAACCGCCGTCGCCCTGCGTGGTGAGCTCGACCCCGGTCCAGCTGGCCACGTAGCCCGCGGCGTACTGCACGACCGCCAGCGCCTCGATGGCGACCGTGGTGACCCCGCCCAGCAGCATCGACCAGCCCAGCAGGAACCCGAGGTAGCCGCCGTGCGTCAGGTAGGGGTACCGCGCGACGCCGCCGCTGCGCGGCAGCATCGAACCGGTCTCGGCGTAGTTCAGCGCCAGGAACGAGATCAGGACCGCGGCGAGCAGCCACGACACGATCACCGCCGGTCCGGCGACGGCACCGGCGGACAGCACCGCGAACAGCCACCCGGACCCGATGATGGAGCCGATCGAGATGAACAGCAGTTGCTGCACGGACAGGTCGCGCCGGAGCTTCGCGTCGTTGTGCTCGAAATCGTGGACCTCGGCCATGCGCACCCCCGAACTGGTCGCTCCCGGCGCCCCGTGGAAACGCCGGGCGTCGAGCAGTATGCGTCCCCGGATGCGGTGCTTGAACCCCCTTGCCGCAGCGGTTTCCCGCCCTGAGCGAAAGCCGTCCTGGTGGTCCACCCCCGGACTTTTCGGGCAGGAAACGAGTTTTCGGGCGGTTGTTGCGGCCACCTGGCGGGTGAGGCCGCGCTTGGTGGTCCACTCTGGACGGAAGGGGTGAGTTGGGCCGCGCAGCGAAGCGGTGCCCGCCTGCCTGGGCAGGTGGGCACCGCGAGCGCCTCGGGGATCAGGCGGTGAGGGTCTGCTGCAGGGCGGCGAGCCCGTCGGCGTAGATGCCGTGGAACAGAGCGACCACCTCCTCGTCGCCCGCCCCGTCGGGGGTGAAGGTGCCGGACCACTCCACGCGGCTCCGCGAGACCGACACCGCGTGCACTGTGATGGTGGAGCGGTAGCCGGTGACCGGGAACGGGGCCTGCACGATGGAGTAGGTGTAACTGCGCGCGTCGTTGTCGAAGGCTTCGAGGCGTTCGACGATGACGCCGCCCTCCGCGTTGGTCAGGCTGCGGACGCGCCCTCCCTCGCTGAGCTCGCTGGTGGAGATGTAGGGCAACCAGTCGGGCAGCGAGTTGAAGCCGCCGATGAGCTGCCAGACGCGGTCCGCGGGTGCTGGGATGTCGGTGGTCGTGGTCGTGGAAGCCATGGTCGTCCACCTGTGGGTCGGTCAGGCGTTGCGGACCGGGGCGTCCGGCGCGATGAGGCCTTCCGCGCGCAGGTCGGACCAGAAGTCCGCCGGGACGGTTTCGCCGAGCGCGGCGACGTCCTCGGTGATGCGGCTCGGCCGCGTGGCACCGGGGATGACCGCCGCGACGGCGGGGTGGGCGAGGGAGAACTGCAGCGCCGCCGCCTTGGTGCTCACGCCGTGCTGCGCGGCGAGCGCCTTGATGCGCTCCACCTTCTCGACGATCGCCGCGGGGGCCTGCTGGTACTCGAAGTGCTGGCCGCCCGCGAGGATCCCGGAGCTGTACGGGCCGCCGACGACGAGGTCGACGCCCTGGGCCTCGGCGGCGGGCAGCAGGCGCTGCAGGGCGCGCTCGTGGTCCAGCAGCGTGTAGCGACCGGCGAGCAGGAACCCGTCCGGCTTCGGCTCGTCGAGGTCGAGGGTCATCTCCAGCGGCTCGACCTTGTTCACGCCGAGGCCCCAACCCTTGATGACGCCTTCGTCGCGCAGCCGCTGCAGAACGCGGAAGACGCCGGTGCGGGCGGATTCGTAGGCGGCGACCCACTCGTCGCCGTAGAAGTCCTGCGCGACGTCGTGCACCCACACGAAGCGTCGCGGACCGGGGTTGGCCAGTGGATGAGGTACATGTCCACGTGGTCGAGCCCGAGCCGCTCCAGGCTGCGGTCGAAGGCCGCGAGCGTCGCGTCGTGGCCCTGGTCGTCGTTCCACAGCTTGGTGGTGACGAACAGCTCGTCGCGGGCGATGCCGGATTCGGCGATGGCGCGGCCGACCCCGGCCTCGTTGCCGTAGATCGCGGCGGTGTCGATGGAGCGGTAACCGGCCTGCAGCGCGGCGGTGACCGCGGCCGTCGTCTCCGCGTCCGGCACCTGGAAGACGCCGAAGCCGAGCTGGAGGATTTCGACTCCGTTGTTGAGGGTGGTGGTGGGAACCATTGCGGTGTGACTCCTCTTCGGATGTGCGGGGTGTCCGATCAGCGCTGGGCCGCGACTGGCTCGGCGATCTCGGTGGTGGTGCGGGGAGCGGCTGCGTGGCTGCGGCGGTCGAGGAAGGCCGCGAGGAACGACAGCAGCAGGGCGGTCGCGGCGAGGATGGCGCCGACCCAGTTGGGGGCGGTGTAGCCGAAGCCCGCCGCGATCACGACTCCGCCCAGCCAGGCGGCGAGGGCGTTGCCGAGGTTGAAGGCGCCGATGTTGGCGGCTGAGGCCAGGGTCGGGGCGGTGGCGGCCTGGTCGAGGATCCACTTCTGCAGCGGCGGCACGGTGGCGAAGCCCAGGGCGCCGATGAGGGGCAGCGTGATCGCGGCCAGGACCTGGCTGTGCGCGGTGGCGGTGAACAGCAGCAGGGCGCCGGACAGGGCGGCGAGCGTGACGAACAGCATGGGCATCAGCGCCTTGTCGGCGAACTTGCCGCCCAGCAGGTTGCCCAGGAACATGCCGATGCCGAACAGCACGAGCAGCCAGGTCACCCCGCCCTCGGAGTAGCCGGCGACGTCGGTCATCATCGGCGCGATGTAGGTGATGGCCGCGAACACGCCGCCGTAGCCCAGGACGGTCATCGCCATCGCCAGCCACACCTGCACGTTGCGGAACGCGGCGAACTCGGTGCGGATCCGCGCGGCCTCGGGCTTGCCCTGCTCCGGGACGAGCGCGGCGACGCCGAGGAAGCCGACCACGCCGAGCAGCGCGACGATGCCGAAGGTGATCCGCCAGCCGAAGGCCTGCCCGACGTAGGTGCCGCCGGGCACGCCGATGATGTTGGCGACGGTCAGGCCCATGAACATCAGCGAGATGGCCGAGGCCTTCTTGGCCGGTGCCACCAGGCTGGCGGCGACCACCGACCCGATGCCGAAGAACGCGCCGTGCGCGAAGGAGGCGACGACCCGGCCGAGGAGCATCGCGCCGAAGGTCGGGGCCGCGGCGGACAGCGCGTTGCCCACGATGAAGACGCCCATCAGGAACAGCAGCATCTTCTTGCGGGACACCTTGGTGCCCAGGACGGTGAGGATCGGTGCGCCGATGAGGACGCCGAGCGCGTAGCCGGACACCAGCCACCCGGCGGCCGGGATGCTGACGCCGAACTCGCCGGCGACCTGCGGGAGCACCCCCATGATCACGAACTCGGTGGTGCCGATGCCGAAGGCCCCGATGGCCAGGGCCAGGAGCGCGAGGGGCATGTCGAGGCCTTTCCGGTAGGAATGCGTCTGTGACTTACAGGCGTCGACAATAGTTGCACACGCGGCATAACGACAAGAGGGCGTATTGTGATGTACAAGATAGTTGCACACGCACTCTATGAGTGCGAGTCGATACCATCGGTGCGGTAGGTCGACCGGTAGGAGGAGCTCGTGGGAATCGCCGACGATGCCGTCGAGGTGCGCGCCCACGGCTGGCGCACGCTCGCCGCGCTGCACGGGGCACTCGACACGGCGCTGGAGAAGGCCCTCCAGGCGGAGCACGGGCTCTCGGTCGTCGAGTACGCGGTGCTCGACGCGCTCGGCCGCCAGGACGGTTGGCACATGCGCATGCAGCAGTTGGCCCGGGCCACCGCGCTGAGCAGCAGTGCGACGACGCGACTGGTGAACCGGCTCGAGGACCGCGACCTGCTGACGCGCGTGCTCTGCCGCGAGGATCGTCGGGGGATCTACACGGAGTTGACGGGGTTGGGGCGCACCCTGCTGGAGAATGCACGACCCACGCACGACGCGGCGCTGGAAGCGGCGCTCGCCGAGGCGGCGCGGACGCCGGAGCTGGCGCCGCTCGTCGAGGCGCTGAACGGGCTGACCCGGACCCCGGTCCGGCCTGGCTGAGACGGTGCCTGCGGTCGGACCGGGTGTCGACGGAGCGCGAGTTCCACGGGATTCAGGGCCTGGGTTCGATGGGATTCGCCTCCGACCTGGCGGTCAGGGCAGGATCGAGTCGACGTAACCGCCGTCGACGCGCACCGCTCCGCCGGTCGTGGCCGAGGCGAGCGGGGAGGCGAGGTAGACGACCATGTTGGCGATCTCCTCGGGTTCGATGAGCCGCTGCAGGAGCGACTGCGGCCGGTTGGCGCGCATGAACTCGCGCTGCGCCTCCTCCCAGGGCAGCGAGCGGTCGACGAGCTGGTAGACGAAGTCCTCCACCCCTCCGGTGTGGGTCGGACCGGCGATGACCGAGTTGACCGTGACCCCGGTCCCGGCGGCGGCCTTCGCGAAGCCGCGGGAGGCGGCGAGCAGCGCGGTCTTGCTCGTGCCGTAGTGGATCATCTCCTCCGGGATGACCACGGCGGAGTCGCTGGCGATGTTGAGCACCCGCCCCCAGCCCCGCTCGATCATCCCGGGCAGCAGCAGGCGGCTCAGCCGCACCGCGGCGAGGACGTTGACCTCGAAGTAGCGCCGCCAGTCGTCGTCGCTGAGCTCCAGCGCCGGGGTGGCGCCGAAGATCCCGAGGTTGTTGACCAGGACGTCGACCTCACCAGCGAGCTCCACGACCCGGTTCGCGCCGTCCTCGGTGGTCACGTCGGCCGCCACCGCGCGGACCATCGCGTCCGGGACCTCCTGGCGGATCTCGTCGACGGCGCCGGTGGCGGTCCGCTCGGAGCGGCCGTTGACGACGACTTCGGCGCCGGCGGTGGCCAGGCCGCGCGCGATGGCCAGGCCGATTCCCGCCGAGGACGCGGTGACCAGGGCTGTCTTCCCGCTGAGGTCGATGCGCATGCTCCGCCTCTCCGCTCCGGGGTCGCTTCCCCGGCGGATTCTCCCGCATCAGACCGGCGCGGTCGCGGCGAAGTCGCGCAGGAGGGCGCCAGTGATGTCCGGGGCCTCGAACATGGGGGTGTGGCCGATGCCGTCGAGGATCTCGACCCGGGCGCGGGGGACCCGCCGGTAGTCCTGCGCGGAGGCGGGCTGCCACCGCCGGTCCTGGGCGCCGAAGACCACCAGCGTCGGCAGGTCGAGGGCGGCGAGCCGGTCGGGGAGGGGGCGTTCGGCGAGGAAGGCGTCGACCGCCTCGTCGGTCGCGGTGAGGCTGCGGTAGGTCATCCCGCGGACGTCGCTGACGAGCCGCTCGGGGATCGCCACCTCGCGGGTGAACGCGGTGCTCAGCGCGCTGCGGAGCATGCCGTCGGTGCGCAGCCGCCAGAGCAGTTCGCCCACCACCGGGGTGGTCATCAGGTTGGCGGCGGTGCTCTCGCCGAGGAACGCGTCCGCGCGCGGACCAGCGTCGACCAGGGCGACCGCGGCGACCAGGTCGCGGCGCCGCTCGGCCAGCGAGGTGGCGACGGCGCCGCCGGTGGAGTGCCCGACGACGGTGGCGCGGCGCACCCCGAGCCGGTCGAGCACCGCGCCCACCCGGTCCGCTTGCTCGGCGATGCCGTAACCGGTGGTCGGCTTCGCCGAGCTGCCGTGCCCGAGCAGGTCCACCCGAACCACGTG
This sequence comes from Saccharopolyspora sp. NPDC000359, assembly GCF_040300525.1. Taxonomy (NCBI): domain Bacteria; kingdom Bacillati; phylum Actinomycetota; class Actinomycetes; order Pseudonocardiales; family Pseudonocardiaceae; genus Saccharopolyspora; species Saccharopolyspora sp. NPDC000359. Next base: position 104,570 of record NZ_JBEPDU010000015.1, on the reverse strand, counting down.
CAGGTCCTGGAGCGCTGGCAGCACCGGTTCCCACCACGCCGTCGAACCGGCCAGGCCGTGCAGCAGGACCACGGCGGGGGTGTCCGGTGGACCGCTGGTGGCGACGTGGACGTCGCCTCCGGGCAGGCGCACGACCTGCCCTCCGGTGGCCCCGGTCGTCTCCCCGCGCACCGCCGCGGTGTTCCACGTCAGCAGGGCGGCGAGTCCTCCGGCGGTCAGCACCGCGATCCAGCGTCGGCGGGTCGTCCTGTTCACCGTTCCTCCGTTCGTCGTCGGGTGGCCACCACCTTCCGGCTCCGGGCCGCAGAGGTCTTGGAGGAATGTCCGCGCCTGGTGCGCGCGGCTCGCTACAGTCGACGCGTGCGGACGGCAGATCCCACCGCTGACTGGGAGGTCTCGCGCCCACCGCGGGTCGCGCTGCCCGGGGTCGACATGGCTGGGTTCCGGATCCGCGGGCCGGTCGGGGTCCGGGCCATCCCTCACCCGGCCGTCACCGTGGCCGTCGAGTTCGGCGACCGCGCGTTCGACATCCACCGCGGGACCAGCAGTGAGCGTGCGGAGAGCTTGGCCGCTGGGCTCGGCTTCGACGCCTTCCGGGTGCGCGCCGAGGGCATCGCTTGCGTGCAGGTCCGGCTGTCCCCGCTCGTCGCGCCTCCCGTGCTCGGACTCCCGCTGTCGGAGTTGCGGAGGGACGTCGTCGCTCTCGACGACCTGTGGGGTCGGGAGGTGCTGCGCCTGCGGGAGCGGTTGAACTCGGCCCGGACCTGGCGCGAGCGCTTCGCGCTGGTCGGTGCGGAGCTGACCGCGCGGTTCCAGGCGGGGCAGGGCGTCGATCCCGAGGTGGCTTGGGCGTGGCAGCAGGTCGTCGCCAGCCGCGGCCGGGTCCGGGTGCGCGAGCTCGCGGACCGGGCCGGGTGGAGCAGGCAGCGCCTGTGGTCGCGGTTCGGGGCGCAGCTCGGCCTGACCCCGAAGCGCGCCGCCATGCTGGTCCGCTTCGACGACGCCGTCCACCGGCTGGTCCGCGGGCACGGCCCCGCGCAGGTGGCGGCGGACAGCGGCTACGCCGACCAGTCCCACCTGCACCACGACGTCCGCGCGTTCACCGGCACCACCCCGTCCGCCGCGGCGGGCGAACCGTGGCTGGCCGTCGACGACACCGCCTGGCCGACGCGCGGCTGAGCGCGGGGTGGTGCGGGAGGGGTGGCGGCGCATAGGGTGGATTGCGCACAAGTGCTCGATATAGTCTGCAAACAATCAGCTTGCGACAAATATGCGCATGCGCGCGGCCGTGCGGGAAGGTGGCTCATGGACGTCAGGACAGGTGTGCTCGGGTGCGGGCTGCGGGTGGGCATCGCCGATCACGCCCACCAACCCGGTGCGGGATCGCGGATCGTCGCGGTGTGCGACCCGGATCCTGAGCGCGCCGCGGCCGCCGCGCAGCGCTACGACGGGGACGTCCGGTGCACGAGCACGCTCGACGAGTTGCTGGCGACCGGGCTGGACGCGGTGTTCGTGGTCAGCCCCGACCACCTCCACGAGGAGCACGCGATCCGCTGCCTGGAGGCCGGGGTCGCCGTCTACCTGGAGAAGCCGCTGGCGATCAGCACGGCGGGCTGCGACCGCGTACTCGCCGCCGCGCAGCGCACCGGCAGCAAGCTCTACGTCGGGCACAACATGCGGCACATGCCGGTGATCCGCACCATGCGGGACCTCATCACCTCGGGCGCGATCGGCGAGGTCAAGTCGATCTGGTGCCGCCACTTCGTCGGGCACGGCGGCGACTTCTACTTCAAGGACTGGCACGCCGACCGGAGCAGGAGCACCGGCCTGCTGCTGCAGAAGGGCGCGCACGACATCGACGTCCTGCACTGGCTGGCCGACGGCTACACCAGGCGCGTCAACGCGATGGGCGCCCTGACCGTCTACGGCGACATCACCGACCGCAACGCCCAGGAGACCTACAAGACAGGCCACGACTGGGCCGAGTACGAGCGGAACTGGCCGCCGCTGAGCCAGACCGGTCTCAACCCGGTGGTCGACGTCGAGGACCTGAACCTGGTCAACCTGCAGCTGGACAACGGCGTGCTGGCCAGCTACCAGCAGTGCCACTACACGCCGGACTACTGGCGCAACTACACCGTCATCGGCACCGAGGGCCGGCTGGAGAACTTCGGCGACGGCGAGGGCGCGGTGGTCAAGGTGTGGAACCGCAGGCACCGCGGCTACGCGCCGGAGGCCGACCGGGTGGTGGAGGTCGAGCGCGCCAGCGGCGGGCACGGTGGCGCCGACCCGCGCATCGTGGCCGAGTTCCTGGAGTTCGTGAGCGCCGGGGTGCCGACCGTCACCTCGCCGATCGCGGCCCGGGAAGCGGTCGCCACCGGCTGCGCGGCGACGGAATCCCTGCGCAACGGCGGAGCACCGGTCGAGGTGGCCGCGCCGGAGGCCGCGCTGCTCGACTACTTCGAGAACTCCAGCCGCTCCTGAGCCGGTGCTGCGCCCGCCCGACCGGCGGGCGCAGCGCTCCCGGTCACACCAGGTCGTCGGTGTCGACACCGAGGCCGGTCAGCAGGGCGGCGGCCAGGCCCTCGGGTTCGGCCAGCAGCTCGGCGAGCAGGACGTCGGTGCTCGCGGGAACGCCGTTCTCCTCGGCCCGCCACCGGGCTTTGGTCAGCACCTTCACCAGCGCACCGTCTTCGGGGAATTCTCCTGCGCGCGGGAGTTCTCCGGCCGCCGGGGCCAGGTCGAGCGCGGCGCTGGCCGCCGCGTGCAGCGTGACTCCGCGGGACCGGAGGAGTTCGGCGGCGTTGCTGCTCCCGGCCAGTTCCGGTGAGAGCCGTTCCCCGGCGGCGGTGAGCTGCTCGTCGAGCGCGAGAACGGCGAGCAGCAGGTGCGCGGTCGTCACCTCGCCGTGCCCGAGCCGGATCGCCTGACGGCGGGCTTCCAGCCGGAGCCCCATGAACACCGGTGCGCCGTTGCCGAAGAGCTTGGCGACCAAGCGCATGGACAGCTGACCGCGCCGTCCGGTGAGCAGCCCCATCTTGCGGAGCGTTCGCGCGGTGTCGGTGCGGGGCGGCTCGCCGGGTTCCCGCGCGCTGGGGTGCACCCGCAGCCGGGCGAGGACGTCGCTGCGGTCCACCCGGCGTTCGCGAAGTGCCTCGTGCGCCCGGTTCTGGGGCGTGTGCAGCAGCCCCATCAGCAAGTGCGCGGTGTTGGCCCGCGGAGTTCCGTGCTCGTCGGCGTAGAGCAGCGCTTGCCGGAGAGCCGCGCGCAACGCACCTGTCGGCGGCGGCACGTCGAAGTCCTTCCGCCGCGCCGCCCATTCCGCTTCGCGCAGCAGGCCGGTCACCGCGAGGTCGTGCACTGGTTCGGCATCGTCGTCGTGCACCCAGTGATCGCCGATGCCCTTGGCCCGGATCACGCCCATCATCGATCCGCTGGCGCGCACCGTGGGAGCGAGGACCTTGCCGGCGGCTGAATCGCCGTCGAGCACCGCGGAGAGCACGTGCTCGGTTCCCACCGCGGGCTGCTCCCGCCGGATGGCTCCGCGGAAGGCCTCGGTCAGCGCTTCGGCGACCTCGCGGGAGACCTCGGTGCACGGCAGCGTCGTTCGGGACATGTCATTCCTCCTGGTCGTCTTCGGGTCAGCGGGTCCTGGCGGCCAGGCCGCGGCGGCGGGAGCGCCGGTCGATCCACCAGGCGTAGAGCAGCGTCGTGGTGGCGATGGGCAGGACGTCCCAGAGCGTGTAGCCGCCGCCGCTCTGGTCGAGGTCCGGGATGCCCTGGGTGGCTTCGAGCACGATGAGGACGACGTTGTTCACCACGTGCAGCGCGATCGAGGCCTCCAGCCCGCCGGTGCGGATGGTCAGCCAGCACATCGCCATCGCGAACAGGAACATCTCGCCGAGCACCCAGGGTTCGGTGTAGTCGTGCAGTCCGGCGAACACCACCGAGCTCAGTACGACGCCCGGCCACGGGGTCCGCGTCCACGACGCGAGGGTCTGCACGAGCCAGCCGCGGCACAGGTACTCCTCCGCGGCGGCCTGGAACGGCACCAGCGCCAGCGCCACCACCAGCACCGTCAGGAAGGTGGGCCAGCCCGGCCACGCCGCGGCATCCCACGGCGCGCCGCGGACGAGATCGACGCCGATCGCCAGCCCGATGCCCAGCAGCGCCCAGCCCAGGCACTCCAGCAGCCACCGCAGGCGCAGCCTGCCGGCCACGCTGGACACCGTGCCCAGCCGCCGCCTGCCCGCCCACCTGGTGGTGAGGGCGATGGCGGGCAGCAGGATCGCGATGGAGGCGAATCCTAAGCCGAATTCCCAGAGCGGGTCTGCGAAGTCCTGGTCCGGGCCGATCTCGGCGCCGAACGCCACCGCGAGCCCGAACACGGCGCCGAAGAGCAGCAGCGAGAACGCGATCGCCAGCACCGGCAGCAGCACCAGCTCCGCCAGCGGCCGCCACCACCGGTGCGCGGTGGTGCGCCCGAGCAGGTGGTGCGGGACGCCGTCCTCCGGCGCGGAGTTCCGGGCGGTGGCCGGTTCGCTCAACAAGTCGATCACCCTCCCGACGTGGTCGTCACATCAGAAGGTAGGGATCGATCACCTGCCGAACACGTGCCGATCGGCCACGACCCGATGGCCGATCGGCCACGAAATCCCGGCCGACCGGCCCCGGCGACGCGAGGAAGCCGAGGCCAACCGCTCGGTCGCCTCTGCGGAGGCTCGCGCTGCGACGCCCAGTGGCGGGCGGGGTGGCGACTTCGAGCTCGCAAGGCCCGAGCAGGGCACCCGATCAGCGCGCCTGCACCGGTTCCCCTCGGTGTCAGTCTTCGAGCTCACCGTAGATCGCCGTCGCCCAGTGCATGCCGCGCGACATGTGCGCGAGGTAGCGGGCGTCGCGCACGGTGAGGGTGAACTCGACGTACGGGTACCCGTCGAGGGTTTCGGGCGCCGCGAAATCATCGTCGGCGTCCCAGAAGGGCGGCATGTTGTGCGGTTCTCCCACTTCGAAGGACTCGATGATCTCGTAGCCCCGGTCGAGGAACGCTTCACCGTCGCGCTCGCCCTGGACGTACCACTCCCGGTTGCTCATCCACCTCATGCGGAACTGCATCCCGTACTTCTCCGCGATGCGCCTGCTCGCCTGCTCGTAGGCGTCCGGGCCTTCGGCGTCGGCTGCTGAGAGCATCGCGCCGTCCTCCGGCTCGATGCGGATCTCGGCTCCCTCGTCGAGTGCCTGGAGTTCTTCGAAGACCTCCTTCATCTCGTGCTCGGTCGCGATCGCGGCCGCCCGCTCGCGCGGCATCGGCAGCCGGTCGTTCCCGAGGTGGTGACCGGTGAAGAAGTACCCGTGCTTCATCCGGTGCCATGCGTCCACGATGATCCGCAGCGGGAAGTCGAGTTCTTCCGGGAAGAACCCCGCGTCGGGGTTGATCATGTGCACCCGGCCGCGCAGTGCGGCGCCGGACTTCTCGTCGATGGAGATCCGGTAGAGATCGGTCACGCTGCTGAACTCCGTCCTGGTCGCTGGGAAGTCAGCTCCTGGGACGCACGAGATCCCGGCCCGGTTGCGTCGATTCCGCGCGGCTGGCAGATCGAGTCTCCACGGCGATGCCGGCCGAGGGCGACCTGGTCGGTTCGGACGGTGTTTCCGGTTCTAGGATTGCCGGGTGATCCGCGTGCTCATTGCCGATGACGAGAACCTCATGCGAGCGGGCATCCGGCTCATCCTCGCCAACGCGCCGGACGTGGAGGTGGTGGCCGAGGTCGGGGACGGCGGCGCCGCTGTCCAGGCGTGCCGGGAGCAGGTCGTCGACGTGGCGCTGCTGGACATCCAGATGCCGGGCCGCGACGGGCTCGGTGCGGTCGAGGACATCGCTCGCGAATCCCCGCACACCAACGTCGTCATGCTCACCGCCTTCGGCGAGGACGGTCACGTGGCGCGGGCGTTGCGCGCCGGGGCCAAGGGATTCCTGCTGAAGGACACCGGGCCGAGCGAGCTGATCCGGGCCGTGCGGCTGGCGGCCGAGGGCGAATCCATCCTCGCCCCGCAGATCACCCGCAGGCTCATCGAGCGCCACCTGCGCTCGGGCACCGATCGCACCTCGGCGGCGCGGCGCAAGACCGACCAGCTCTCCGACGCCGAGCGCGACGTGCTGCGCCTGGTCGGTTCCGGGCTGTCGAACGCCGAGATCGCGCGCGAGCTCTACATCAGCGCGGGCACGGTGAAGGCCCACCTGAGCCGCGTGCTCACCAAGCTGGATTGCGCGAACCGGGTTCAGGCCGCGATCCTGGCCCACGACGCCGGTCTGCTCGCCGACCGGCCGTGATCAGCTGATCGCCAGCGCGACGACCAGCACCGCCAGCCCGATGATGACCGGCAGGACCGCCAGTAGGCCGAGGCAACCGGCCCCGAGCACGCGGGGCCAGGTGAGCGCCTCCGCGGCCAGCGGCTCCGGTGGCAGCTGATCGGGCAGGGCCGAAGGCTCAGCTCGGTCGGTGCCCGCGGGTCGGGTGGGAATCGCCGCCGCGACGAGGAAACCGCCTTCGGGAGTCGGTCCGCTGTGGAAGCTCCCGCCGAGCAGCGTGATCCGCTCGTCGAGCCCCACGAGCCCGCTCCGGGTGCCGGGAAGCCGCCGTCCACCGGCCTGCGCAGGCCCGTTGACCACGCGGACGTGCACCCGATCACTTTCCACGCCGATCTCCACGCCGGTGCGCGCGGACGAGGCGTGCTTGTGGACGTTGGTCAGGCCCTCGCGCACCACGCGGTGCACCGCGCGGCGGGTGCGCGGGTCCGCGCTGTCGAGATCCGCACCGGTCCACCGCAGGTCGACGTCGATGCCCGCGGCCCTGGACTCCGCGACGAGCTCTTCGACGTCGGGCCGGGGCCCGATCCGGTCGTCGGGGCCGAGATCGGACTCCTCGGCGCCACGCAGGACGCCCAGGATCTCGCGGAGCTCGGTCAGCGCGCTGCTGGCCGTGGTGCGCAGGAGTTCGGCCTGACCGCTCAGCTCGGGTGCGTGCTTGGCGGCGCTGAGTTCGAGCGCCCCGGCGTGGACCGAGATCAGGCTCAGCCGGTGCCCGAGCATGTCGTGCATCTCGCCGGCGATGTGCCCGCGTTCCTCCACCCGGGCCTTGGCCGAGGTGAGCAGCTGCGCCCGCTCCAGGTACTCGTTGCGCTCCTGGAGCAGGCGGACCCGCGGGCGGCGGTGTCCCAGGAGCGCCCCGACCGCGGCGGGCAGCACCAGCAGCAGCACTGCGCTCACCGCCCAAGCAGCGACCGCACCACCGAACCCGGCGGTGCCCAGTTCGGACGCGAGCATGAGCGGGAAGGTCGCGATGGCGGTGGCCAGCACGGCGAACCACAGGCGACGCGGCGGTGCGATGTGCCGGGCGGCGGCGAAGATGATGACGGGGACGACCGAAGCCGCCCAGAGGTTGGGCCCGGCCAGGACTGGCGCGGTGGCCACCAGCGTCGCGACCGGCCACCTCCGGCAGGCCGGGACCAGCAACGCGGTCCAGCACGCGATCGCGATCGTCCAACCGGGGAGACCAGGCAGCTCCAGCACCGCCGGAGCCGGGAAGAGGCCGAGGACCAGCACGAGCAGGGCGAGGACCGCTTCGCGGACGAGCAGCCGTCGAGGCGTCGTCCGAAACTGGTCCACGACAGCCGAAACCGCGCTGCTCAACCGTTCGGTGAGCGGGGAAGACGCGACCAACTACCTCACCTCTGGCCTGTTCGGGCGGTCGGCGGTGAGTGTAGACGCCGCGAGGTCCGGTGCTGATCACCCGCGGACCCCGGCCCCGGGGCGCGCCGCCTCACTGGTCGGTCTTCCGCGTGGCCCTGCTCCGGGAGATGGCCTTGATGAGCGGCGGCAGGTACGTCGTCGCCAGCTCGTCCGGGGCCAGCTGGTCCGGCTCGACGAGGCTCTGCGCCAGGGAACCTTCGTGCAGGGCGGTGACGAACCGGGCCAGCGAGTCCAGGTCGGCGGTGGTCCGTCGGCCCAGCCGGTCGAACAGGGTGCCCAGCAGCCGCACGATCTCCGCGCGCAGGCGGCGGTCGTGCTCGGCCAGGGCGCGTGCCGTCTCCGGGTTGCGGATGGCGTGCAGGGTGAACTCCATCGACAGCAGGTACCAGCGCCGCTCGCTGTCGTCGACGGCGCTGGTGCGCGCGATCAGCGTGCTCAGCGGGTCCGGCGCGTCCCGCACCTCCTCGATGGCCCGGGCGAGCCGGTCGACGACCCGTTGGGCGTGCAGCTCGAACAGGCCGAAGAACAGGTCTTCCTTGGTGCGGTAGTGGTAGTAGAACGCCCCGCGGGTGAGGTCGGCCCGGTCGCAGATCTCCTCGATGGAGGCGCCGTAGAAGCCCCGGTCGGCGAACGTCTCGAACGCCGCCGCGAGCAGGCGCTCGGTGGTCTTCGGGCGACGTTTGGTCTGTCCCTTCGGCAACGCGATCCCTCCGCGGGCATTGACAGCGTGACGTGACGCGCTTCACCATACAGCGTCGTATGACATACACCTTTGTATGAAACGCGGCTGCTGGCCCCGCTGCGTCCCCGTCCCGCTGATCCCCCGAGGAGACCTCTGATGGAGACGACCACCGCCGACGTGCACGCCGGGCTCGGCCCGACCCCGCCCGGGTTCCGGGCCGTGCACCCGCCGACCTTCGACTCGGTCGCGGAGGAGCGGTTGCACCGCAAGCAGGAGCTGGCCGCCGCCTTCCGGCTGTTCGGCGAGCTCGGCTTCTCGGAAGGGGTGGCCGGGCACATCACCGCACGCGACCCGGAGCACCCCCAGTGGTTCTGGGTCAACCCCTTCGGCATGAACTTCAGCCAGATCAAAGTCTCCGACCTGGTCCTGGTCGACCACGACGGCAACGTGGTGGAGGGCGAGCGCCCGGTGAACCGCGCGGCGTTCTGCATCCACTCCGAAGTGCACAAGGCCCGTCCGGACGCGGTCGCCGCCGCGCACGCGCACTCCGTGCACGGCAAGGCTTTCGCCACCCTGCGGCGCCACCTGGCACCGCTCACCCAGGACGCCTGCGCGTTCTTCGAGGACCACGGCCTGTACGAGGACTTCCGCGGCGTGGTCAACGACACCGAGGAGGGACGGCGGATCGGCGTCGCGCTCGGCGGGCACAAGGCGGTCGTGCTGGCCAACCACGGGCTGCTGACCGTCGGCCAGACCGTGGCCGAGGCCGCCTGGTGGTTCATCACCATGGAACGGTCCTGCCAGGCGCAGCTGCTGGCCATGGCCGCCGGGCACCCGCACGAGATCGACCGCGAGACCGCGCTGCAGGTGCGCGAGCAGATCGGCAGCCCGCTGTCCGGGTGGTTCCAGTTCCGGCCGATGTGGGATCGGATCACCGAGGAACAACCGGACCTGTTCGACTGAGCGGCGCGGGGGAGGACGACATGAGGTCCGCTTCCGTCCCCGAGCCCGCCCGGCCCGCGACCCCGGACGACTCCTTGCTCAGCAAGGGTGTCGCGCTGGCCCGGCGGCGACTGATCCCGGTGCTGGTCCTGATGTACGTCTTCTCGTACCTGGACCGGCTGAACCTGAGCTACGCCGAACCCTCGATCTCGCGCACGCTGGAGCTGAGCGCGACGGTCTTCGGCGCGGCGGCAGGGGCGTTCTTCCTCGGCTACGCGGTTTTGGAAGTGCCGAGCAACCTCATCCTCTACCGCCTCGGCGCGCGCAAGTGGCTCGCGCGGATCATGATCACCTGGGGTGCGGTGAGCATGCTCTCCGCGCTGGCCTGGGACGCCGCCTCGCTGATCGTCTTCCGCGTGCTGCTCGGCATCGCCGAGGCGGGCTTCATCCCCGGCGTGCTGTTCCTGCTCATGCAGTGGTTCCCGGCGCGGGAACGGGGACGCGCCACCGCGCTGCTGTTCGCCGGGCCGCTGATCGCTGGCGTCGTGGGCGGACCGCTGGCCGGACTCCTGCTCGGGCTCGACGGCGTCGCCGGGTTGCACGGCTGGCAGTGGCTCTTCCTCGTGGAAGGGCTGCCCGCTGTCCTCATCGGACTGTGGGTCGCGCGGTGGCTGCCCAACCACCCGGGCGAGGCCGGGTGGCTCGACGCCAAGACCGCGCAGGCCATGCAGGACGCCATCGCGGCCGAAGCGGCGAGCACCCGGAGCCGGGAGCAGCTCTCCCTCGGCAAGGCGTTGCGGGACCGGCGCGTCCTGCTGCTGGCTGGGATCTACCTGTGCTACCACCTCGTGACCAACGGGGTGACCTTCTGGCTGGCGGCGGTCGTCGGCCAGCTCGGCGAGCTCAGCACGACGGCGTTCAGCACGCTGATGACGATCCCGATCCTGGTGGCCGCGATCGGCCTGGTGGTCTTCGGCCGCTACGCGGGGCGCACCTCGAACAGCCGTGGCCTGCTGCTCGTCGGCCTGCTCATCGGCATCGCCGGGCTCACCGCCGCGGCGGTGCTGCCGCCCTGGCTCAGCCTGGTCGCGGTCGCGGTGGCCTCCTTCGGCTCCAGCGGTCTGCTGCCGGTCTTCTGGGAACTGCCCGCGCGGCTGCTCACCGGGCGGGCAGCGGCTGGCGGGATCGCACTGATCAACAGCATCGGGCAGCTCGGTGGCCTGGTCGGCCCGACGCTGGTCGGCGCCATCAAGGAGAGCAGCGGCTCGCTCGACCAGGCATACCTGCTGCTGGCCGGGGTCCTGGTCGTCGCCGCGCTGCTGACGCTGCTGGTGCGGTTCCCCCGCGACCAGGCCGAGACCTCGCCCTCGCCCTCAACCGAAGTGGAAGCGGAGACCCCATGACCGACCTGTTCGCTGGTCTGGACGACCGGCTCCCGGCCCTGCACGAGCTGTACCGGGACCTGCACGCCCATCCCGAGCTGTCGTTCCAGGAGGTGCGCACGGCCGGGATCGTCGCCTCCCGGCTGCGCGGCCAGGGCTGGGAGGTCACCGAAGGGGTCGGCGGCACCGGCGTGGTCGGCGTGCTGAGCTCCGGAGACGGGCCGGTGGTGCTGCTGCGGGCCGACATGGACGGCCTCCCGGTGCTGGAGGAGACCGGCCTGCCCTACGCCTCCACCCGGACCGCGGTCGACGCGGCGGGCAACGAGGTTCCGGTGATGCACGCGTGCGGCCACGACGTGCACGTCACGTGCCTGCTGGGGGCCACCGCTCAGCTCGCCCGGAACCGGGACGCCTGGCAGGGCACGGTGGTGGCGGTCTTCCAACCCGCGGAGGAGATCGGGGGCGCCCCGGCGGTGGTCCAGGACGGGTTCGCCGAGCGGTTCCCACGCGCCGACGTGTGCCTGGGCCAGCACGTCAGCCCGATCCCGGCGGGCGCGGTCGGAACCCGGCCCGGACCGGTGATGGCCGCGGCCGACACCCTGCGCGTCCGGCTGTTCGGTCGGGGAGGGCACGGTTCCCGGCCGGAATCGACCGTGGACCCGGTGGTGCTCGCGGCGGCGGTCGTGACGCGGCTGCAGTCGGTGGTGGCCCGGGAGGTCGCGGCCGGCAGCTTGGCCGTGGTGACGGTGGGCGCGATCCACGCCGGGACCAAGGCGAACATCATCCCCTCCACCGCCGAGCTGCACATCAGCGTGCGCAGCGAGACCGCGGCGATCCGCGAGCAGTTGCTCGCGGGCGTGCGGCGGATCGTCCACGGCGAGGCGGTCGCCGCCGGAGCCGACCGGGAGCCCGAGGTGGTGGTCACCGAGACCTTCCCGGTGACCGCCAACGACCCGGCGGCGACCGCGACCGTGCTCGGTGCCTTCACCGATACCTTCGGCGCCGGGCCGGTGTTCACCCTGCCGCAGCCGGTCACGGGCAGCGAGGACTTCGCCGCCTTCGGTGCCGCCCTCGGCGCGCCGTCGGTGTACTGGCTCTTCGGCGGCCTCGACCACGCCGCGTTCGACGGCCTCGACCAGGCGGCGCTGCTGGAGAACGGCGTCCCATCGCACATCCCGAGCAACCACTCACCGCTGTTCGCCCCGGCCCCGGACCCGACCATCGAGCTGGGGGTGCGCTACCTGCTCACCGCGGCCGCGCCGTGGCTGGCAGTCCGAAGTGGACGTGCTGGTGACGGGCGGGAGGACTGAAGCCGTGCCCGCAGCAGAGCTGATCTTCACCGGCGGCCCGGTGCTCACCATGGACGAGGCGGCCCCGGACGCCGAAGCCCTCGCCGTCCGGGACGGCGTGATCACCGCCGTGGGGCGGGCCGCGGACGTGCTGGCGCTGCACGGGTCCGGCACCGAGGTCGTCGACCTCGCCGGGCAGGCGCTGCTGCCCGGCTTCGTCGAGGCCCACGGGCACCCCTCGACGATGGCCCTGACCCTCGCCCCGCCCGCGATCGACGTTCGCCCGTTCACCGTGCCCACCGGGGCCGAGGTCCGCGAGCGGATCAGCGCGGCCGTGGCCGCCGCCCCGGGCAGGCCGGTGGGGGCTTACGGCATCGACCTGCTGCTGCAACGGGACCTGCCCGTTCCCACCCGCCAGTGGCTCGACGAGCTGTGCCCCGGTGCTCCGCTCGTGGTGATCTCCAACAGCGGCCACGCCGCCTACGGCAACACCGCAGCCCTGCGCGCGGCGGGGATCACGGCCGCTGCGGCCGACCCGCCGGGCGCCCGGTTCGTCCGCGACGCCGCCGGAGAACCGACCGGCGAGGTCCAGGAGACGGCCGCCCTCCTGGCCCTGCTCAGTGCGCTCGGGGACTTCCGCGACGACGCGCAGGTTTCCGCGGCGATGGACTGGGCGTTCGCCGAGCACGCCCGGGTGGGGATCACCACGGCGACCGACATGGCAACGGATCCGCAGCACGTCCCGGCGTTGCGCGCCGCCGCGGAACGCCCTGGTGCCGGACTGCGGATCCGCTCCTACCTCATCGGCACCCCCGAGCTGGCCGCGGAGCCGGGGCGGCGCTTCCCAGGCCACGCGCCCGCGGGCGAGCTGTTCGGCATCTCCGGCATGAAGCTGTGGGCCGACGGAACCCCGTGGCAGGGCAGCGTCGCCACCAGCTTCCCGTTCCTGGACAACGACGCGACCCTGCGCATCGGCATGGACCACTGCGCGCACGGCCCGATGAACTACGCCCCGGAGCAACTCGCCGACCTGGTCACCGCCTTCGCGGCGCAGGGCTTCCCACTCGCCTGCCACGTGCACGGGGACGTCACCACCGAAGCCGTCCTCGACGCCTACGCCCAGGCCGGGGCCGCCGATCCGGCGCTGCTGCGGGCGATGCGGCCGCGGTTGGAGCACTGCGGAGCCGTCACCGCGGACCAGTACCGCCGGGCCGCCGACCTGGGCGCCACCGTCAGCCTCTTCGTGGACCACATCCGCTGGTGGGGTGATGTTCTGGCCGACGACCTCTTCGGCCCCGAGGTCGCCGACAGGTGGATGTCCGCGCGGTCGGCCTGGGACGCGGGGCACCGGGTGTCCCTGCACAACGACGGTGTCTGCTCGCCCACCGACCCGCTGTCCAGCGTGGCCACCGCGATCACCCGCCGATCGCAACCCAGCGGTCGCGTTCGCGGGGCGTCCCAGCGCCTCACCACCGACGAAGCCCTGCGCGCGGTGACGGTCAACCCCGCGTGGCAGCTGCACATGGAGGACGAGATCGGCATGCTCCGCGAGGGGATGCGCGCCGACCTCGTGGTCCTCACCCGCGACCCGCGCTCGGCACCTGCCGAGGACTTCCGCGACGCGGTGGCGGTGTCGGCCACCTACCTCGGCGGGCAGCGGACCTGGCCGCGCTGAACCTCCCCCGGCGTCTGGTCGGAGGCGCCGCGACGCACCAGAAAGGCCTTGCCATGAGCCAGCCGTTCGGTTCCTACCAGAACGAGATCTACCTCGACGGCCTCTCCGGGGTGGTGCCCCGGTTCCCACTGCTCCACAGCGAGCTGGAGGCCAAGGCGCAGGCGGCGATGCCGCCCTCGGTGTGGTCATACGTCGCCGGGGGTGCTGGCGACGAGCACACGCAGCGGGCCAACACCGCGGCCTTCCAGCGCTGGGGCCTCATCCCCCGGATGCTCGTCGGAGCTGCGGAGCGCGACCTCTCCGTCGACGTGTGCGGAATGGCTTTGCCGAGCCCGTTGTTCATGGTTCCGGTCGGCGTCCTCGGCATCTGCACCCAGGACGGGCACGGGGACCTCGCCGCCGCGCGCGCCGCCGCGCGCACGGGGGTCCCGATGGTCGCCTCGACGCTGTCCGCCGATCCGATGGAGGAGGTGGCAGCGGAATTCGGTGCCACGCCGGGGATCTTTCAGCTGTACACGCCCACTGACCGGGAGCTGGCCGAGAGCCTCGTGCACCGAGCCGAGCGCGCCGGTTTCCAGGCCATCGTGGTCACCCTCGACACCTGGATCACCGGGTGGCGTCCGCGGGACCTGGCGACGGGCAACTTCCCGCAGCTGCGCGGGCACTGCCTGGCCAACTACACCAGCGACCCGGTCTTCCGCGCGCGCCTGGGCCGCGCGCCGGAGGAAGACCCGCGAGCGGCGACCCTGCTCTGGGCGCAGCTCTTCGGCAACCCGCTGACGTGGGACGACCTGCCGTGGTTGCGGTCGCTCACCGAGCTCCCGCTGATCCTGAAGGGGCTTTGCCACCCCGAGGACGTGCGGCGCGCCAAGGACCTGGGCGTGGACGGCATCTACTGCTCCACGCACGGAGGTCGCCAGGCCAACGGTGGCTTGCCCGCGCTCGACGCCCTGCCCGGGGTCGTCGAAGCTGCGGACGGGCTCCCGGTGCTCTTCGACTCCGGCGTCCGCAGCGGCGCCGACGTCATCAAGGCCATCGCACTGGGCGCCACCGCCGTCGGAGTCGGACGCCCCCTGGCCCACGGACTCGCGCTCGGTGGTGTCGACGGAGCCGTTCACGTCCTGCGCTCCCTGCTGGCCGAAGCCGACCTCATCATGGCCGTCGACGGCTACCCGACCCTCGCGGACCTCACGCCGGACGCGCTCCAGCGCGTCACGTGACGACGACCCCGGCCACCTCGACTGCCGATCGCCCGACCTCTGGAGGGGACATGCCCAACGTCACTGGACCACTGTGGGAACACGCTGCCGCGAGACCGGATGCCGTGGCGGTCAAGGCCGGGGCGGAGGTGTGGAGCTATGCGCGGCTCCGCGACGCTTGCGCCGCCTTCGGCGGGGAGCTGCGGGCGCACGGCGTGCGAGCGGGGGACCGGGTGCTGCTGGTGGCGCCCACCGTCCCCGAGTTCGTGGTCGCCTACTTCGGAGCCCAGTCGATCGGCGCCGTGGTCATCACGATGAACACGATGGCCACCGCGTTCGAGATCGACTACGTCGCCGAGGACTCCGGCGCGCGCCTGCTGGTCGTCTGGCACGAAGTGCGGCAGTCCGCGCAACGCGTAGCCGACGAGCGCGGACTGCACCTGCGGGTGCTGGAACCGGGAGCTGCGGCGGGGGAGGGTGCACCGGTGCGGAGCCCGGTGGACCGGGACCGCCAGAGCACGGCGGTCCTGCTCTACACCTCCGGGACCACCGGCCGCCCCAAGGGTGTTGAGCTCACCGTGGCCAACATCCTCGACACCGCGCGGATTTTGGTCGACCACCTGCAGCTCACCGCCGACGACCGCTGCGGCACGGGCCTGCCGCTGTTCCACGTGTTCGGCCAGGCCTCCTGCCTCAACGCGGCACTGGCGGCCGGGTGCTCGATCTCGCTGCTCTCGCCCTTCGAACCGTTGGCCATGCTGGAGATGATCCGGCGCGACCGGCTCACCCTGGTCGCCGGGGTGCCGACGATGTGGAACGCGATGCTGCACGTCGCCGGCGACTTCGGCCCGGACGACTTCGCCGACCTGCGGATGGCCTCCTCCGGCGGCGCGTCCCTGCCCGGTGAGGTGCTCAAGGCGTTCTCCGAGCGGTTCGGCTGCACCATCCTCGAGGGCTACGGGCTGACCGAGTCCACCGCCGCCGCGACGTGCAACTCCCCGGAGCAGCAGCGCGTCGGATCGGTGGGCAAGCCGCTGCCCGCCACCGAGATCGAGGTCCGCGCCCCCGAGGGGGCGGTGCTCCCGGCTGGGGAGGTGGGGGAGGTCCACCTCCGCGGGCCGAGCGTGATGAAGGGGTACTGGAACCGCCCCGAGGCCACGGCCGCCGACCTGGTGGACGGGTGGTTGCGGACCGGTGACCTCGGTCGGCTCGACGAGGACGGCTTCCTGCACGTCGTCGACCGCGCCAAGGACCTCATCATCCGCGGCGGTTACAACGTCTACCCGCGCGAGGTCGAGGAGGTGCTTCACCAGCACCCGGACATCGTCGAGGTCGCCGTCGTCGGCGTGCCCCACGAGCAGTACGGCGAGGAGGTCGCCGCAGTCATCGCCACCCGTCCCGGTGCGGAGATCGCGCCGGAGGAACTCCGCGCGTGGGCGAAGGAGAAGCTGTCCGCGTACAAGGTCCCGCACCTGGTCCGCTTCGTCGACGCGCTGCCCAAGGGCCCCACCGGCAAGGTCCAGAAACGCGCCCTGGACTGGGAAACGCTGACCAGCCGATCGGCCCCGTGAAGCGGTGCCGTCCGGAGGGCGCGGCACGCCGCGCCCTCCGGCGGTCAGGACCGCGCCGCGGTGGGGTCCGCGTGGGCGACCTCCGGGGCGAAGTGGCAGTGCAAGACGTGGCCGCCACCCAGGTCGTGCCCGGCGGGGACGGTGGTCGCGCAGTCCGGGCGGGCCATCCAGCAGCGGGTGTGGAACGGGCAGCCGGGCGGTGGGGAGATCGGCGACGGCGGGTCCCCTTCGAGCACGATGCGCTCCGGTTCCGGTTCGTCGTCGAAGCCCGGGCGCGGGATCGCGGAGAGCAGTGCCCGGGTGTACGGGTGCGCGGGGTGGTCGTACACCGCTGCGCAGTCGCCCTCCTCGACCACGCGACCCAGGTACATGGTGGCGATCCGGTCGCAGAAGTGCCGCACCACGTCGAGGTCGTGCGCGATGAACACCACGGTCAGCGACAGCTCGCGCTGCAGCTCGGCGAGCAGGTTGAGCACCTGCGCGCGCACCGAGACGTCGAGCGCGGAGACCGGTTCGTCGCAGATCAGCACCTCCGGGTTCAGCGCGATGCCGCGGGCGATGCCGATGCGCTGGCGTTGGCCGCCGGAGAACTCGTGCGGGTACCGGTCCAGGTGGTCCGGCCGCAGCCCGACCTGTTCCAGCAGCTGCTCCAACCGCGGGCGCAACCCCGCCTCCGGCACCGCGTCGCGGTGGATGCGGAACGGCTCGGCGAGGATGGAACCGACGGTCTTGCGCGGGTTGAGCGAGGCGTAGGGGTCCTGGAAGACCATCTGGATGTTGCGCCGCATCCGGGTGCGCTCGGCGCCCTTCGCGCCGTGGACGTCGATGCCGCGGTAGCGGACCTGCCCGCTGGTGGGCTTCTCCAGCGCGGTGAGCAGCCGGGTCAGCGTGGACTTGCCGCACCCGGACTCGCCGACGATGCCCAGCGCTTCGCCCTTGCGCAGCCGCAGGCTCACGCCGTCGACGGCCTTGACGGTGTCGGTCGCCAGGCCGAACCGCCCGCCGCCGCGCTTGCGGTAGTGCTTGGTGACGTCCTGCACCTCGAGGATCTGCTCGGTCACGACGAGACCTCCGCCCAGTAGTGGCACCGGGTCTGCCTGCCGTCGTCCAGCAGCAGCAGTTCCGGCTCGACCGATTCGCACTGCTCGCGCGCGATGCCGCAGCGCGGGTGGAACGCGCAGCCCGCGGGCCGCTCGGCGAGGCTCGGCGGCAACCCGCCGATCGCGGGCAGCGGACCGCCGCGGTGCGAGCGCCGCGGGATGGAGGCGACCAACCCCTGGCTGTAGGGGTGCACCGGCGCGGTGAACAGCTCGCGGATCGGCCCGTGCTCAACGACCCGCCCGGAGTACATCACCAGCGCGCGGTCGGCCATCCGGGACGCCACGCCGAGGTCGTGGGTGATCAGCACCAGCGCCAGCCCGCGCTCGGCCTGCTGCTCGGCGAGCAGGTCCAGGACCTGGGCCTGCACGGTGACGTCCAGCGCGGTGGTCGGCTCATCAGCGATCACCACGTCCGGGTCCAGGGCCAGCGCCATCGCGATGAGGATCCGCTGGCGCATCCCGCCGGAGAACTGGTGCGGGTAGTCCCCGGCGCGGCTGGCCGCCGCCGGGATCCGCACCCGGTCCATCATCTCCACCGCGCGCTGCCAGGCCTGCCGCCGCGTCGCGCCGCGGTGCAGCCGGTACAGCTCGCCGATCTGCTTGGCCACCGGCTGCACCGGGTTCAACGCGGTGAGCGCGTCCTGGAAGATCAGCGACACCCGCGAGCCGGTCACCGCTCGACGCTGCCGGTCGGACAGCGCGAGCAGGTCCTGGCCGTCGAGTGCGACGGTGCCGCCGACGACCTCGGCCGGTGGGGTGTCGAGGATCCCCATGATTGCCTGCGCGGTGACGCTCTTGCCGGAGCCGGATTCGCCGAGCACCGCGAGGGTTTCGCCCGCGGCCACGGAGAAGCTGACGTCCTGGACGGCGTGCAACCGGCCGGCGGGGGTGTGGAAGTCGACGCTGAGGCCGCGCACGTCGAGGACCGCGCGCCGGTCGGCCGGGGCGTTCATGATCGCTTTCCCTTCGGGTCGAGGCTCTCCCGCAGGCTGTCGCCGAGGACGACGAACGCCAGCACGGCGCCGGTCAGGAACAGGGCGGGGTAGAGCAGCAGGTGCGGGCTGGCCTGCCACTGGGCCTGGGCGGTGGACAGCTGCAGACCCCACGAGATCGCGGGCGGCTGGAGTCCGATGCCGAGGAAGGTCAGCGCCGCCTCGGCGGCGATGATGCCGCCGATCTCCAGTGTTTTCAGCACGATCAGCGAGGTCAGCGCGTTCGGCGCGATGTGCGTGCCGATGATGCGCAGGTGGCTGCCGCCGAGCACGCGCGCGGCCTGCACGTACTCCAGGTTGCGGATCTCGAGCACCGAGCCGCGCATGTAGCGCATGCCGCCGGGCCAGCTGAAGACGATCAGCACCAGGCTCACCGTCCAGACCGTGCGCTCCTCGAAGAGGTTGAGCACCACGATCGCGGCGATGATCATCGGCAGCCCGAACACCACGTCGGCGATGCGCGAGACCACGCCGTCGACGACGCCGCCGAAGTAGCCGGCCAGCGCGCCGAGGACCGCGGCGATCGCGAAGGTCGCGACCGTGACGATCAGGCCGATCGCGATAGACGGGCGGGCGCCGTGCACCACGTTGGCGAAGTAGTCGCAGCCCTGCATGTCGAAGCCGAACGGGTGGCCCGGCGCCGGGCCCGCGCCGCTGAGCCGCAGCTCGCAGTGCATCGGGTCGGCGGAGGTGAACAGGCTCGGCCACACCGCCATCAGCACGTAACCGGCGGCGATCAGCGCCGCCACCAAGAACAGCGGTGCGCGCAGCGGTTTCGGCAGCCGCCCGATGAGGGTGAACCGCCTGCGGGGCGCGGCGGGGGCGGGGGAGAGATCGGTTCGGTCAGCCATTGCGCACCCTCGGGTCGATGATTCCGTAGCTGATGTCCACCAGCAGGTTGACCAGCAGGTAGATCAGGATGATGAAGGTCGCCACGCCGACCACGATGGTGCCCTGCTGGGTCTGCACCGCCTGCACCAGCAGGCCGCCGATGCCGGGCAGGTTGAACACGCTCTCGACGATCACGGCACCGCCGAGCATCGCCGCCAGGCTGAGCCCGAGGTAGGTGACCACCGGGATCATCGAGTTGCGCAGCGCGTGCCCCCACACCACGCGGCCGGGCGAGGCGCCCTTGGCCCGCGCGGTCCGGATGAACTCCGAGCCCAACGTGTCGACCAGGCTCGACCTGGTCAGCCGCGCGAGCGGGGCAGCGGCCTCCAGCGCCACCACCAGCGCCGGGAGCAGGAAGCTCTGCGGCCACCCCTCGGCGATCCCGGCGATCGGGAACAACTCCAGCTCCAGCCCGAAGACCAGCTGGGCGAGGAAGGCGATGACGAACCCCGGCAGCGCCACGAACAGCACGGTGAAGGCCAGGGCCAGGTGGTCGCCGGCGCGGCCGCGGTGCAGCGCGCCGAAGATGCCGACCGCGAGGCCGATCAGCAGCTTGAGCACCCATGCGGTCAGCGCGAGCTGCAGCGTCGTCGGCCACCGCTCGGCGATCATGTCCAGCACCGGCCGGTCGAAGAAGTCGGTGCCGAAGTCGCCCCGCAGCAGCCCGCCCATGTACAGCAGGTACTGGGTGATCAGTGGTTCGTCCAGGTGGTACCGCTCGCGCAGCGCCTCCACGGTGGAGGGTGCCAGCGGGCGGTCCCCGGCCAGCGCGGCGATCGGGTCCCCGGGCATCGCGTACACCAGCGCGAAGATCAGGAACGTCACGCCGAACAGCACCGGCAGCATCGCCGCGACGCGGCGGACGAGGTATCCGAGCATGGTCGCGGCCTCACTCCTCGCGGCCGGGGCCGCACTCGAACGCGGTCAGGTAGTACTGGAGGTCGCCGCCGAGCGTGCCCGGCGTGGCGCACGTGGTGTGCGCGGCGTAGATGGCCGGGTAGTACAGCGGGATCCCGGGCATGTCGTCGAGGATCAGGTCCTCGGCGCGCTGCCAGTACCGGGCGGCCTCGAGCTCGTCGCCGCTGCCCAGCGCCTTGGCGATCAGCGCGGTGGCCTCCGGGTTGTCGTACTGCGTGTACTCGTTGCCGTCGCCGCCCTCGCGGAACATGCCCAGGTACTGGTCGGGGCTGGGGTAGATGTCGCCCCACAGGCTCAGCGCGGGACCGGTCAGGGTGCCGCTGTTCTGCGCCTGCGTGAGCTGCGCGGGCAGCACCGGCCGCAGCTTGACCTCGGCGCCCAGCTCCTGCCGCAGCGCGTTGGCGATGGCCAGCGCGATCTGGGACATCTCGGTGCCGCCGCCACCGCCGGTGTTGGAGTACCAGATGACCACCGGTTCGGTGAACCCACCGGCCTCGGCGACGAGCTGGCGCGCCCGGTCCGGGTCGTACCGGCAGTCCGCGCAGGCGTTGGCCCGGTAGGCGGGGCCGGTCGCTTCGACGATCAGGGAGCGCGCTGGGGTCGCCGAGCCGCGCAGCAGGGCACCGGCCATGGCGTCGCGGTCGATCGACAGCGAGATGGCCTTGCGCAGCCGCGGATCGCGCAGCGACTCGATGTACTCGGGGATCAGCATCTGGGTGATCTGCCGCTGCTGCGGGATCGCGAACAGCCCTTCGTCACCGAGCTGGTTGCGGGCGTCGTCGAGCAGCCCGCCGGGCAGGTTGCGCAGCACGTCGAGCAGCCCGCCGGGCAGGTTGCGCAGCACGTCGAGCTGCCCGGCCTGCACGTCGCGGTAGGCGGTGTCCTGCGACTGGTAGATCTTGAAGTGGATCTCCTCGGCCGCGCCCGGCGGCACCTCGCCCTGGTAGTCGTGCCAGCGCTTGATCACGATCCGCTCGTTGCGGTCCCAGCGGACGAACTGGTACGGGCCGTTGCCGATCGGGGCCTGGGAGTAGGCGGTCGGATCGGCCAGGCCCTCGGCCGGGATCGGGCACGCGCTGTAGGAGGCGATGATCTTCGGGAAGTCGTAGTCGGGCTGGTGGAGCGTGACGCGCAGGGTGAGGTCGTCGACCACCTCCAGCCCGCGCAGGGTCGTGGCCGTCGGCGGGTCCTCGTTGAGCTCGGCGTAGCCGTCGATGACGCTGAAGGTGGAGCTCGCCTTGTAGGCGTTGGGCCCGTAGGCGACGGCGTTCCAGGTGTCGGCGTAGGTCCGCGCGGTGATCGGCTCGCCGTTGTGGAACGTCCGGCCGGGTCGGAGCTTGATCGTCCACACCTGGCCGTCGGTGGTGTCGACGCGCTCGGCACCGCGCATCCGGATGTCGCCCGCGTCGGCGATGCCCAGCCCGGTCAGCGGCTCGCACAGTCCCATGTAGACCTGGCTGCCCGAGTTCTGCTGCGAGTTCAGCTCGTCCGGGTCCGGGTACTGCGCGACCCGCAGCACCCGCCCGGCGTCGGTGTCGTGCGCACCGCACCCCGCCAGCAGCACCAGGCACATCCCGGCAGCGAGCACCAGCCGCCTCCGGAGCTTCTGCGCCATCTGTCGTTCTCCCTCGATCCAACATTGCGCATGTGTGCTCGTTAATCGCTTTTATCGAGCAACTTCATGCAAGTTGGCTCATTATTAACGCGCCGCGTGGCGCCTGTCACTACCTCGCCGCGCATTGGTCGGACGAAGATGCCGGCCCGTGACTTCGCGTGCATGTCGTGTCACTCACGGCTTTTCCCTGGTGGTGGGATCGCGGTGACGCGGCGGGCGAGATGAAGATCGCGTGATCGATGTTGATTGGAGTGAACCTTGTTGAATCACTTTCGTGCATCTACGCTGAGGTCCCGTGGCGGCCGCGGCGGTCGCCACGCGGAGAACGACGGGTCTGGGAGGACTTGATGGCGTCTGGCGGATACCTCGTGGACGGCGAGATCGACAGCCAGCCGGAGTGCTGGTCGCGCGCATCGGAGCTGGCCCGGGAGGTGGCCGGGGTGCTGCCCGCCCGCGGCGAGCGGGTCGCCGTGGCCGGGTGCGGCACGTCGTGGTTCATGGCCATGGCCTACGCGGCCCTGCGGGAGGCTGCCGGGCACGGCGAGACGGACGCCTTCCCCGCCTCCGAGGTGCCGACCGGCCGGTCCTACGACCGCGTGCTGGTGATCACCCGCTCCGGCACCACCACCGAGGTCGTCGAACTCCTCCGGCAGTTGCGCGGAACCGCGCCCGCGGTGGCGATCACCGCGGTTCCGGACGCGCCCATCGCGGAGGTCTGCGACGAGCTGGTCGCCCTGGAGTTCGCCGACGAGCAGTCCGTGGTGCAGACCCGGTTCGCGACGACCGCGCTGGCGCTGCTGCGCGTCTCGCTCGGGGAGGACCTGACCGGGGCGGTCGCGGACGCCCGCGCGGTGCTGGAGGCCGACCTCGGTGCGCTACCGGCGGCCGAGCAGATCACCTTCCTGGGCAGCGGCTGGACGGTCGGCCTGGCCCACGAGGCGGCGCTGAAGGTGCGGGAAGCCGCTGGCCTGTGGTCCGAGGCCTACCCGGCCATGGAGTACCGGCACGGCCCGATCAGCATCGCCGAACCAGGCCGCGCCACCTGGATGTTCGGTGAGCCGCCGACCGGGTTGGCCGACGAGGTGGCGGCGGCCGGGGCGGACTTCCTCGCCAGCGGGCAGCGCGACCCGATGGCGCACCTGGTGCTGGCGCAGCGGGTCGCGGTGGCCGCGGCGGTGCAGCGCGAGCTGGACCCGGACCGCCCGCGCAACCTGACCCGGTCGATCATCCTGGACCAGGTGTGACCGAGTGCCTGCCCGGTCCCGTGGTCGGTGTCGACGTCGGCGGGACCGGGACGAAGGCGGTCCTGGTGGACACCTTCGGCGCGGTGCTGGCGCACCGTCGCAGCGCTACACCGCTGCGGGCGCCGGACACCGCCCAGCGGGTGTTGGACCTGACGTGCTCGCTGGTCGATGAGCTCGCCGTGCACGCCGCGCCGGTCGCCGTCGGTCTCGTGGTGCCCGGGATCGTCGACGAATCCCGTGGTACCGCGGTGTTCTCGGCGAACCTGGGGTGGTCGGACGTGCCGTTCGCCGCGCTCCTCGGGGCGCGGCTCGGGCTGCCGGTCGCCTTCGGGCACGACGTCCGGGCCGGGGCGCTGGCCGAACACCGCTCCGGCGCGGCGCGGGGAGCGGCGGAGGCGGTGTTCCTGCCGGTTGGCACGGGTGTTTCGGCGGCGCACGTGCACGGCGGCGGGGTGCACTCCGGCGGCGGGTACGCGGGCGAGGTCGGGCAGGTGCTCGTCGAGGTCCGCGGTCAGCGGGTCCGCCTGGAGGCCGTCGCCTCCGCGGCTGCGATCAGCCAGCGCTACCGGGAGTGGACCGGGAACCCGGTCTCGGGAGCGGCGGAGGTCGCGAGGCTCGTCGAGGACGGGGACCCGGCCGCCACCGAGGTCTGGGACGACGCCGTCGATGCGCTCGGGCAGGCGTTGATCTGGCTCACCGCGGTGCTGGCGCCGGAGGTCGTCGTAGTCGGCGGTGGTCTGTCGCAGGCCGGACCGCTGCTGTTCGGCCCGCTCGCGCGCCGGTTGGCCGCGGACTGGACCCTCGCGAGCGCGCCGCGGGTCGTGCCTGCCGCGCTCGGTGATCGCGCGGGCAGCCTGGGGGCGGCGCTGCTCGCCGCCGACCTGCTGGAAAACGCGAATTCGGTCATCAACCGCACGGAAGAGAGGTAGTGGTCATGCCCCTGGTCGGCACGGGCAGCGTTGTCGAAGCCGCCGTCCGCGAGAGCCTCGGGGTCGGGGCGTTCAACGTCATCGGCCTCGAGCACGCGGACGCCCTGGTGGCCGGAGCCGAGCGCGCTGGCGCTCCGGTGGTGCTGCAGATCAGCGAGAACTGCGCGCGCTACCACGGTGCGCTGGAACCGATCGCGTGCGCGACGTTGGCCCGCGCCCGCAAGGCCGAGGTGCCGGTGGCCGTGCACCTGGACCACGCCGAGTCCGAAGATCTGGTGGACGAGGCGATCGAGCTCGGGTTCGGCTCGGTGATGTTCGACGCGTCCAAGCAGGACTACGAGGAGAACGTGGCCCGCACCCGGGCCGTCGCGGCCCGCTGCCACGACGCCGGGCTGTGGGTCGAAGCCGAACTCGGGGAGGTCGGCGGCAAGGACGGAGTCCACGCCCCGGGCGCGCGCACCGATCCGGGCGAGGCCGTCGAGTTCGTGGCCGCCACCGGGGTGGACGCGCTGGCGGTGGCGGTCGGCACCTCGCACGCGATGCTGACGCGCGATGCCGCGCTCGACTTCGACCTGATCCGGCGGTTGGACGACGCGCTCGACGTCCCGCTGGTGCTGCACGGCTCCTCCGGTGTGTCCGATGTGGACCTGGGTGACGCGATCCGCAGCGGCATGACGAAGATCAACATCTCCACGCACCTGAACAAGGCGTTCACCGAGCCGGTGCGGGAAGCCCTGGCGGGCAACCCGGAGCTGGTCGACCCGCGCAAGTACCTCAGCGCCGGGAAGCAGGCCCTCGCGGCGGAGACCGCCCGGCTGCTCGGAGTGCTGCGGCCGTGATCATCACCGTCACCCCGAACCCGGCGCTGGACGTCAGTTACCGGGTCGCGCACCTCGAACCCGGGACCTCGCACCGCGTCCGCAGCGTCCACGAGCGGGCCGGGGGCAAGGGCCTCAACGTCAGCCGGGTGTTGCACGACCAGGGCCTGCGCACGCTCGTGACCGCGCCGGTCGGCGGCACCCGCGGCGACGCGGTCCGCGACGACCTGGCCGCGGCGGGGATCGAGCACCTCCTGCTGCCGGTGCCCGGCCCGACCCGCCGGACCGTCGCGGTGATCGCCGAGGCGGACCTGGTGGGCGAGGCGACGTTGTTCAACGAACCCGGCAGCCACCTGACGGCAGCGGACTGGCAGCGGTTCCGGGACCTCGTCGGCACCCGGTTGCCCGAGGCCTCGGTGCTGGTGTGCTCGGGGAGCCTGCCCCCGGGGTGCACTGTGGACAGCTGCGCGGAACTGGTTCGCGACGCCCACGTCCGGTCGGTGCCCGTCATCGTCGACGCCACCGGCCCAGCGCTGCTCGCCGCCGCGGCAGCCGGGGCGGACGTGGTCAAGCCCAACGCCGCGGAACTGCGCGAGACAACAGGGCAGGAAGACCCGGTCGCCGGAGCTCGGCAGCTGCGCGACCGCGGCGCGGCGGCGGTGGTGGTCTCCCTCGGTCCGGATGGTGTGCTCGCCTTTACCGAACAAGGGCTCTGGCGGGCGAAACCGCCGTACGCGGTCAGCGGCAACCCGACGGGCGCTGGTGACGCGGCGGTGGCAGCCCTCGCCGCAGGCATCTCGCGCCGCCAACCCTGGCCCGAGCGGCTGCGCACGGCCGTCGCGTGGTCCGCGGCCGCGGCTGCGGCGCCGGTCGCGGGAACACTCGACCACCACGTGCTCCGCGACATCGCCGACCGCATCGCGGTGGAACCGCTGGCCAGCTGACGTCGGGAGGGAACACTGATGGACCGGCACGCGCGACTGTCCGCCCTGCTCGACCTGCTCGGGAGACGCGGCAAGGTCACCGTGGAGGAGCTCGCCACCGAGCTCGGCGCTTCCACGGCCACGGTGCGCCGCGACCTCGACCACCTCGCCGAGCAGCAGCTGCTGACCCGCACCCGTGGTGGTGCCGTCGCGCAGAACATCGCCTACGACCTGCCGCTGCGCTACAAGGCCGCCCGCAACGCCCACGAGAAGGGGCGCATCGCCCGGGCCGCCGCGGCGATGGTCGCGCCCGGCGCGGTGGTCGGTATCAACGGCGGCACGACGACTACCGAGATCGCGCGCAGCCTGGTGGCCCGCGCCGACCTCGCCGACTCCGGTGACCGCGCCTCGCTGACCATCGTCACCAACGCCCTGAACATCGCCAACGAGCTCGTGGTGCGGCCGCAGGTGAAGATCGTGGTGACCGGCGGCGTGGCGCGGCCGCAGTCCTTCGAGCTCACCGGGCCGCTCGGCACCCACCTGCTGGCGGAGATCACCCTCGACGTGGTGTTCCTCGGCGTGGATGCCGTCGATCCGACCCGCGGCGCCTTCGCGCACAACGAAGGCGAGGCGTGCACCAACCGCCTCATGACCGAACGCGCCGACCGCGTGGTGGTCGTCTCCGACAGCTCCAAGCTCGGCCGCACCGCCTTCGCCCACATCTGCCCGACGACCTCGATCGACATGCTGCTGACCGACTCCGGCGCCGCCGCCGAGGTGGTGGCGCGCTTCGACGCCGGAGGCGTCCCGGTCAGAGCGGTGTGACCGCAGCTCAGGCGAGCAGCGCGCGGGCGTCGGCCCACATCCGCTCGACGATCTCGCCCGCCGGAGCTGTCGTGGCCAGCGCCGCGCCTTGGCCCGCCCAGTAGTTGACCCGGTCGACCCCCGGCGCACCGCCCTTGCGCCACTGGCCCACCAGCCGCCGTTGCACCGGGTAGGGCGCGGGTGCTGGAGCACCGTCGTTCGCCCAGGCCGTGACGAACGGGGTGGGCACCGCGCGTCCGAGGCGGCCGCTGTACGCGCGGGTGGGGACCGTGCGCTCCGGCGGCAGGCCGTCCAGCGCGGCGGACCAGTCGGCGTTGATGCCAGCTTCGGGGGAGCGCAGTAGCGCGGTGCCCACCTGGACCGCGCTCGCGCCGAGTGCCAGCGCCGCGGCCACCCCGCGGCCGTCAGCGATGCCGCCGGCCGCGATCACCGGCACCCGCAGGTGGTCCACCAGGTGCGGGAGCAGGGCGAACAGGCCGACATTGGTCTGCTCGGCGGTCTGCGGGTCGAAGCTGCCGCGGTGCCCACCGGCCTCCATCCCCTGGGCGACGACCGCGTCCGCACCGGCTTCCTGGGCGGACAGGGCGTCGGCGAGGGTGGTCGCGCAGGCGAACCACGCGATGCCCGCCCGGTGCAGGCGTTCGACGTAGTCGGGGGCGAACAGGCCCATGATGGAGGAGATCACCGCCGGTCGGGCGGCCAGCATGGCCTCGCACTGCTCGGCGAAGACCGGGCTCGGCGCGCCCGCCTCACCTGGCGTGCCGAAACCGGCCAGGAACCGCTCCGCGGCCTGCTGCCGCTCCGGCGCGTCGACCGGTTCGTCCGGGATCCAGGTGTTGAGCTGGCACGGGCCGCTCGTCCCGGCGCGGAACCGCGCCACCCAGCTGGCGATGCGGTCGGGCTGGTCCAGCACCACGCCGTTGGCGCCCATCCCACCGGCCTCGGCCACCGCGATCGCCAGCTCGGGCGGGCAGGCACCGGCCATGGGTGCCTCCAGGATCGGCACGCGCAGGCCGAACCTCGCGCAGAAGTCCTCAACCCGTTGCTGCGTCCGCTGTCCGGCCACCACTGCTCTCCTCATCCGTCGTCCCGAGTGCCCAGTGCAAGGAGGACGCTAGGCTGCGTGGGACATCGTGTCCAACGATGAGTGGCGAACGCAGCCATCGCCGCTCGCGAAACCATGAGGTCAGGGGCGAGTCGGGTGGAGTTGTCGGACCTGCGGATCTTCCTCGCCGTGGCGCGCACCGGCGGGATCACGCGCGCGGCGGCGGACCTGCACACCGTGCAGTCCAGCATCAGCGCGCGGATCGCCGGGCTGGAGCGGGAACTCGGCGCGACCCTGCTGCGCAGGCACGCGCGAGGGGTCGCGCTGACCGCGGCGGGGGAGCAACTCCTCGGCTACGCCCGGCAGATCACCTCGCTCGCCGACGAGGCCAGCCGCGTCGTGCGCGACGAGGCGCCCCGCGGCCCGCTGCGGATCGGCGCGATGGAGACCACGGCGGGGTTCCGGTTGCCGCCCGTGCTGGAGTCCTACACCGCGGCCTGGCCGGAGGTGGACCTGTCGGTGCTGACCGGGCCCACCGAATCGCTGGTGGCGCTGGTCGAGGACCACTCCCTGGACGGAGCGCTGGTCGCTGGTCCGGTCGACGAGCGGAGCCTGCACGAGGAGGAGGTCGGCACCGAGGAGCTGGCGGTCGTCACCGCCTCGCGGCACCGCGACCTCGACGACGCGATGCGCGGGCCCACCGGCGCCCGCCTGCTCGTGTTCCGCGCGGGGTGCGCCTACCGGCGCAACCTGGAAGCGGTCGTCCGGGCGCGCGGTGCGGAGCCGAAGGTGCTCGACTACGGCAGCGTCGAAGGCATCCTCGGGTGCGTCGCCGCCGGGCTCGGGATCACGATGCTGCCCCGGGAATTGGTCGAGCGGTCGGCGTTGCGCCCCCGGCTGCGCCTGCACCGGCCCCCGCCTGCGGAGGCGACGGCGACGACGGTGTTCGTGCGCCACCGCGACGCGCACGTCACCACGGCGCTGACCGAGTTCCACCGGCACCTCCGCGGAACGTGGGGCGGTGCGGCGGGGTTCCCGCGGGCCGCGTCATGACGGCGCGGTGTGCGCCGTCGAGCCGCGGATGACAAGTTCGCTGGGGAACTGCTGCTTGCGCGGTGGTAGCGAGCGGTCAGCCACGCGCTCCAGCAGCAGGTGCGCGGCCGCGCGGGCCATCTCCGCGATCGGTTGACGGACCGTGGTGATGTCGTAGGAGTCCCACGCGGTCATCGCGATGTCGTCGTAGCCGACCACCCACACGTCCTCGGGGACGCGGCGCCCTGCGGACACCGCGCCGTCAACCGCGCCGAGCGCGGTCAGGTCGTTGGCGCAGAAGACCGCGGTGGGCGGGTCGTCGCGGGTGAGGAGCTCGCGCATCGCCGCGCGGGCCAGGTCGTGGGCGAACCCGCCCTGGGCGGTGAGCTCGGCGGCCAGCGGTCGGCCGAGCTCGGCCAGCCGCTCGCGGAACCCGCGCTCGCGATGCCGGGCGGTGCTGGTCAGCTCCGGTCCCCGCAGGAAGCCGATCCGGGTGTGCCCGGTGGCGACCAGGTAGTCGGCCACCGCCCGGCCCCCGGCGAGGTTGTCGGTGGTGACCTGGTCGCACTCCAGCGAGTCCAGGCCGCGGTGCAGCAGCACGATCGGATCGCCCCGCCGCAGCGAGTCGGCGAGCTGCTCGGACGCCTCGGTGACGGTGGTGAAGATCAGCCCGTCCACCGTGCCCTCGTCCAGCGCGCGCAGGGCGCTGGTGTCACCGGGGTCCGGGGCGTTCCAGAGCACCATGCGCTGCCCCGCCTCGTCCAGCGCCCGGCCGACCGCTTCCAGCAGCTGCGGGTAGAAGGGGTTGGTGATGTCGGCGACCACGACGCCGACGGTCGAGGTGCGCCGGGTCCGCATGGTCCGCGCCGCGGCGTGCGGCCGGTACCCGACCTGCTCCATCGCGGCCAGCACGCGCTGCCGGGTCGCGGCGGCGACCTTGTCGCTGCCCTGCAGGACCCGGGAGACCGTCATCTGCGAAACACCGGCCAGCTGCGCCACGTCCCGGCTGGTGACCACCGAGCACCTCCGAGGTCTGCATCGAGGAAGTTAAGAGTGCGGGTTTACGTAAACACCCTAGCCGCCTACGGTGCGATGTGTACGTAAACATCCGAAGGGATCACGCCATGGTTCGCGCCCTCAAGGCCCCGGCCACCACCTCGGCGGCCACCACGACCTCGCTGCCCGACGTGCAGGAGAAGGTCGCGGCGATCATCGCCGACATCCGCACCCGCGGTGACCAGGCGGTGCGCGAGTACTCGGGCAGGTTCGACGGCTGGCAGCCCGAGTCGTTCCGGCTCTCGGCCGAGCAGATCGAGCAGATCGTCGCCCGCGTGCCCCAGCAGGTACTCGCCGACATCGAGTTCGTCCAGCGGCAGGTCCGCGGCTTCGCCGAGCGCCAGCTGGCGTCGATGCAGGAGTTCGAGGTGGAGACCCTGCCCGGTGTCCACCTGGGGCAGAAGCACATCCCGGTCTCGGCCGCGGGCGCCTACGTGCCGGGCGGGCGCTACCCGCTGCTGGCCTCGGCGCACATGACGATCCTGACCGCCAAGACCGCCGGGGTGCCGCGGGTGGTGGCCTGCACCCCGCCGATCCGCGGCGAGGTCCCGGACGCCACCGTGGCGGCCATGCACCTGGCCGGTGCCGACGAGATCTACCTGCTCGGCGGCGTGCAGGCGGTGGTGAGCATGGCGCTGGGCACCGAGACCATCGCACCGGTGGACATGCTGGCCGGTCCGGGCAACGCCTTCGTCGCGGAGGCCAAGCGCCAGCTGTTCGGCGAGATCGGCATCGACCTGTTCGCCGGTCCCACCGAGGTGCTGGTGGTCGCCGACGCGGCCGCCGACCCGTTCGTGGTGGCAGTGGACCTGCTGAGCCAGGCCGAGCACGGACCGGATTCCCCGGCGGTGCTGATCACCACCTCGGAGGAGCTCGGGCGCTCGGTCATCGAGCACGTCGACCGGCTGCTGCCGGAGATGCCCACCCGCGACAACGCCGAACCAGCCTGGCGCGACAACGGCGAGGTGCACGTGGTCGAGGACCTCGACGCGGCCTACGCGCTGGCCGACACCTACGCCAGCGAGCACGTCCAGGTCCTCACCGCGCAGCCCCGCGAAGCGCTGGCGAAGATGCGAAACTACGGCGCGCTGTTCCTCGGCGAGGGCACCTGCGTGTCCTACGGGGACAAGGTCATCGGCACCAACCACGTGCTGCCCACCCGGGGCGCGGCCCGCTACACCGGTGGGCTCTGGGTCGGCAAGTACCTCAAGACCGTGACGTACCAGGAGGTCACCGACCCGGCGGCCAGCGCGGAGCTCGGCGAGGTGTGCGGCCGGGCGGCCCGCGTGGAGCTGTTCGAGGGGCACGCCCGCTCCGGTGACGTTCGGGCCGCCAAGTTCGGCGGTGCGCAGCTGTCCTGGTCCCCCGACGAGTTCGCCCGATCCTGACCAGCCGCACCGAAAGGCGCACCGTCATGTCCTCCAACGCAATGACGCGTGCCGGGGCCCCCTCGGCGTCGAGAACGCTGACGTCGAGCACCATCGGCAGCGTCATCGAGTGGTACGACTTCACCATCTACGGCACCGCCGCGGCGCTGATCTTCAACCAGCTGTTCTTCAGCGGCATCAGCCCCGCGGCGGGCACGTTGGCGGCGTTCGGGACCTTCGCGGCCGGGTTCATCGCCCGCCCGGTCGGTGGTTTCGTGGCCGGGCACCACGGCGACCGGATCGGCCGCAAGGCGACGCTGGTGATGACCCTGGCGCTGATGGGCGGGGCCACCACGCTCATCGGGCTGCTGCCCACCTACCAGCAGATCGGCATCGCCGCACCCGCGCTGCTGGTGCTGCTGCGGCTGGTGCAGGGCTTCGCCGTCGGCGGGGAGTGGGGCGGTGCGGTGCTGATGGCCGTCGAGCACGCGCCCGACGGCAAGCGCGGCCACTACGGCGCCTGGCCGCAGACCGGCGTGTCGGCCGGGCTGCTGCTGGGCACCGGGGTGTTCAGCGTCGTCTCGCTGCTGCCGGAACCGCAGCTGCTCAGCTGGGGCTGGCGGATCCCGTTCCTGGTGAGCATCCTGCTCGCGCTGGTCGGGTTGTACATCCGGTTCCGGATCACCGAGTCGGAGTCCTTCGCGGCCGCGGTGGAGTCCGGTGGTCCGTCGCGCCGCCCGCTGGTCGAGGTGCTGCGCACCCACCCGAAGCAGATCCTGATCGCGATCGGGGTCCGCTTCGCCGAGGGCGGGAACTACTACGTGTTCACCGTCTTCATCCTCAGCTACCTCACCCAGCAGCTGGACCTGCCGCGCCAGGCCGGGCTGACCGGGGTGATGCTGGCGGCCGCGCTGAACATCGCCGCGCTGCCGCTGTGGGGTTCGCTGTCGGACCGCCTCGGCCGCCGACCGGTGTTCATCGGCGGTGCGCTGTTCATGGCCGCCTACGCCTGGCCGTTCTTCTGGCTGGTGGACACCCGGTCGCCGGTGCTCATCGCGCTGGCCCTGGCCATCGCGCTCGCGGTACCGCACGGTGCAGTGTTCGCGCCCATCGCGGCGTTCTACACCGAGCTGTTCGAACCGCACGTGCGCTACAGCGGCCTGTCCATCGGCTACCAGATCGGCAGCGTGCTGCTGGGTGGTTTCACCCCGCTGCTGGCGACGTCACTGATCCTGTGGTCCGACGGGGCGTCGTGGAGCGTGGCGGCGCTGGTCGCGGCTGGGGCACTCATCGCAGCGGCGGCGATGTTCGCCGCACCGGAGACGTTCCGGCGCAGCCTGCACGCGACCCGGAGGCCTGCGGAAGATCCCGTCGACGCGTGATCCGGGGAGCCGTCCGCCCGCTGGGCGGGCGGCTCCGCTGCGTCAGGGATTCGCCGGCGTGGTCCGGGATTCGTGGCGCAGCGGGGAGGACCAAGCCGCGACCACCCCGAGCAGGAGGGCGAGGACTCCGGTGGCGATGCCGACCTGGGGGCTGGCTCCGGACATCGTGACCGCTCCGGCCAGGGCCGCCCCGGTCGGCATCCCGATGCCCCAGGACACCATGCGGCAGGTCGTGTTGATCCTGCTCTGGAGGTCGTCGGGGGTGATCCGCTGGCGGTGGGTGATCGCGTTGATGACCACGGTGGAGTGGGCCGTTCCCCAGGCGGTGGCGGAGAGGGCGGCGGCGATCCAGTGCGTGCTGAGCAGCACGGCGCAGCCGCACAGCAGGGAAGTGGGCAGCGCGCCGAGGGCGAGGCGGGCCCCGCCGTAGCGGTTGTTCAGGCGCGGGACCAGGCGGGACGCCAGGAGGCCGCCGATTCCCCAGCCGCTGAACAGCACCGCGATGCGCCAGTCGCCGGACGGCGCGACGCCGAGGACCCGGTCGGCCCAGGGCACGAGCATGGCCACGTAGGCGCCGCTGGCCACCGAGTGGGTCGTCCCCACGAGGGTCAGGACGCGGACCGTGCGGTGGCGGGCCAGGAAGGCCAGGCCGGTCCTGATGTCGGTGCGGATCGAGGTGGCGGCCCGGCGCTCGGCGGTGTCCTTCGCCGTCGACAGTGGACGGACGATCGAGCGCACCAGCAGGCCGGAGGCCAGCGCGGTGGTGGCGTTGACCGCGATCAGCGGGGCGGGTGCGGCGATCGCGACGAGCAGGCCGGTCAGCGGGGGGATGAGCAGTTCGGCGAGCGTGGTCGCCGCGTAGACCTGGGAGTAGGCGGTGGTCAGGCGCTGCTTGCCGACGAGGGTGGGCAGGGCGCCGAAGTTGGCCGCGTCGAAGACCACGAACAGGGTCTGCACGCCGAAGCCGACGACGAGCACGTGCGGCGCGGTGAGCACGCCGAGCGCCCACGCCGCCGGGATGGTGGCGAGCAGGGCAGCGCTGGTGAAGTCGGCGACCAGCATGAGGCGGCGGCGGTCGGCGCGGTCGGCCACCGCGCCCGCGACCAGGCCGAACAGCAGGTAGGGCAGCGCTTCGGCGACCGCGATCGCCGAGGTCCACGCGGGTGAGCCGGTCAGCTGGTAGACGAGCACGGGCAGCGCCACCGTCGCGACGAGGCTGCCCGTCACGGATGTCGCCCGCGCGGCCAGGTAGCGCCGGAAGTCCTGGTCGGTGTCGGCCTCGTCGACCGCGGTGTTGAGCATGTGAGTCCTCCTCGTCGCAGTGTAAATGGTAATCATTTTCGATAGCGCAAGACCCTCGCCCGGTGGGATGCGTCACGGGGGACCGGTCGATCAACGTATTGAAAATGATTGTCAATTCTTGTTCACTGTGCCGTGTCGATCGGGAGGAGGTGAACGAGATGGACGACGTCTTCCAGCGCGTGGAGGTCGAGCGGGAGC
This sequence comes from Saccharopolyspora sp. NPDC000359, assembly GCF_040300525.1. NCBI lineage: Bacteria > Bacillati > Actinomycetota > Actinomycetes > Pseudonocardiales > Pseudonocardiaceae > Saccharopolyspora > Saccharopolyspora sp. NPDC000359. Next base: position 70,446 of record NZ_JBEPDU010000015.1, on the reverse strand, counting down.
TCCCGCACAACTCGGCCAGTCACAGCAACGCCCTCGTCGAGAACCCCTTCGGGGACGACGAGTGATCGCTGGCCGGTGCCGGTGCCCGAGGGCCCCGGCACCGGCCCCTTCCCGGAAAGGCAGGACCGATGCCACAGCGCGACACCGCGCCACCCCGCCTCCGGCCCGGCTGCTCGGTGTTCACCATCGAAGGCCGCGGAACCGCGCTGCGGGACACCGACGGGCTGATGTTCGACATCGCGCTGCCCGAGGAGGCCATCCGCGGCGCCCTGACCGGTGCGGACGGCGCAGGACCCGAGGTCCTGGCGGCATTCCGCAATGCCGGGCACCTCGGTGCGCGCGCGACGTGGCCGGAGGACCGGGCGCGTGTCGTCGTCCTCGCCGACGAGAGCGCGCAGCTGTGCGCTGCGTTGCACGCGGCGGGGGCGGAACCTGTTGCCGCACCAGCGGATTCGACCGCACCGGACATCTTGGAACGCCGCCCGGCTGCGGTGTGCGCGTGGTCCGACGGGCCTGCTCCGCGCTCGTGGTTGGAGCTCGATGCGCTCGTCGACCACGGCGTGGCGTGGCAGCGGGCGAGCCGCGAAGGGCGGCACGTGCTCGTCGAACCGGTGGCCGGGGACGTGCGGCATTCCGACGTCGTCGCTCGCCGACTGGCCGCCGCGGGCTCGGGCCACCACCACCTCGCGGAGTTCTGGGCGCAGCACGGCGCCGGACGAGCACTGCACGGTGACGAAGGCGCCGACGCGGCGGACCTCGCACTCGTCGTGGCGCTGCTGGTGGCCGACCTACGCGCGTGGGCACTCGGTTCGCGCGCGGGCGAAAGCGCCTTCGCCGAACCACTGCCGCCCAGCAGGCGACTGCGCGTCGTCGGCCTCGACACCGGCGCGATCAGCGACCACCCGGTCCTGCCGGTCCCCGCCAGCGCGCCGTGACCAGCGAGCACGTCGTCACCGCGGACGGGTGCGCGCTGGCCGTGACCGCGGTGGTTGCCGACGGGCCGGGACCGGTCGTCCTCCTGCGCACGCCCTACGGGCGGCACCGCCTGCTCGCCGAGGCACGGGGTTGGGCGGCGCGCGGTTTCACCTGCGTGGTCGGTGACGTGCGCGGACGTTTCGGGTCGACCGGGGAGTTCCGGCCGTACGCGCACGAAGAGGTCGACGGCGCGGTGCTGGCCGACTGGATCGCGGAGCGGTTCGGCGGCCCGCTGCTCGTCGCGGGCGCGTCGTACGGCGCGCACTGCGCGGTGGCAACCGCCCTCGCCCGGCCGGAAACCGTGCGCGGAGTGCTGGTCAGCGTGCCCGCACTGGGGCTGGGTGAGACGGCGCGGGAACCCGGCGGCGCCGCGCGGCTCGCGTGTCGGCTGGGGTGGTGGACCGAGCACGGCGGCACCGCGCAACCACGGGAACCACGCGAGTACGACCTGTCCGGGCTTCCCGTCGCCGCGCTCATCGAACGGGCACTGGGCGCGACACCGCAGGGCTGGGACGAGCTCTGGTCGGCACCCCGCCGTGATGAGCGGTTGTGGGGCCGGGTCCGCGAGCTGCGCATGCCGTTGCTGGCCGTCGGCGGCCTGCGCGACCCGTTCGCCTCGCACACCGTCGACCTCGCCGAAACCTGGGGCGGCCCGGCAAGACTGGTCCTCGGCCCGTGGGGTCACGACCTGGACGCGAGTGACCCCGGAGCGGCTCTCGGCGGCAAGCGCATCGGTTCCCTCTACGTGCAGTGGGCGAATGCGGTCCTCGGCGGTGGAATTCGCGGGGACGCTGGCGTGATCGCCGTCGACCCGCACGGCAGCTGGCGGCGCTTGACCCCCAGCCGCACCCGGTTCCCTGGATTGGTTTCGGACGCTGCCTTCCTCGCCGACCCGGCCAAACCGTTCCGCTCGGACATCGGGTTCGGCGAGTGCGAGGACCGCGCGCTGGTGCGCACCGACCCGCTCGACGCAGGGGAGGTCGCAGGTCAGGTGACCGTGACGCTCGACGTCGAGGCTGACGCCGTCGACGCGGACTGGGTCGTGCGCCTGGCCCTGGACACCGGCGATCGCATCGTGCCGCTGGCGCACGCGATCCGCCGCTGCCCGCACGAACCGGCACGGCGCCGGGAGGTCGCGATCACGACACCGCCCATCGGCGCGCGGGTTCCCGCAGGCGCGCGCCTGGTCGTCGAGGTCGCCGGGCACCACTGGCCCGCGCACGCCCGGAACCCGCACACCGGGGTCGACCCGGTCCTCGCGACGGAACTGCTGACCAGCGCGCGCCACGTGCACGCCGCGCACCTCGACGTGCCGTGGCAACCGCCCGGGGCCGACGCGGTCCCGCCCTCCGACCTGATCCACCCGCCCGACCAGGAGGTCACCCGATGCCCGCCACTCCGACGATGCCGGTGGAGTCGTTGATCGACCCCGTCACCGGGATCGTGCGCCGACTCGTCGACGTCGCTCCGGTGGACGGTGCCCCGCCCCGCTACACGGGCGTCACCGCCGAAGTCGCCGACGCGCGCCGACTCGGCGCGTGGCCCGCCGACCGCGTCAGCCTCGGCACCACCTTCGGATCTCCCGGAGGCGCCCGCACTGCCGCGCTCGGCGAGGCGGTGGAGCGCTACTGCGGCAATCGCGTCGCGCCGGACCTCCGGTCGGCGACCGCGGCAGAACTGCGCGGGGAGCGGATGTTCGGGCCCGATGACCTGCCGTTCTTCGCGCCGTGGCAGTACGCCGCGCCGCGCTGGCCGTACCAGCGGTTCACCGACGACCTGGCGGTGAAGTGGGTGCGGGGCACCGAGGACGGCGAGCCGTGCTGGCTCCCGGCGTCGTGGGTGCACCTGAACTACCACAGCGGCGAGCGGCGCCAGGAGCCCCGCCTGCACCACCTCAACTACGCGGGCATCGCGACCGGCACCGACGAGCAGGACGCGTTCCGGCGCGGGCTGCTGGAGCTGCTCGAACGCGACGCGCTGGAACTGTGGTGGCACCTGGGCGGTCCCACGCGCGGCATCGCCATCGACTCGGTGCCCGGCCTGGCGGGCGAGCTGGCGGGCTCGCGGTTGGAGGTGCACCTGGTCGAGCTGCCGACGGAGCACCCCGTGGCCTGCGTGGCGGCCGTGGTGGTGGACCCGGTGACCGGGATCGTCGGCGGCGGTGGCGCGGCCCGGTTCGACCCCGCGGAGGCGTGCACCAAGGCGGTGCTGGAAGCCGTGCACACGTGGGTGTTCACGCTCGGGCTGGTCGACCCCGGTGGCTGGGTGTTCGATGCGATCCGGGCGGGCATCCTTGCCGAGGGCCTCTACCTGCCGTTCCGGGAGGACCGGCGCTACCTGGACGACTGCGGCACCCACTTCGGCCGGGTCCGGGACCTGGGAGCGCAGGTCCAGGTGTGGCTCGACGAGCGCGTGCAGGAGCGGCTGCTGCCCCGGTTCACCCGGCCCGGCGAGGTCATCGGGGCGGACGAACTGCCGCTCGGCGATGTGGAGTCGTTGCGGGCGAGCCTGCGCGAGGCGGGGTGCCGGATCGCACACGCCGACCTGACGACCGCCGACGTGGCGCACACGCCGCTGCGGGTCGTGCGGGTGTGCGCAACCGGATTGGTGCCGAACGCGCCCGCGGCGTTCCGGTACTGGGGGCTGCCGAGGTGGCGCGAGGTCGTGGCGGAGCGCGGTTGGGCTCCGGGCGCCGACCCGCTCAGCGGTCCGGCCGGTCTCGTCGTCGAACCCCCGCCTTTCCTGTGAGCGTCCGGAAATCGCTGCACCAGGCGTGGCATGGGGAGCCGCCTGGGGAGACCGATCACGCCCTGCGGCCAGCGGAGTGCCGCAGCTGGCCGGGCCCGGAGTTCGTCCTGGGCCGGTGGCCGCGCGGCGGGCTCGGGGCGCTGCTGGACCTAGCGTTGGCCTCGTCGCCGCGGCGCGCCGGGGGAGTGCGGCTGCGCCGCGTGCCTTCGGCGGGCGGGCGGTACCCGGTCGAGGCCCACGTGGTGCACCGCGGTACTGCCTGGCGGTACGACCCGGTGCGCCACTCCCTGGTCGCGCCCACCACGTCCGCGCTGTCCACATCGGACTTACGGGTGGTGCTGTCGGTGAACCCGTACCGGACGTGGTGGCGGTACGGGCCGCGGTCGCTGCCGGTGCTGCTGCTCGACCTCGGGCACGCGGTGGGCGCCCTGCTGGCCGCAGCCGCAGCGCTCGACCACCCGGCGCGCGCCACGACAGGACTGGGCGCGGATGTGCTGGCGGAGTGGGCGGGACTTCCTCGCGCTGGAGCCGCTTGGCCAGGATGCGCACCAGAGTTCCCGCTGGCCGTGGTGGAGATCGACGCGGCCCTCCCGGTTCCGCTGGCGACTCCGGACGAGCACGCGCCAGAACCGGATTTCGCCGCCGCTCCGGGCAAGTCCTGGAACCAGCTCATCGCGGCGTTGACCGAGCTGGGGACCGGGACCCGGGAGCGGGTTTGGCAGTGGGGCGCGCCCGCACCGGCAGTGCCCGACCTGCTGGCGCGGACGACCGCGCCGTGGGAGGCCGTCACGTCGGGCAGCGCTGGACCAGCGGAGCTGCTGAGAGCAGCAGCGCCGCTGTCGGTCGGGCAGGTCGCGATGCTGCGGCCCGCGCGCAGCGAGCTGGTCGCCGACCTCGCGCCCCGCTCGTGCGGGCAACCGCAACTCGCGAGGGCCGGTGCGCTGCTGCTGGCCACTGGAACGGTCGACCCCGACCCCGCGACGGCGTTCGACGAACACCTCGGAGCGGGCTTGGCGGTGCACGCGGCGTGGCTGGCCGCCACCGAGCTGGGGCTGGCGGCACGACCGGTCGGCTGCTGGATCGACACGGTCCTGCGCGCCGCGGCGGGCCCGGCCCGGTTGCTCCACGCGCTCGCGGTCGGCGGCGCCTGAACGACTTCCGGAGCAGAGGACGGAGAACAGCATGATCATCCCAGGCTTGGCGTCGGTGACCTTCCGGCAGCTCGACCCGGCACAGGTGGTGTCGGTGGCGGTCGACTGCGGGCTGGAAGTGGTGGAGTGGGGCGGGGACGTGCACGTGCCCGTCGGTGCCACCGGCACTGCGCGCACCGTTGCCGCGCTGTGCGCCGACCACGGCATCGGGATCGGCAGCTACGGCTCGTACCACAAGGCCGGTCGCACCCCGAAATCCGAATTCGACGAGGTCGTGCGCACGGCCGTCGCGCTGGGCGCACCGCGGGTCCGGGTGTGGGCGGGCGTGGTCGGTTCCGCGGAGGCGGACGTCGACGAACGCGCCCGCGTGGTGGCTGACCTGCGGCGGTGCGCGGACGCCTGCGAGGCGGCCGGAATGCGGCTCACCGTCGAGCACCACGTGCAATCGCTGACCGACGACATCGACTCGACGCTCCGCCTGCGCGAGGAGGTCGGCCACGACGCGCTGGTCCCGCACTGGCAACCGCGCGAGCTCCCGGTGGCGGCCGGGTGCGTGCGGGAAGTGCGCGCGCTGCTGCCGGACCTGACCTCGGTGCACGCGTTCTCCTGGGGCGCGGACGGGTTCACCGAGCGGCTCGCGCTGGCTGACCGGCTCGACCTCTGGGACGCGGTCCTGCGGGAGCTCGCCGCCGATGGCGAGCGGCGCGAGGTGCTCCTGGAGTTCGTGCCCGGCGACAGCGTCGAGGCGTGCCGTCGTGACGCGGCGGTGCTGCGCGAGCGCATCGCGGCCGTGGACAACTGAACATGAAAATGGTTATCGTAATGGCACTCACGACTCGTTCCAGGAGGTCGCCAGTGCGCGCTGAGCGCAGCACCGCCCGAACGCTCCCCGCAGTTCTGCTGGCCGCAGCCCTCGGCCTCGCCGGTTGCTCGACCGCCCCCGAAGAGCAGTCCGCCGACGCCGCTCCCGCACCGGCCCCGGTGATCGAGCGCACCGCCCAGCCGCTGGAAGCGTCGCTGACCATCACCGACCCGCACGGTCACCAGCTCAGCCTGCCGAAACCGCCAGAACGGATCGTGTGCCTGAGCGGGTTGTGCGACGACATGCTCGTCGAACTCGGCATGGCACCCGCTGGCACCAGCAGCCCGGACCTCCTCGCACATCCCGCGCTGATGGGGCAGCGGGGCAGCGCAGTCCCCGTCGTGCAGGGCAGTTTCGGCTCCGAGGACGTCGAGAGCATCGCGGCGCTCGAGCCCGACCTCGTGATCGGCCTGGCCGGGGTGCACGACGCGCTGCGCCCGGCGATCGAGGGCTTCGCGCCGCTGTGGCTCACCGAGCCGGTCAACTGGCAGGAATCGGTCGCCTACCTGCGCAACCTCGGATCGCTGACCGGGCGCACCGAGCAGGCCGTGGCCGCCGAGGCGGCCTTCCGCGGAAAGCTCGCCGACGCCGTGCGCGCCACCCGCGAGAGCGGGCAGGCGAACCGCGAAGTGGTGCTGATGTACGGCAGCGCCGAGTCGATCGGCGTGGACACCAGCGACTCCCTCAAGGGCGACCTGCTCGCCCAGCTCTACACCTACCCCTTCCCGGCCAAGGGCACCGACGCCGAGACCGCCAGCAACTACAGCGTCGAGGAACTGCTGGCCGAGCAACCGGACGTCGTGCTGGCGTACTCGCTGCTGTTCTCGCCCGAGGACCGCACGCTCAGCGCGCAGCTCGCCGACAACCCGGTGTGGCAGCAGATCCCGGCGGTGCAGGAGCAGCAGGTGCACGAGGTGCACGCCGAGCTGTTCGGGTCCGGGCGCGGCACCCGGAGCCTGGCCGCGATCATCGACGAGACCGAGAAGCTGGTGCCCGCGTCCCGATGAGCGAACCTTCCCGGCGCGGCGACCGGCTCCTCGCGGTGGCCGTGGGTGTCCTCGCCGTGGTGCTGGTCGCCGCGTCGCTGATGCTCGGTGAGCCGTTCGTGGGGGTGAACCGGCTCCCGCACGCCCTGACCGCGGACGGCGGGGTGGAGCACACCGTGGTGGTGCTGCTGCGCGCACCGCGCCTCCTCCTGGCCGTGTTCGCCGGGGCGCTGCTCGGCATCGCCGGTCTGCTCCTGCAGGAGTCCCTGCGAAACCCGTTGGCAGTGCCGGAGTTGCTCGGCGTGTCAAGCGGAGCGGCGGCTGCGGTGGCGGGGTGCGTGGCCTGGGGCGTGTCGGTCCCCGGCGCACCGCTCGTGCCCGCACTGCTGGGGTCCGCGGTCGGCGGAACCCTCACCATGCTGGCCGTGCGCGGGGTGGCCGACCGGGCGGCGGTGCTGCTCATCGGCGCGGCCGTCAGCGCCGGGCTGCACGCGGTGATGCTGACCGCGCTGTCCCTGTCGGACTCCCGCGACCAGGGTGTGCTGGTGCGCTACCTGCTGGGTTCGCTGACCGGGACCACCTGGGACACCCTCGCGGCGCTGATCCCCGGCCTGCTGGTCGGACTGCCGTTGGCGGTGCTGGTGGTCCCGGCCCTCGGGGTGCTGCGGCTCGGCGACGACACCGCCGCCGCCCTGGGCGCCTCCCCGGTCCGGGCGCGGGCTGCGGCCCTGGCGGTCGGTTGCGTGCTCACCGCGGTGGTGGTCGGGCCATGCGGGCCGGTGGCCTGGGTCGGTTTCCTCGCGCCACAGCTGAGCCGCTGGTTGCGCCCGCGCGGCACGCACCAGTCCTGGTTGGTGTGGTCGGCGGTGCTGGGCGCGCTGCTGGTGATCGCCGCGGACCTGCTCGCGCGAACCGTGCTCCACCCGGTGGAACTGCCGGTGGGCGGGCTGACGGCGGTGGTCGCGATCGTGGCGGGCACGCTGCTGCTGGTGCGCCGCAGGATGTCGGTGGTGGCCCGGTGATCCGGCGGATTCCCCGCTCACTGCGGCTGATCCTGCTGCTGGCAGCCGTGGTGGTCCTGGCCCTGGCGCACCTGGCGACGGGTTCGACGGCTTCGGCGGCGGAGACCTGGGCCGCGGTGCTCGGTGGTGCGGACCCGCTGACCGCGCAGATCGTCCGCGAGCTGCGGATGCCGCGCGTGCTCGTCGGTGCTGGAGCGGGCATGTGCCTGGGGATGGCGGGTGTCGTGCTGCAGTCGGTGCTGCGCAACCCGCTGGCCTCGCCGGACGTCACCGGAGTCGGCTCGGGCGCGGTGCTCGGCGCGGTCGCCGCGACGCTGGTCGGCGGCGACTTCACCGCGCCGACGCGGCTGGTCCTGGTGGCGGTGGTGGGCGGCACGCTGGGCGGCGGCGCGCTGTGGTTGGTCGCGCTCCGGGCGGGCAGCGACCCGGTGCGGTTGGTCGTGGTCGGCGTGGTGGTGTCGGCGGCGCTCGGCGGCGGCAGCATGGTGCTGCTCACCGCCCGCCCCCAGCTGACCGGCTCGATGACGCAGTGGTTGGTCGGCTCGCTCAACGGGCGGACCTGGGCGCACTGGTCGGCCCTGTGGCCGTGGCTGCTGGTGGCCGCGGTGGCGGGACTGCTGGTGGCCGCGGTCCTCCAGGTACTGTCGGTCGACGACGACCACGGACGCGCTGTGGGGCTCGCGGTTTCGCCGTGGCGCAGCGCGGTCCTGCTCGTCGCGGTGGTGCTGACGGCCGTTGCGATCGCGTCCGTCGGTGCGATGGCGTTCGTGGGACTGCTCGCCCCGCACGCCGCGCGTGCCCTGTTCGGCGCCGACCTCCGCTACGCCCTGCCCGCAGCCGGACTGCTCGGTGCGGCAACGGTGTGCGGCGCGGACGTCCTGGCACAGACCGTCACCTCGTGGGTGGCAGACCCCGCGCGGGCCGGTGTCCCGACCGGAGCGGTGACCGCGGTGCTCGGCGCGGTGGTGCTGATCCGCGTCGCCAGGCGAACCTCGACCACCGGAGGAACGGGATGAGTGCGCTGCAGGCCAACGGGGTCACCGTCCGCTTCGGCGACCGGGTGGTCCTCGACGGGGTGGACCTCGGCGTCTCCGACGGCGAATGGGTGGCGCTCGTCGGTCGTAACGGCTGCGGGAAGACGACGCTGCTGCGCGCCCTCGGCGGACTGCGCCCCCCGGACGCGGGTGAAGTGCTCGTGCGCGGCCGCGCGTTGCGCTCGTTGACCCGCCGCCAGATCGCCCGCGAGGTCGCGGTGCTGCCGCAGTCGATGCCGTCCGTGCCCGGCCTCACCGTCCGGCAGCTGGTCCGGCAAGGCCGGTACGCGGTGCGCGGCCCGCTGGGCATGCTCGCCGGCGGCGACGACGCGCAGGTGCGCGAGGCGATGGCGGTCACGGGCGTCGCGGACTGCGCCGACGAGCTGGTCGACCGGCTGTCCGGCGGCGAACGCCAGCGCGTGCGCCTGGCGCTCGCGCTGGCGCAGGACACCTCGATCCTCCTGCTCGACGAGCCGACCACCTACCTGGACATCGGCCACCAGCTGGAAGTCCTCGAACTGGTCCGCCGCCTGCAGCGCGACCGCGGCCTGAGCGTGGTGACCGTCCTCCACGACCTCGAACAAGCAGCCCGCTACGCGGACCGCGTCGTGGCCCTCCGCAACGGCGAGGTCCACGCCGACGGCCCCACGGCCGAGGTGGTCGACGAGGACCTCCTGACCGAGGTCTTCGGCGTGTCAGGCCGGGTCTGGCAGGACGACCTGACCGGTCGCCCCCTCTGCACCTACGACGCAGTGCACCCCACCACCCATCGCGGTCCAAGCAAGTTCCACTGAGGTGATCCCAGCGGAATCACCCCGACGCACCACCGGCGTGTCGGCCACGCGACACGCACGATGTCCGCAGTTTCAATTGAAACTGCGCCCGTTCCCCACTCACGTTCGAGGTTTCAATTGAAACTGCGGACTCGTCACCCCCCCACTACAGTTTCAGTTGAAACTGTGGGTGTCTCGTGCCGCCAGGGGAGGCGGGGTGGGTGTGGGTTGGAGTGGGGTCGTGCCTCGGCCGGTGAGGCGGGGTGGGGGGTCGACCTCATCGGGGCCGCACTCCGCCATTCCGCGAAAATTTGCCTCTGCCATTCCGCGGAAGTTCGCGTGGTCCTCGGTGGAGGGGGCGGCGGGTGGCAGCATCAGGGCATGACGCGGGCGTACACCTTGGTCCAGTTGCGGTACTTCTGCGCGGTCGCCGAGTTGGAGAACATGACCGCCGCGGCCGCTTCGCTCAACGTCACCCAGTCCACGTTGTCCTCCGCGGTCGCCCAGCTCGAACAGGTCATGGGCACTCCGCTGTTCACCAGGCTGCCGCGGCGCGGGCTGCGGCTCACCCCTGCCGGCCGGCGCCTGCACGCGCGGAGCCTGTTGCTGCTGGAGGAGGCCGACCAGCTACCGGGGCTGGTGCGGGAGGAGGGCCCGACGCTGGCCGGGGACCTGACCGTCGGGGTGTTCGGCCCGCTCGCGCCGTTCCGGGCGTCGCTGATCTTCGAGGAGTTCGAGCGCGAGCACCCCGGCGTCAACCTGTCGTTCCTGGAAGGCGACCAGGAGTTCCTGCGGCGGGCGCTGCGCGACGGCAAGTGCGAGCTGGCGCTGATGTACGACCTCGGGCTCGGCGGGGAGCTGCCACGCCGGGTGCTGCGGCGGATCCCGCCGCACGTCATCGTCGCCCCGGACCACCCGCTGGCCGCTACCCCGGAGCAGCCGGTGAGCCTGCGCGAACTGGCCGCTGAGCCGCTGGTCCTGCTCGACCTGCCGCACAGCCGGGAGTACTACCTCAGCCTGTTCAAGCTCCTCGGCGCGGTTCCGCGGATCCGCCACCGCGCCAGCGGCTACGAGACGGTTCGGGCGTTCGTCGCCCGCGGGCACGGGTACTCGGTTCTCAACCAGCGGCTGCCGCACGACCTCACCTACGCGGGCAGCCCGGTCGTGCCGCTGCCCGTCGCCGAGGAGCTGCCGCCGATCGAGGTGCTGCTCGTGCGGCCCGCCGGTACCCGGCCCACCCTCAAGTCGCGCGCCTTCGAGGAGATCTGCCTGCGGGTGTACGGCGTGGCCCCGGTGGTTTCCATCGACTGAGTCGATGGCGCAGTTCCGGTCGAATCTGTTGGACAGATCACGTCCGGCTCCCCAGCATGGTCACACCCGCCACCACCCGTTGGGAGCAGCCACCATGAGGACGAGCGCGCACACCCGGGACAGGGCACCCACCAGGACGACGGGCGTGCAGAAGCGCGTCCTCGCCGGTGGGAGCGTCGGCCAGTTCATCGAGTTCTACGACTTCACCCTCTACGGCCTGTCCGCGGTCACCCTCGCCGCGTTGTTCTTCCCGGGCGAGAGCCAGCTGGCCAGCATGCTCTCCACGTTCGCCACCTTCGGCGTCGCCTTCTTCGTCCGCCCGCTCGGGGGCCTGTTCTTCGGCGCGCTCGGTGACCGCATCGGTCGGCGCAAGGTCCTCTACACCACCCTGCTCGCCATCGGCGCGGCGACCACGCTGATCGGTTTGCTGCCCACCTACGCCACGGTCGGCGCCGCAGCTCCCGCGCTTTTGGTGCTGTGCCGCCTCGCGCAGGGGTTCTCCGCGGGTGGCGAGTCCGTGGGCGCCCCGGCCTTCGTGTTCGAGCACGCCCCGCTGGACCGGCGTGGCTTATGGCTCGGCATCACCCTGGCGGCCACGGCCCTGCCGTCCGTGGTCGGCGGGACCCTGATCTTCGTGCTCTCGCACGTGCTGAGCCCCGAGGTCTTCCTGTCCTACGGCTGGCGCATCCCGTTCCTGCTGGCCCTGCCGCTGGCGTTCATCGGCCTGTGGATCCGCAGCCGCACCGAGGAGAGCCCGGCGTTCCAGCAGGTGCTCCGGAAGGCGGAGCACCAGGAGCACTCACCGGTGCGGGAAGCGTTCCGGGAGAACAAGGTGCGCATGCTGCAGGTGGTCTTCGTGATGGGCCTGACGGCGGTGGGCTTCTACTTCCTCAGCGGCTACTTCGTGTCCTACCTGCAGGATTCCGGCCTGAGCCGGGAGGAGTCGCTGCTGGCCAACGCGGCGGCGATGCTGCTGTACGCGGTGCTGCTGCCGGTCGGTGGCCTGGTCGGGGACCGCGTCGGCCGCAAGCCCATGCTGATCGCCGGCTCGCTGGCCCTGGCGGTGCTGGCCGTGCCGTCGTTCAGCCTGGTCACGAGCGGCTCGCTCGGCTTGGCGCTGCTCGGGCAGTCGTTGTTCGTGCTGTGCCTGATCACCTACGGGGGCGGGTGCTACGCCTTCTTCGTGGAGATCTTCACGACGCGGACGCGGTTCACCTCGGCCGCCGTGAGCTACAACGTCGCCTACGCGCTGTTCGGCGGTACTGCGCCGTTCGTCGGGACCTACCTGGTCGGCAGCACCGGGTTGGACTCGGCTCCCGGCTGGTACATGGCCGGTGGCGCGTTGATCGTTCTCGTCCTGCTGGTCGCCACCAGGGTCCCGGAGACCCGGCGGCGCGTCGATGGGGAGGTTGCCCTGTGAGCTCCGAGGCATTCCTGACCGATTTCCACCAGGTGGCTGCGATCGGCGCCACGCCTGCTGGCGGCGTGGAGCGCCAGGCGGCCACCCCGGAGGACAAGGAGCTGCGGGACTGGTTCGCCGCCTTCGCGGCGGCGCGCGGCTGGCCGGTGCGGATTGACTCCATCGGCAACATGTTCGCGCTCGTGGAGTGGCGGCCGGGCGCGGACTTCGTGCTGGTCGGGTCGCACCTGGACAGCCAGCCGCTCGGCGGCCGGTTCGACGGCGCCTACGGCGTGGTCGCCGCCCTGCACGCGGCCGACCGGCTCGCCGCACGGGTGGCCCGGGATGATCCGCCGGAGCACAACCTCGCGGTGGTCAACTGGTTCAACGAGGAGGGCAGCCGGTTCGCGCCGTCGATCATGGGCAGCTCGGTGTTCGCCGGGCTGCTGGACGAGCAGGAGATGCTGCAGGTCACCGACCTCAGCGGCGTCACCGTCGCCGAAGCCCTGGACTCCATCGGCTACCGGGGCGCCGACGAGCGGCCGACACCGGTCGCCTACGCCGAGATCCACATCGAGCAGGGTCCGGTGCTGGAGCGCGAGGGCATCGCGCTCGGCGCGGTGGACCGCAGCTGGTACACGCAGAAGCTCGACGTGGAGGTGCTGGGGGAGCAGTCGCACACCGGCGCGACCGCGATGGCCGACCGCCGCGACGCGCTGGTCGCCGCGTCCAAGGTCGTGGTGCTCGTGCACGACGTGACCGCCGAGTTCGAACCAGAGTCGATCGTGTCCTCGGTCGGGCACCTGACCCTGGAACCGAACTCGCCGATCGTGGTGCCCCGCCGCGTCCACCTGGTCGCCGACATCCGGGCCAACGCACCGGAGATCGTCCAGCAGGCCCGCGCGCTGCTGCTGGAGCGGATCGCGGCGGTGGCGCGCGAGCACGACCTGACCATCGACGTCCGCGACTTCGACGTCCGGCCGGTGCAGTGCTTCCCGGAGCAGGGCTTGGAGCTCTCCGAGAAGGTCGCCGCCGACCTGGGCGTGGGTATCCGCCGGATCAACACCATGGCCGGGCACGACTCGGTGGCGATGAACCGCATCGTTCCGGCCCTGATGCTGTTCGTCCCCTCGATCGACGGGGTCAGCCACTGCGAGCGCGAGTTCACCAGCGACGAGCAGATGGTCGTCGGCGTCGACGCACTCACCGAGGCGACTTGGGAGCTGCTCCAGGGCGGGCTCGACGAGGAGGCGGCGAAGTGACCCACGGCGAGCTCGCCCACCTCGACGCGGTAGCCGCGCTGCGGGCCTTCCGCAGCCTGGAGCTGTCCCCGGTGGAACTCCTGGACGCCGTCGCGGACCAGGCCGACCGGGTCAACGGCGACCGGGAGACCGGCATCAACGCGTTCACCGAGACCTTCCTCGACGAGGCGCGGGCCGAAGCGCAACGCGCGGCCACGACGTACCTGCGCGCGGCTCGGAACGACGAGCCCACGGCTCCGCTGCTCGGGGTCCCGGTGGCGACGAAGGAGAAGCACAACCTCGCGGGGAAGCGGATCGAGCAGGGCTTGGCCGCCCACGCCGGGCGGGTGGCCGCGGCGGACCACCCGGTGGTGGAGCGCATCCGGCGGGCGGGCGGGATCATCCACGCCCGGACGACCACACCGGAGTTCAGCTGCGCCACGGTCACGCACAGCCCGATGTGGGGCGTGACCCGCAACCCGTGGAACCTGGCGACGACGCCGGGCGGTTCCTCCGGCGGATCCGGGGCCGCCCTGGCCGCGGGCATGACGACGCTGGCCACGGCGTCCGACATTGCTGGCTCCACGCGCGTGCCCGCGGCGTTCACCGGGACCGTGGGCTACAAAGCGCCATACGGCCGGGTACCGGGGCTCCCGCCGCTCAGCGCCGACTGGTACCGCGGCGACGGGCCGATGGCCCGCACCGTGGCGGACACCGCGCTGCTCGCCTCGGTCATGTCGGGGCAGCACCCGACCGACCACACGTCGTGGGGTCCGCAGGGCGTGCCGATCGGGTTGCCGGAGGACCCGGTGGCCGCGCTGCGCGGCACGAGGGTCGGGCTTTCGGTGCGGCTGGGTGACTTCTCGGTCGACCCCGGAGTGGAAGCGGCCACAGTGGACATGGCGACCCGCCTGGAGCAGGCCGGTGCCGTGGTCGTCCCGCTGGACCTGCCGTGGACCTGCGACCAGGTGCTGCGCACCATCCTCGCCCACTTCGGCCACATCCTGGCACCGGCCATGGAGCGGGAATCCGGCGGTGTGGACACCCTCGCCACCTACGCCCAGCGCTTCATCGCCGACGCCCGTCGAGCGGCGGAGCGGACCACCCTGCTCGACTCGCTGGCCCTCGACGCCGCGATGCAGCGGGAACTGGCCGAGGCGATGGCCGAAATCGACGTCCTGCTCTGCCCGACCAACGCGGTCACGGCCCTGGACGCCGACGGCGACTACCTCGACGGCATCGACATCGCCGACAGGCACCACGACCACTACTGGCTGTCCCACCTGACGAGCCCGTTCAACGTCGCCAACCGCTGCCCGGTCCTGTCCGTCCCCGGCGGCAGGGCGGAGAACGGGGTCCCGATCGGCGTCCAGGTCGTGGGCCACCCCCACCAGGAGCAACGGGTGTTCCACGTCGCCGCCGCGGCAGAAGCCCTCACCCCCGAGCTCCCGTGGCCGACGCTCACCCCACCGGTCGAGCGACGGTGACCCGGCTCCGCCAACACCCCGCGTCACCTCCGCCGCAGCGCACCTCGCTGCGAACCGCGATTCCGGTGGGAACCAGAAGTTTGGTTCCCGCCGGAATCGCGTGACCCTGGAGGTGCCGACCGCCTCCGAGGAGCTGGTCCCGGGGAACTCCGGCTGGTCAGAGCAGCTTGCCGACGGCGCCGTAGCCGTTGGCCGGGGCTTCGGCGGTGGGCTCGGGCCAGTGGTTGATCGGGGTGAGGCCGGGTTCGACCAGCTCGCAGCCGTCGAGGAGCGCGGCGATCCCGGCGCGGTCGCGCAGGACCAGCGGCGTCGACGTGCTGCGGTAGATGGTCTGCCCGCGGTGCGCCTCGCTGTCGGTCATCGTGATGGTGGCCGCGTGCGACAGCGCCAGGTAGCTGCCCGGGGCGCAGGCCTCGCGGTAGGTGCGCAGGATGCGGGCCGGGTCGTCGGACTCGGGCACGAAGTGCAGGATGGCCACCGCCAGCACCGCCATCGGTCGGGAGAAGTCCAGCAGCCCGGAAACCCCTGGTGCGGACAGGACTTCGCCCGGGTTGCGGATGTCGGCCTGGGTGACGCTGACGCGTGGCTGGTCGGCCAGCAGCGCGCGGGCGTGCGCGACGGCGACCGGTTCGTGGTCGACGTAGGCGACCCGGGCGGCCGGGTTCTGCTGCTGGGCGATCTCGTGGACGTTGCCGACGGTCGGCACCCCGGAACCCAGGTCGAGGAACTGGTCGACGCCCTGCCCGCACAGGTACCGCACCACCCGGCCGAGGAACCAGCGGTTCATCCGCGCGAACCGGCCGATCTCCGGGGTGACCGCCAGCGCCTTCTCGGCGGCCTCCCGGTCGGCGGCGAAGTTGGTCGCCCCGCCGAGGTAGTAGTCGTACATCCGCGCCACGTTCGGCGAGGAGGCGTCCACCGGCACCTCGGGTGTCGGCTGCGGGTCGTCGTGCTCCATCCTCGATCCTCCCTGGAACCGGGTCCGCGACACCCTAACTCCCGGACGGCCGCGGTCCGGTGGTCTTCGGGGATCAGCTCCGGTGCGGGTACTCCATCGGGACGCCGTCCGGGGACAGCGGTGGGGCGGGCAGGTCGGCGCTGGAGGTGAGCGGGGCGGCACCCTGGAGCGCCCGCCCGGCTGGCTCCTTGATCAGCAGCGTGCTCAGCAGCCCGACCACCCCGGCTCCGACGAGGTAGTAGCCGGGCCAGTCGAGGTTGCCGGTCGTGGTCACCGCGATCCCGATGATCGTGGGCGCGGTGCCCGCGAACGCCGAGACGAACACGTTGAAGATGATGGACAGGCTGCCGTAGCGGACGAAGGTGGGGAACAGCGCGGGCAGCGTCGACGGGGTCACCGCCGCGAAGCACAGCAGCGCGAACCCCATGATCAGCAGTCCCAGGACCTGGCCGGGCAGTCCCGCGCGCAGCAGCTGCACCGCGGGCAGGCCGAGCGCGATCAGCGCGGCGCTGCCGGTGAGCAGGATCGGCTTGCGGCCGATCCGGTCGCTGAGCCTGCCGACGAACGTGATCGCGCACAGCATCGCGAGCATGACCAGCACCTGCAGCGAGGTGGACAGCGCGCCGCTGGCGCCGCCCTGGCCGTGGCCCGGCAGGGTCCGCGTCAGGTAGGTCGGCACGTAGTTGGTCAGCACGTAGTTGGTGGTGTTCCAGGCGACGACGAGGCCGCCGGCGATCAGCGCCGCCGAGCGGCACCGGGTCAGCAGGATCTGGAACACGCGCCGCAGCGCCATGCTCGCCATCGCCGGGGAGCGCTCCATCAGCTGCCGGAACGCGGGGGTCTCCTCCAGCCGCAGCCGCAGGTAGATCCCGACCACGCCGAGGGGGAGGGCGAGCACGAAGGGCAGTCGCCACCCCCAGGCCAGCATGTCGCCCTCGGGCAGCACCGCGACGAGGACCGCGGCGGCACCGGCGCCGAGCGCGTAGCCGACGAGCGTGCCGAATTCCAGCCAGCTGCCCAGGAATCCGCGCCGCCGGTCCGGCGCGTACTCGGCGATGAGGGTCAGCGCCCCGGTGTACTCGCCGCCCGCGGCGAAGCCCTGCAGCAGCCGGATCAGCAGCACGAGCACCGGGGCTGCGAGGCCGATCGCGCCGTAGCTGGGGACGACCCCGAGCAGTGCGGTCGCGATCGACATCAGCAGGATGGTGGCGGCCAGCACCCGGGTGCGGCCGATCCGGTCGCCCAGCGGTCCGAAGACCACCCCGCCGAGCGGGCGCACCACGAACGCGGCGGCGAAGGTGCCCAGGGTGAGCACCGCCGCCCACTCCCCGGCGTCGGGGAAGAACACCTGGTCCAGGGCGATCGCGGCGAGGTAGGAGTAGAGGCCGAAGTCGTACCAGGCCGCGATGTTGCCCAGCGTCGCCGCCGTCGTGGCGCGGCGGATCGTCTGCGCGTCCTCGATGGCCAGCTCGCCACCTGCGCCGCGGGGCACGGGCGGCCCGGTCACCCGGCCGCGCCGATCCGTCCGGTGCGCGACCGGACCGGTCCGAGGAGCTGGCGCATGATCACCCCTGATCTGCACAACTGATATATCTGTTCACGCTAACGAGGCCGCCAGGGGTGGTCAAGGGTTCGGTGGCCCGGCGAGGTGGCGCAGCCGCTCGTGGATCTCCTCGGCGGCGCGGGCGAGGACCCCTGCCACATAGGGGAAATCGGCCGCCTGGAGGTGCTCGGCGTCGGCCGCCGCGCTCAGCGTCCCGGCCAGCCGTCCGCCCGGGCCCCGCACCGGGACCGCGACCGACCGGAGCTCGCGCTCGAACTCCCCGCTCGCCGTGGCCCACCCGCGGTCGCGCACCCGGTTGAGGTCGGCCGTCAGTGCGCCGCGCGTGGTGATGGTGTTGTCGGTGTACCGCGCCAGTGGCTGCCGCAGGACCTCCTCGAGCTCCTCGAAGCCGAAGCTGGCCAGCAGCACCTTCCCGCTCGCCGTCGCGTGCAGCGGGACGCGGAGGCCGATCCAGTTGCGCTCGGTGCTCGGCTCCTGCACCACGGCGGTCGCCCCGCCGCTCTCGAGGACGCTCACACTCACCGTGCCCCGCAGCTCGGACGCCAGCCGGACGCAGATCGGGTGGCTTTCCCGCGCGATGTCCAGCTGCGCGGTGGTCGCCCCGGCGAGCCGGACGATGCCGAACCCGAGCTGGAACTTCCCGCGGGACCCGGCCTGCTCGACGAACCGGAACTTCTCCAGCGCGGTCATCAGCCGGGAGGCCGTGGACTTGTGGACCCCCAGCTCGCCGGCCAGCTCGGTGACCCTGGACGGGCCGCGCTGGGCCAGCAGCACGAGCATCGACAGCGCCCGGTCCACGGCCTGGGTGGGGGTCCGGGGCTCGGCGGCTGCGGCCTTGCCGTTGTTGTGCATGCTGCAACTCCGAATTCGCGGTGACTGATCTCGCTCCTGCCGATTGACGGGATGCGGTGCGTGCCGGATGCTCTGTTGCGAATCACACGTCGTGTTCCGCAATCAGCAACAGGAGCAACGATGATCTTAGTTGGCGCGGTGGCCGACATCCCGGTCGGAGAGTCTGTACGCGTGCAGGGCAGCGTGGCAATCGCGGTGTTCAACGTGGCGGGCACCTTCTACGCGATCGACGACACCTGCACGCACCAAGATGCTTCGCTGTCGGACGGCTGGCTCGAAGGTTGTGCGGTCGAGTGCCCCTTGCACGCCGCATGTTTCGACCTGCGCACCGGCAAGCCCAGCGGGCCGCCCGCCCGGAAACCGGTCCGCACGCACCAGGTCGTGGTCACCGACGGGCAGGTCCACGTGCTCGAGACGGTGGAGGTCGGGGCCGATGTCGCCGGAGCACTCGCGGAAGAGGTCAGATGATGCGCACGATCGCCGTGGTCGGGGCCTCCCTCGCGGGTCTGACCGCCACCCGCGCCCTGCGCGACCAGGGCTTCGAGGGGCGGATCGTGGTGGTGGGCGAGGAGTCCCACGCGCCCTACGACCGCCCGCCGCTGTCCAAGGAGTTCCTGGCCGGGACCTACTCGGTCGACGACCTGCAGCTGTCCACGCCGGAGGACGACGCGCTGGAAGCGGAGTGGCGGCTCGGCCGCACCGCGACGGCCCTGGACACCGGGGACCGGGCGGTGGTCCTCGACGACGGTGAGCGGATCACCGCCGACGGCGTGGTGCTGGCCACCGGCGCCCGGGCGCGGAGCCTCCCAGGCGGTCTGCCGGGCGGTGTGCACACCCTCCGCACGTTCGACGACGCGGTGGCGCTGCGCGCCGAGCTGGTCGCCGGGGCTCGCCTGGTGGTGATCGGGGCCGGGTTCATCGGGTCCGAAATCGCCTCCACCGCAGCAGGTCTGGGCGTGGAGGTCGACGTCGTCGAAGCCGCGCAGGTCCCGCTGATGAAGCCGCTCGGCGCGGAGATGGGTGCCGTGTGCGCCAGCTTGCACGCCACCAAGGGCGTCCGGCTGCACACCGGTGCCACGCTTGCCGAGCTCGTCGGCGGCGAGCGGGTGGCGGCCGTGCGCCTGAGCGACGGCCGCGAACTCCCCGCCGACGTCGTGGTGGTCGGCATCGGAGCCGAGCCGTGCGTGGAGTGGTTGCGGGGCTCGGGCGTGGACCTCGACGACGGCGTGGTCACCGATGCGCTGGGCGCCACCAACGTCCCCGGGGTCTTCGCCGTCGGCGACTGCGCCAACTCCCACCGGAACTACCTCGGTTCGGCCCGGCGCCTGGAGCATTGGACCAACGCCGTGCAGCAGCCGGTCGCCGCGGCGTCGGCGCTGCTCGGCCAGACCTACGCGCCACCAGCGCACCACGAGGTGCCCTACTTCTGGTCGGACCAGTACGGCCACAAGATCCAGTTCGCCGGCCACCGCACCGCGGACTCGCGGATCGAGGTGCTCGAGGGCAGCCTCGAGGCGCTCGACTTCGTCGCGGTCTACCACGATCCGGACGGCAACCCGGAAGCCGTGCTCGCCATCGACCGCCCCCGCCCGTTCGGGCGGTGGCGCCGCCAGCTGGCCGGGTCCGTGCCCGCGCTCCGCTGACCCCAGCTCCCCCCCCGCTCGCGCGGGCAACCGTCCCGCGCCGACCTCCCACCAACCGCACCGCAGGAAAGGACTGCCCGTGAGTTCCGTCGAAGTCCACGGCCAGCAGCAGCCGGAACCCGCATCCAGCCTGATCCCGACCTTGCCCGGTTCGCACTACACCGACGAAGCGGTCTTCGAGCTCGAGAAGTCCCGCATCTTCCAGCGGAACTGGTTCGCCGCGGCCCGCAGCAGCGACCTGCCGACGGCGGGCAACTTCCGCAACGTCGACGTCGGCGGGGAGAGCGTGCTGATCGTGCGCGGCCGCGACGGCGCGCTGCGCGCTTTCCTCAACGTTTGCCGGCACCGCGGCGCTCGCCTGTGCGTTGAGGAGTCCGGCTCGGTCCGACGCTCCCTGCAGTGCCCGTACCACGCGTGGACCTACGGCCTGGACGGCAAGCTCGTCGCGGCGCCGAACCTGAACTCGATGCAGGACGTGGACCGCGACGAGTACGGGCTGATCGGCGTGCACCTGCGCGAGTGGCTGGGCACGGTGTGGGTGTGCCTGGCCGACGAACCGCCGTCCTTCGCCGACTCCGTGCAGGGCGCGGTCACCGTCCGGCTCGGCGACCCCACCGCGATCGACGGGTGGGGGATCGACGAGCTGGTGGTCGGCAAGCGGATCACCTACGACGTCAAGGCGAACTGGAAGCTCATCGTCGAGAACTTCATGGAGTGCTACCACTGCGCGACCATCCATCCCGAGCTCACCGAGGTGCTGCCGGAGTTCGCCGACGGCTACGCGGCGCAGTACTTCGTGGGCCACGGCGCGGAGTTCGGCGAGGAGGTGGAGGGCTTCACCGTCGACGGCCAGGGCGGGTTCGGCACGCTCGAGGGCGTCGACGAGGACCACGACCGGCGCTACTACGCGATCACCATCAACCCGCAGGTGTTCATCAACCTGGTGCCGGACCACGTGATCTTCCACCGGATGTACCCGGTCGCGGTGGATCGCACCATCGTGGAGTGCGACTGGCTCTACACCCAGGAGGTCATCGACAGCGGCGTGGACCTGTCCCGCTCGGTCGAGCTGTTCCACCGGGTCAACCAGCAGGACTTCGACGCGTGCGAGCGCTGCCAGCCGGCGATGTCCTCGCGGGCGTACGCGGCCGGTGGCGTGCTCGTGCCGAGCGAGCACCACATCGGTGAGTTCCGGGACTGGGTGAGCGCCGCGATCTCGGGCTGAACCGGCCGCGGATCCGGGGCGGGAATCGGCACCCACTGCGCCCTGGGCTGATATACCACCGATATGCCAAGCTGCGGGTACCGCAGTACCAGTCCGGTGCCAGCCCCGGATCCGCGGTTCCTCCCCAGTGGTCCGGTTCCCGGTCCGCTCCCTCTCCGCCTCCCTCCGACGAGCAGCACGAAGGAGAACACCGCATGTCGCAAGAAGTCCGCGGAGTCGTCTCGACCGCGCAGGGCAAGCCCGTCTCCGTCGAGACGATCGTGGTCCCGGACCCGGGGCCCGGTGAGGCCGTGGTGCGGGTGCAGGCCTGCGGGGTCTGCCACACCGACCTGCACTACCGGGAGGGTGGGATCAACGACGAGTACCCCTTCCTGCTGGGGCACGAGGCCGCCGGGGTCGTGGAGTCGGTCGGCGAGGGCGTCGGCAACGTCGCGCCCGGCGATTACGTGGTGCTCAACTGGCGCGCGGTCTGCGGCCAGTGCCGGGCCTGCCGCAAGGGCAAGCCGCAGTACTGCTTCGACACCCACAACGCGGCACAGAAGATGACCTTGGCCTCCACCGGGCAGGAGTTGAGCCCGGCGCTGGGCATCGGCGCGTTCGCGGAGAAGACCCTGGTGCACGCCGGGCAGTGCACCAAGGTCGACCCGCGGGTCGAGCCGCAGGTGGCGGGGCTGCTGGGTTGCGGGGTGATGGCCGGGATCGGGGCCGCGATCAACACCGGGGGAGTCGGTCGGGGCGACTCGGTCGCGGTGATCGGCTGCGGCGGCGTCGGTGATGCCGCCATCGCCGGGGCCCTGCTCGCCGGGGCGAGCACCATCGTGGCGGTGGACCGCGACCCGCGGAAGCTGGACAAGGCCCGCGAGTTCGGCGCCACCCACGTCGTCGACGCCCGGGAGGCCGACGTCGTCGCGGAGATCCGCGGTTGCACCGGCGGGTTCGGTGCTGACGTGGTGATCGACGCGGTGGGGCGACCGGAGACGTGGAAGCAGGCGTTCGAGGCCCGCGACCTCGCCGGGACGCTGGTGCTGGTCGGCGTGCCGACGCCGGACATGGTGGCGCCGGAGCTGCCGCTGATCGAGTACTTCGGCCGCGGCGGCGCGCTGAAGTCGTCGTGGTACGGCGACTGCCTGCCCTCCCGCGACTTCCCGGCGCTGGTCGACCTGCACCTGCAGGGCCGGTTGCCGCTGGAGGAGTTCGTGACCGAGGAGATCGCCCTGGACGAGGTCGAGGCGGCCTTCGACAAGATGCACCGCGGTGACGTCCTGCGCTCGGTGGTGGTCCTGTGAGCCCGGTCGAGCACCTGGTCACCTCCGGGACCTTCTCCCTGGACGGGGGGACCTGGGAGGTCGACAACAACGTCTGGGTCGTCGGGGACGAACGCGAGGTCGTGCTCATCGACCCGGCGCACGACGCCGACGCGGTCGCGGCGCGGGTGGCCGATCGTCGGGTGGTGGCGATCGTGTGCACCCACGCCCACGACGACCACGTCAACCAGGCCCCGGAGCTGTCCCGCCGGTTCGGGGCGCCCATCCTGCTCAACCCGGACGAGGCGCCGCTGTGGGGGCTGACCCACCCGGACCACCGACCGGATGCGGAGCTGCGGGACGGGCAGGTGCTGACCGTGGCGGGCACCGGGCTGCGGGTCCTGGCGACGCCAGGGCACTCGCCGGGCTCGACCTGCCTGCACGCGCCCGACCTGGGGGTCGTGTTCACCGGGGACACCCTGTTCCAGGGCGGGCCCGGCGCCACCGGCCGGTCCTACTCCAGCTTCGACACCATCATCGCCTCGATCAGCGGCACGCTGCTCGCGCTGCCCGGCGAGACGACCGTCCACACCGGACACGGTGACTCGACCACCATCGGCGCCGAGGCGCCGCACCTGGCGGAGTGGGTCGCCCGGGGGCACTGAACCCCCGCCGTCGGAGGTAGTTCTCCGCAGGGGCGTCGGCCGCAGGCATGACGGCCCCCGCAGGACGCAACTGATATATCAATCGACCAACAGGAGGTCGGCCGGATGTCCGTAACGGTTGATCAACAAGCGCCGAGCGCGCTCGGACTGCCGCTGGCGGAAGCGGACCCCGAGGTCCACGCGGCCCTCAGGCGGGAGATCGCCCGGCAGCGTGGCACGCTGGAGATGATCGCGAGCGAGAACTTCGCGCCGCTGAGCGTGATGCAGGCACAGGGCTCGGTGCTGACCAACAAGTACGCCGAGGGCTACCCGGGCCGCCGCTACTACGGCGGTTGCGAGAACGTCGACGAGATCGAGCAGTTGGCGATCGACCGGGCCAAGGCGCTGTTCGGGGCCGACTACGCCAACGTGCAGCCGCACTCCGGCGCCCAGGCCAACTCGGCGGTCATGTCCGCCCTGCTGGAACCCGGCGACACCTTCCTCGGACTGGACCTCGCGCACGGCGGGCACCTGACGCACGGCATGCGCCTGACCTTCTCCGGCAAGTACTTCGACGCCGTCGCCTACCACGTGCGCGAGGACGACCACCTCGTCGACATGGCCGAGGTCGAGCGGTTGGCGCGGGAACGCCGCCCGAAGCTGATCATCGCGGGCTGGTCGGCCTACCCGCGGCACCTGGACTTCGCGGAGTTCCGGCGGATCGCCGACGAGGTCGGCGCCTACCTCGTAGTCGACATGGCGCACTTCGCCGGGCTCGTCGCGGCCGGGCTGCACCCGTCACCGGTCCCGCATGCGCACGTGGTCACCTCGACCACGCACAAGACCCTCGGCGGGCCGCGCGGCGGGGTCGTGCTCGCCCAGGGCGACCTGGCGAAGAAGCTCAACTCCAGCGTCTTCCCCGGCTTGCAGGGCGGCCCGCTGGAGCACGTGATCGCGGGCAAGGCGGTGGCGTTCAAGCTCGCCGGGGAGGAGGCCTTCCGCGACCGGCAGGCGCGGACCCTCGCCGGGGCGCGGATCCTCGCCGACCGGCTGCTGGTCGAGCCGAACGTCGGCGTGATCTCCGGCGGCACCGACGTCCACCTGGTGCTGGTCGACCTGCGCAACTCCGAGATGGACGGCAAGCAGGCCGAGGACCGGTTGCACCGGGTCGGCATCACGGTCAACCGCAACGCCGTCCCGTTCGACCCGCGCCCGCCGATGACCTCCTCCGGGGTGCGCATCGGCACCCCGGCGCTGGCCGCCCGCGGCTTCGACGAGGAGGAGTTCACCGAGGTCGCCGACATCATCGCGCTGGCGCTGCGCCCAGAAACCCCGGAGATCGGCCTCGACGCGCTCGCCGAGCGCGTCGCGGACCTCGCCGAGAGCCGTCCCCTCTACCCGGAGCTGCAGGCATGAGCACGACGACCACGCCCCCCGGTGCGGACCTGCCCGAGCACCCCGACTTCCTGTGGCGCAACCCCGAGCCGAAGAAGACCTACGACGTGGTCATCGTCGGTGGTGGCGGGCACGGCCTGGCCACCGCGCACTACCTGGCCAAGAACCACGGCATCACCAACGTCGCGGTGCTGGAGAAGGGGTGGCTCGCGGGCGGCAACATGGCCCGCAACACCACGCTGATCCGGTCCAACTACCTGTGGGACGAGTCCGCGGCCATCTACGAGCACGCCCTGAAGCTGTGGGAGGGGCTGGAGGACGACCTCGGGTACCCGATCCTGTTCTCCCAGCGCGGCGTGCTCAACCTCGCCCACACCGAGCAGGACGTCCGCGACTCGATCCGCCGGGTGGAGGCCAACAAGCTCAACGGCATCGACGCGGAGTGGCTGACCCCGGACGAGGTCAAGCGGGTCTGCCCGATCGTCAACACCTCCGACGACATCCGCTACCCGGTGCAGGGCGCCACCTACCAGCCCCGGGCCGGGATCGCCAAGCACGACTACGTCGCGTGGGGCTTCGCCCGCCGTGCCGACGAAGCTGGCATCGACCTGGTCCAGGACTGCGAGGTCACCGGTTTCGACGTCGACGGCGACCGGGTGACCCGGGTGCGCACCACCCGCGGTGACATCGCCTGCGGCACCGTCGCGCTGTGCGCGGCCGGGCACACCTCGGTGCTGCTGGACAAGCTCGGCGTGCGCACCCCGCTGCAGTCGCACCCGCTGCAGGCGCTGGTCTCCGAGCTGCTGGAGCCGGTGCACCCGACGATCGTGATGTCCAACGCCGTGCACGTCTACGTCTCGCAGGCGCACAAGGGCGAACTGGTGATGGGCGCCGGGGTGGACTCCTACAACGGCTACGGCCAGCGCGGGGCGTTCCACATCATCGAACGGCAGATGGCCGCCGCCGTCGAGTTGTTCCCGGTGTTCGCCCGGGCGCACCTGCTGCGCAGCTGGGCCGGGGTCGTCGACGTCACCCCGGACGCGAGCCCGATCGTCGGGCACACCCCGTACGCCAACGTCTACGTCAACTCCGGTTGGGGCACCGGCGGTTTCAAGTCCACGCCGGGGATCGGCTGGTGCTACGCGCACACCATCGCGCACGGCGAGCCGCACCCCTACGTCGCCCCGTTCGCCCTGGACCGCTTCACGACCGGCGCGCTCGTGGACGAGCACGGTGCCGCCGCCGTCGCCCACTGAAACGCGAGGACTGCCATGCAACTCATCCACTGCCCGTGGTGCGGCCCCCGCGAGGAGGTCGAGTTCCACTACGGCGGCCAAGCCGACGTCGCCTACCCGGACAACCCCGCTGACCTCTCGGACCAGGAGTGGGCCGAGTTCGTGTTCTACCGCGACAACAACAAGGGACCGTTCCCGGAGCGCTGGAGCCACAGCGCGGGCTGCCGCCGCTGGTTCAACGCCATCCGCGACACCCGCACCTACGAGTTCCTGGCCACCTACGAGGTCGGCGAACCCGTCCCCGAGACGGCGCCGGACCAGCCACCGGACACCGCGGGACGCGGGATCGGTCCGGGCGCAACGACCACTGCGATCCGCGGAGAGGCGGGACTGGCATGAACAGGGTTGACGGGTTCGGGCGGGTGGACCGGAGCCGGTCGCTGACCTTCACCTTCGACGGCCGCACCTACACCGGGCACCCCGGGGACACGCTGGCCTCGGCCCTGCTGGCCAACGGTGTCCACCACATCGGCACCAGCGTCAAGCTGGGGCGACCGCGCGGCATCGGTGGGGCGTGGGTCGAGGACCCGACCGGCCTGGTGCAGGTCGAGGAGCCGTTCCCGGAGCCGATGCTGCAGGCCGCCACCATCGAGCTGACCGACGGGCTGGTGGCCCGCGGGGTCGGCGGCCAGGGGCGGCTGGCCGAGGTCCCCGACCCGGCGCGCTACGACCGCAAGCACACCCACGTCGACACCCTGGTGATCGGGGCGGGACCGGCCGGGTTGCTGGCCGCGCGCAGCGCCGCCCGGGCCGGGGAGAGCGTCCTGCTGGTCGACGACCGGCCGACCCCGGGCGGCAGCCTGACCGGTACCGAGCGGATCGGCGGCCTGCCAGCGCTGGAGTTCGCGGCGGAGGTCGTGGCCGAGCTGGCGGCCAACCCGGAGGTGCGGCACCTGCAGCGCACCACCGCGTTCGGCCAGTACGACGACGGGTTCGTGCTCGCGCTGGAGCGCCGCACCGACCACCTCGGTGCCGCCGCGCCCGCGCACCGCAGCCGCCAGCGGGTGCACCGGATCCGCGCGGTGCGGATCGTCGTCGCGACCGGCGCGCACGAGCGGCCCATCGTGTTCGCCGACAACGACCGCCCAGGCATCATGCTCGCCTCCTCGGCGCGGGACTACCTGCACCGCTACGGCGTGCTCGCGGGCCGCGAGGTCGTCGTCTTCACCAGCGACGACTCCGCCTACGCCGCGGCCGTGGACCTCGCCGACGCGGGCGCGGCGGTGACCGTCCTCGATGCGCGGGACAACCCGCCTGCGGAATGGGGGGATCGGGCAGCAGCAAGGGGAATCCAGGCCCGTCCCTCCACTGTGGTTTTCGGGACCGAAGGGGAGGGCCACGTCCGCGCGGTGACCGCGCGCAACGCCGCCGGGGAGGAGGAGCGGATCTCCGCGGACCTGCTGCTGGTCTCGGGCGGCTGGAACCCCGCCGCGCACCTGTTCAGCCACATCAGGGGCGCGCTGACCTACGACTCCTCGCTCGGCGCCTTCCGCCCGGCCGGGAACCTGCCCGGCGTCACCGTGATCGGAGCCGCCAACGGCATCTTCGACCTGGCCGACGTGGTGCGCGACGGAGCCGGGGGCGAGGCGCCGGCGGTCGAGGCGGAACCGGCCCGCACGCCGACGAAGGTGCTCTGGCGCACCGTCGGGGACCCGGACCGGCAGTTCGTCGACATCCAGCGCGACGCCACGGTGGCCGACATCCGCCGCGCCGTCGGGGCCGGGATGCGCTCGGTCGAGCACGTCAAGCGCTACACCACCATCGGCACCGCGCACGACCAGGGCAAGACCTCGGGCGTGATCGCCTCGGGCATCACCGCGGAACTGCTCGGCCGCCCGATCGAGG
The DNA here is from genome assembly GCF_040300525.1 of Saccharopolyspora sp. NPDC000359. Classification (NCBI taxonomy): domain Bacteria; kingdom Bacillati; phylum Actinomycetota; class Actinomycetes; order Pseudonocardiales; family Pseudonocardiaceae; genus Saccharopolyspora; species Saccharopolyspora sp. NPDC000359. The sequence goes on along the minus strand of NZ_JBEPDU010000015.1, from coordinate 42,792 downwards.
AACTGGGCACCACCACGTTCCGCCCGCCCTACACGCCGGTCGCGTTCGCCGCGCTGGCCGGTCGGGAGCGCGGCGCCCTGTTCGATCCCGAGCGGATCACCGCTGTGCACCCCTGGCACGTCGAGGCCGGAGCGGTGTTCGAGGACGTCGGGCAGTGGAAGCGCCCCCGCTACTACCCGCGGCCCGGTGAGGACATGGAGACCGCCGTGCTGCGGGAGTGCGCCGCGGTGCGCTCCTCGGTGGGCATCCTCGACGGGTCCACGCTGGGCAAGATCGACGTCCAGGGGCCGGACGCCGCGGAGTTCCTCGACCGGCTCTACACGAACATGATGAGCACGCTCAAGGTCGGCCGTGTCCGCTACGGCGTCATGTGCGGCAACGACGGGATGGTCCTCGACGACGGCACGGTGCTGCGGATCGACGAGCACCGCTTCCTGGTCACCACCACGACCGGCGGCGCCGCCGCGGTCCTGGACTGGATGGAGGAGTGGCTGCAGACCGAGTGGCCCGGGTTGCGCGTCCACCTGACCTCGGTCACCGAGCACTGGGCGGTCTTCCCGGTGGTCGGGCCGTGCTCGCGGGAGGTGCTGGCTCGGGTCTTCCCGGACCTGGACGTGTCCAACGAGGGCTTCCCGTTCATGTCCTGGAAGGACACCGCGCTCGACGGGATCCCGGTGCGCGTCGCGCGGATCTCCTTCTCCGGCGAGCTGGCCTACGAGGTCAACATCAACGCGCACCACGGGCTGGCGCTGTGGAAGCGGCTGCTGGCGGTGGGGGAGCGCCACGGCATCACGCCCTACGGCACCGAGACCATGCACGTCCTGCGCGCGGAGAAGGGCTACCCGATCATCGGGCAGGACACCGACGGCACCGTCACCCCGCACGACCTGGGCATGACCTGGGTGGTGTCGAAGAAGAAGGCCGACTTCACCGGCAAGCGGTCGTTCTCCCGGCCGGAGAACCAGAACCCGATGCGCAAGCAGTTCGTGTCGCTGCTGCCCACCGACGGGACCACCAAGCTGCGCGAAGGCTCCCAGGTCGTGGAGCTCCGCGCCGACGGCACCCTGCCCGAGCCCCCGGTCCCGATGCTGGGCCACGTCACGTCCAGCTACCGCAGCGCCGAGCTCGGGCGGCCGTTCGCCCTGGCGCTGGTGAAGAACGGCCGCGCCCGCATCGGCGACCTCGTGCACGTGCCGGTGGACGGCGAACTCGTCGAGGTCGAGATCGGCGACACCGTGCTGGTGGACCCGGAAGGAGCACGCCGCGATGGCTGAAACTTCGCACGCGACGCACCCGCTGGAGGCCTGGCGCGCGGCGCTGGCCGAGCTGACCTGGGCGGTCGACGGCCTGGTGGTCAAGCCCGAGGAACCAGTCGCCGCAGCGGATGTGCGGATCGACCCCACCGGCCCCGGGGCCGAGGCCGTGGAGCGCGCGCTGGGCGCGCCGCTGCCCGTCGAGCCCAACACCTGGACCGCCACCCCTGCGGGCCAGGCCATCTGGCTCGGCCCGGACGAGTGGCTGGTGACCAGCGGGATCTCCCGCCCGCACGAGCTGGAGGACGCGCTCGGCAAGGTCGTGGCCGAGCACGGCGGCGCGGCCGTGGACGTCTCCGCGCAGCGCACCGCGATCCGGTTGAGCGGGGAGCTCGCCCGCGAACTGCTCTCCTTCGGCTGCTCGATCGACCTGCGCCCAGCGGTGTTCCCCCGCGGGTCGTGCGCGCAGACCACCATCGGGCAGGCGGGCGTGCTGATCGCCGCCCTCGGCGACGGCGACGACTTCCGGCTGCTGGTCCGGCCGTCGTTCGCCGGTCACCTCGCGGACTGGTTGCTCGACGCGGCCCAGGAGTTCCGCTGAACCAGCCCCGGTCGGCCGCGGTCGTGGGCGCGGCCGACCACCCCGACTCCCCGCAGGCACCTCCCAGCGGTCACCGCGGACCGTCCAGTTAGGAGAGACGTCATGAGCACCACCCCACGCGTCGTCGTCATCGGAGCCGGGATCGTCGGTGCCAACCTGGCCGACGAGCTCACCCAGCGCGGGTGGACCGACATCACCGTGCTCGACCAGGGGCCGCTGCCCCTGACCGGTGGCTCGACCTCGCACGCACCCGGTCTCGTCTACCAGACCAACGGGTCGCGGACGATGACCAGGTTCGCCACCTACACCGTGGAGAAGTTCAAGTCCCTCGACGTCGACGGCGCCTGGTGCTTCAACCAGGTCGGCGGCCTCGAGGTCGCGACCACCCCGGAGCGGCTCGCCGACCTGCACCGCAAGCAGGGCTGGGCCACCTCGTGGGGCGTGCCGGGCGAGGTCGTCAGCCCGCAGCGGTGCGCCGAGCTACACCCGCTGGTCGACCCCGAGCGGGTGCTCGGCGGCTTCCACACCCCCACCGACGGCCTGGCCAAGGCACCCCGCGTCGTCACCGCGCTCATGCGCCGCGCGCAGGCCCGCGGCGTGGTGTTCCGCGGCTCCACCCGGGTGGTGGAGGTCCTCCAGCAGGGCGGCCGCGTCACCGGGGTCCGGCTGGACGACGGCAGCGAGGTCCCAGCTGATGTCGTGGTCTCCTGCGCCGGGTTCTGGGGCAAGGCCCTCGGCGAGCTGGTCGGCATGGCGGTGCCGCTGCTGCCGCTGGCCCACCAGTACGTGCGCACCGGGCAGGTCGCGGACCTGGTCGGCCGCAACGACGAGCTGGTCGAGGCCCGGTCGCCGATCCTGCGCCACCAGGACCGCGACCTGTACTTCCGCGAGCACAACGACTGCCTGGGCATCGGCAGCTACGCCCACCGCCCGATGCCGGTGCGGCTCTCCGAGCTGCCCGAGGTGAGTGGCACCTCCGAGGCGGCAATGCCGTCGGTGCTGCCCTTCACCGAGGAGGACTTCGCGCCGTCGTGGGAGCACAGCAAGGCGCTGCTCCCGGCACTACGGGACGCCAAGATCGACACCGGGTTCAACGGCATCATGTCCTTCACCCCCGACGGTGGTCCGCTGGTCGGCGAATCCCCGGACCTGGCCGGTTTCTGGGTCGCCGAGGCGGTGTGGGTGACGCACTCCGCGGGTGTGGCCCGCGCCGTCGCGCAACTGCTCACCGAGGGCCGCAGCGAGCTCGAACTGCACGGCTGCGACGTCAACCGGTTCGACGAGGTCGAGACCACCGACGCCTACGTCGAGGAGACCTCGCAGCGCAACTTCGTTGAGGTCTACGACGTCCTGCACCCGCTGCAGCCAAAGCTGTCCCCGCGGGACGTGCGGGTCAGCCCGTTCCACGCGCGGCAGAAGGAACTGGGGGCGTTCTTCCTCGAATCGCACGCCTGGGAGCGGCCGCACTGGTACGAGGCCAACGGGCGGTTGGTGAAGGAGCTGCCGCCGGAGTGGCAGCCGCCGTCGCGTGACGCGTGGTCGGCGATGTTCCACTCACCGATCGCCGCGGTCGAGGCGTGGAAGACCCGCACCGCGGTCGCGATGTACGACATGACCTCGCTCAAGCGGATCGAGGTCAGCGGCCCCGGGGCGGTCGAGTTCCTGCAGCGGCTGACCACCGGCAAGATGGACAAGTCCGTCGGCTCGGTGACCTACGCGCTGGTGCTGGACGGGGCCGGGGGCATCCGCTCGGACGTCACCGTCGCCCGGCTCGGCGAGGACCTGTTCCAGGTCGGAGCCAACGGCAACCTCGACCTGGACCACTTCCGGCGCGAGGCGCCCGACGACGGCAGCGTGCAGCTGCGCGACATCACCGGCGGGACCTGCTGCATCGGCGTGTGGGGGCCGCTGGCCCGTGACCTCGTGCAGCCGCTGACCCGCGACGACTTCTCCCACGAGGCGCTGAAGTACTTCCGCCTCAAGCACGCCCAGATCGCGGGCATCCCTGTCGTGGCGATGCGGCTGTCCTATGTGGGCGAGCTCGGCTGGGAGATCTATACCAGCGCCGAGCACGGCCAGCGGCTCTGGGACGCGCTGTGGGAGGTCGGGCAACCGCTGGGCGTCATCGCCGCCGGGCGGGCCGCGTTCAACAGCCTCCGGCTGGAGAAGGGCTACCGGTCGTGGGGCGCGGACATGACCACCGAGCACAACCCGCACGAGGCCGGTCTCGGGTTCGCGGTGAACAAGAAGAAGACCGGCTACGTCGGGTACGAGGCGCTCGCCCGGCTGGACCCGGAGTCGATCACCCGGCGGTTGGCCTGCCTGACCGTCGACGACGGCCGCAGCGTGGTGCTGGGCCACGAACCGGTGTTCCTCGACGGCGAGCCCGCCGGGTACGTCACCTCGGCGGCGTTCGGGCACACGATCGGCAAGCCGATCGCCTACGCCTGGCTGCCCGCGTCGGCGGTGGAGGGCACCTCGGTGGAGATCCAGTACTTCGACCGGAAGGTGCGCGCCACCGTCACCGCCGAACCGCTGGTCGACCCGGAGATGCACCGCATCCGCCGCTGACGTCCCCGAACCGGGGTGCGCGGTTCCTGTGACTGCGCCCGCGCACCCCACCCACACCTGCGGGCCCCGCCCGCCGAGCAGGAAGACCGATGCCATGCGCTTGGACACCCTCGAGACGTTCCTGGGCTCTCTCGCAGCTCGGCTCCCCGCCCCGGGCGGTGGGGCGAGCGCGGCGCTGCACGCAGCCCAGGCTGCCGCCCTGACCGGGATGGTCGCCCGGTACAGCGACGGCGAGAAGTACGCCGAGCACGCCGCGACCGTCAACGCGGTGCGTGAGGCTGCGGACGAGTTGCGCGAGCGGGCGTTGAGGCTGGCCGAGGACGACGCCGCGGCCTTCGGTGCGGTGAGTGACGCCTACGGCCTGCCCCGGTCCACAGAGGACGAGAAAGCAGCGCGTTCGCGGGCGATCGCGGCCGCGCTGGTCGACGCGGGCCGGGTGCCCGCGGAGGTGGTGGCGGTCGCCGGTCAGGTGGTCGGCCTGGCCGAGCAGCTGCTCCCGATCGGCAACCGCAACGTGATCAGCGATGTCGCCGCCGCTGCCGACGCCGCCCGCGCGGCAGCGACCACGGCGCGGGTCAACGTCGAGGTGAACCTGGCCGGGATCAGCGAACCCGGAGAACGTGCCGAACTGGCCGCCGCCCTCACCGGCGTCGACGGCATCACCGCCCGCGCGGACGAGGTCAGCGCGGCGGTGCGGGAGGTGATCGCGCGATGACCCTCGCCTCCGCCGAGAGGACCACGGCCGTGCTCAGCGGTACTGCGCTCGCCAAGGACATCCGGGCTCGGGTCAGCACCACCGCGGCGGAGCTCCCCGCGGCCGGGACCGAACCCCGCCTGGCGGTCGTCGTGGCCACCGACGACGAGTCCACCGCCTGGTACGTGCGCTCGATCGCGAAAGCCGCGGCTGGGACCGGGATCCGCTGCGACGTGGTGGACCTGGGTGCCAGCGCGACGCCGGAGCGCATCCGCGGTGAGCTCGGCACCCTGAGCGAGGACCCGGCGGTCCACGGGATCGTGCTGCAGACCCCGCTGCCCGGTGCGGCCAGCCTGGAGGACCTGGCCACCGCGATCACCCCGGAGAAGGACGTGGACGGCGCCAACCCCGTGTCGCTGGGACGGCTCAGCGCCGGGCTGCCCGCGTTCGCCCCGGCGACCGCCGCCGCGGTGGCGGAACTGCTGGAGCACCACGAGATCCTGCTCTCCGGGCGCCGAGCGGTGGTGGTGGGCCGGTCGAACGTGGTGGGCAGACCAGCGGCGCAGCTGCTGCTGCGGCGCGACGCGACGGTGACCGTGTGCCACCGCTACACCCGCGACCTGGCCGCGCACACGCGGCAGGCGGAGGTCCTGGTGGTGGCGGTGGGCAAGGTCGGATTGATCGGCGCCGAGCACGTCAGCCCCGGTGCGGTGGTGATCGACGTCGGCACCAACCCCACCGAGGACGGCGGGCTGGTCGGCGACGTGGACGCCGACGCCGTGACCGGCCTGGCGGCGGGGCTGACCCCGGTGCCCGGCGGTGTCGGACCGGTGACCACGGCGCTGCTGCTTCGGCACACCGTCGAATCGGCGTGGCGGAGCACCGCGTGACCGGGCCGCTCACCACGACCGCGACTCCTCCGACCGCGCACCTGCTGCGGATGCTGCGCGGTCCGCGCAAGCTCGTGTGCGGGATCCTCAACGCCACACCGGATTCCTTCTCCGACGGCGGTGCCCACCGGGACCGCGGTGCGGCCGTCGACCACGGGCTCCGCCTGGTGGAGGAGGGCGCGGACATCCTCGACGTGGGCGGCGAGTCCACCCGTCCGGGAGCCCACCCGCCGAGCGTTGCCGAGGAGCTGGACCGGGTCGTGCCGGTCATTGAGGAGCTGGCCCGGCGCACTGGTGTTCCGCTGTCCGTGGACACCTCGCGCCCGGAAGTGATGGCCGCCGCGGTGGCCGCGGGCGCGACGCTGATCAACGACGTGCGCGCGTTGCGCTACCCGGGAGCGGTCGAGGCAGCAGCCGAGCTCGGTGTGCCGGTCTGCCTGTCGCACATGCTCCGGCCGCCGCACCTGATGCAGCGGGACCCCAGCTACGTCGACGTGCTCGCCGAGGTCGCGGAGTTCCTGCGGCAGCGGGTCGAGGACTGCGCGAGCGCCGGGATCCCGCGCGACCACGTGGTGGTGGACCCTGGTTTCGGCTTCGGCAAGACCCTGGAGCACAACCTGGTCCTGCTGCGGTCGCTGCGCGCGTTCACCGAACTCGGCGTGCCGGTGATGGCCGGGTTGTCGCGCAAGGCGGTGCTGGGGCAGATCACCGGCCGACCGGTGCAGCAGCGGGAGGCCGCATCGGTCACCGCGGCCGTCCTGGCGGCGCAGCGCGGCGCGAAGGTCCTGCGGGTCCACGACGTCGCAGCCACCGTCGACGCGCTCAAGGTGCTCGATGCCACCGAGGGCTGAGCGGGAGCGGTCCGGGCGGTCAGATGATCGCCCGGATCGCCTTCTCGAAACCGGTGACGTGGTCGCGGGCGATCTTCTCGGCCTTGCGGGGCTCGCCCCCGGCCACCGCCTGCAGCAGCCCGACGTGCTCCTCGACGTGCTGGTCGAAGTGCGTGATGCGGTCCAGGAAGACGCAGAAGATGCGGGTGGCGAGGTTGTTGTAGCGCACCAGGGTGTCTTCCAGGTGGGGGTTGCCGCCCGCCCGGTAGACCGAGCGGTGCACCCGCAGGTCCCACTGCATCAGCTCGTGGCGGGACAGCGCCAGCACGTCCATGTCCTGGATGGTGTCGGCGAGCTCGGCGAGCTTGGTGCGCATGACCTTCGGGGCGTGTTCGGCGGCCCGGCGGGCGGCCAGCGGTTCGAGCTGCACCCGGATCTCGGAGATGTAGGCGAGGTCGGTGATGTCGACCCCGGTCGCGAAGGTGCCGCGCCGCGGGTAGGAGATCACCAACCGGTCGACCTCGAGGCGCTTGAGCGCTTCGCGGACGGGGGTGCGGCCGATGCCGAGGGACTCGCTCAGTGCCACGTCGTCGATCGGCGCCAGCGGCGGGATGTCCAGCATGATCAGCTGGTCCTGGATCGCGGCGTAGGCGCGTTCGGCCAGCGAGGTCGGCGGCGGCTCGAGCTGTTGCGGGGCTGTGGTCACGATCCTCATCTTAGGGCCCGAGATCTGGTGCGGGGCCTACCTGAACTCATTTCGCACAACTCTTGCACGGAACTGGTATATCAACCCACCATCAGGAGGGGCGATGTCGCGACCCGGGAGACGCAGATGACCACCTCCGCGTTCGACCTGTTCAAGGTCGGGATCGGACCGTCGAGCTCGCACACGGTCGGCCCGATGCGAGCCGCTCACCTCTTCGTCACCCGGCTCCGCGAGTCGGGCTCCCTCGAGCGCACCGCGCACGTGCGGTGCGAGCTGTTCGGCTCGCTCGGCGCCACCGGGCACGGCCACGGCAGCGTCAAGGCGGTGGTGCTCGGCCTGGCTGGGGAGCAGCCCCACCTGGTCGACCCGGTGGCCGCCGACCCGGCCGTGGCCGCGGTGCGGGCCGACCGCCGCATCACCCTCGGCGGCAAGCACGAGATCGAGTTCTCCGCCGAGGACGACGTGGTCCTGCACCGCCGGGAGCGGCTGGACTTCCACAGCAACGGCATGGTGTTCGAGGCCCGCGACGCGACCGGCGCCGTGCTCGACCGCCGCGAGTACTACTCGGTCGGCGGTGGGTTCGTGCTCGACGAGGACGAGGCGGGCCGACCGGTGCTGGTCGAGGACCGCACCCCGGTCCGCTACCCGTTCACCACCGGCGACGAGCTGCTGGCCTGGACCCGCGAGACCGGGCTGCGGATCAGCGACATCATGCTCGCCAACGAGTTGTCCTGGCGCGGGCGGGACGAGATCCACGCCGGGCTGCTGCACATCTGGGCGGTGATGCGCGAATGCGTGGAGCGGGGCACGCGCACCGGCGGCACGCTGCCCGGCGGGCTTGAGGTCCGCCGCCGCGCGGCGGCGCTGCGGGCGCAGCTGGAGGCCAAGGCCGATGACGCCGACCCGCTGCGCGCGATGGAATGGGTGATGCTGTTCGCCCTCGCGGTGAACGAGGAGAACGCAGCGGGCGGGCGGGTGGTCACCGCCCCGACCAACGGCGCCGCCGGGATCGTGCCGGCGGTCCTGCACTACTGCCGGAAGTTCCTGCCCGGGTTCACCGACGACGACGCGGTGCGGTTCCTGCTGACCGCGGGCGCCATCGGCCTGCTGTTCAAGGAGAACGCGTCCATCTCCGGTGCCGAGGTGGGCTGCCAGGGCGAGGTCGGGTCGGCGTGCTCGATGGCCGCTGGCGGGCTCGCCGAGGTCCTCGGCGGCACCCCGGAGCAGGTGGAGAACGCCGCCGAGATCGGCATCGAGCACAACCTGGGCCTGACCTGCGACCCCGTTGGCGGGTTGGTGCAGATCCCCTGCATCGAGCGCAACGCGGTGGCCTCGGTCAAGGCCATCACCGCGGCCCGGATGGCGGTGCGCGGCGACGGGGCGCACCACGTGTCCCTGGACAAGGCCATCAAGACCATGCGCGAGACCGGCGCGGACATGAAGGACAAGTACAAGGAGACCGCCCGCGGAGGGCTGGCTCTCAACATCGTGGAGTGCTGAGGAGACCGGCGTGAGCGACACCTTCACCCTGACCTTGAGCTGCCCGAACCGCACGGGGATCGTGCGCGCGGTGAGCGGGTTCCTGTTCGAGCGCGGCTGCGACATCGGCGAGCACCGCCAGTTCGACGACTCGGTGCGCAACCGCCTCTTCATGCGCACCCAGGTCGCCGCGCCGGAGGGCGTCGACCTGGCGCAGCTGGCGCGCGAGTTCGAACCGGTGGCCACCGACTTCCAGATGACCTACGAGTTCAGCCCGGGCACCGGCGCGCGCGTCCTGGTCATGGTCTCCAAGCTCGGCCACTGCCTGAACGACCTGATCTACCGGTGGCGGGCGGGCAGCCTCGGCGGCGACATCGTCGCGGTGGTCTCCAACCACGAGGACCTGCGCCCGATGGCCGAGACCGCCGGGCTGCCGTTCGTGCACGTCCCGGTCACCCCGGACACCAAGGAGGCCGCGGAGGCCCGGCTGCTGGCGCTGGTCGACGAGTACGAGGTGGACCTGGTGGTGCTCGCCCGGTACATGCAGATCCTCTCCGACGAGACCAGCAAGGCGCTCTACGGCCGCGCGATCAACATCCACCACTCGTTCCTGCCCGGCTTCAAGGGCGCCAAGCCCTACCACCAGGCCTACGAGCGCGGGGTGAAGCTGGTCGGCGCCACCGCGCACTACGTGACCTCGGACCTGGACGAGGGCCCGATCATCGAGCAGGAGGTCATCCGCATCGACCACACCCACGACCCCCGGGCGCTGCAGACCGTGGGCCGCGACGCGGAAGCCCTGGCGCTGTCCCGCGCGGTGCGGTGGCACTGCGAGCGCCGAGTGCTCCTCAACGGGCACAGCACGGTCGTCTTCCCCTGACAGGTCCGAGGTCGCTCGGTGGCACCTTTCGCCGACTCAGTCGGTGGAAGTTGCCCTGCACCTCCGGAGCTTCGTGATGTGTTGCTCGAAGGCCCCGTGCTCGCGGCCAGGGCGGGGCTTCGTGCCCAGTGGGCACCACGTAGCGGCCTCACGAGTGGGTCCGGCAGCAGACCTCCGACTCCTGACGCCGGTCACCGCGCGCCGAGGTCGACGCGGGTGGCGAGGCGGGAGATGTGGTCGACGACCGCCTCGGTCGGGGCGTCGGGCAGGCCGAACAGGACCTCGGTCACCCCGCAGGCCGCCCAGGTCTCCAGGGTGCCGGGGTCCGGTTTGCCCGCCAGCGCGACGACCTCGGGTTCACCGCCCCGTCCGGCTTGCCTCCAGAGCTCCCGCAGCCGCCGCACCCGGTGCTCGACACCGCTCTCGCCGGGTGTGGTGATCCAGCCGTCGGCGTGCCGCACCACCCAGGCCAGGTTGCGCTCGGTGCCGCCCGCGCCGAGCAGCACCGGGATGTGCCCGGCGCGCACCGGTTTCGGCCAGGCCCAGCTCGGGCCGAAGGTGACGAACTCGCCCTCGTGGCTGGCTTCCTCCTGCGTCCACAGCGCCCGCATGGCGTCGAGGTACTCGCGCAGGGCGGTCCGCCGCCGCCCACCCGGGATGCCGTGGTCGGCCAACTCGTCGGTGTTCCACCCGAAGCCGGTGCCCAGCGCGACGCGGCCGCCGGAGAGGTGGTCGAGCGTCGCGATCGTCTTCGCGAGCGTGATCGGGTCGTGCTCGGTGGGCAGCGCGACGGCGGTGGACAGGGTGATCCGTTGCGTGACCGAAGCCGCCGTGGCCAGCGCGACCCACGGGTCGAGCGTGCGCAGGTAGCGGTCGTCGGGCAGCTCGCGGGTGCCCGTGCCCGGGTGGGCGGCCTCCCGGCGGACCGGGATGTGGGTGTGCTCGGGGACGGCGAAGGAGTGGAACCCCGCCTCTTCCGCGGCCCGCGCCACCTCGGCGGGCGTGGCCCCGCGATCGCTGGTGAACAGCACGACGCCGCATCGCATCGGCACCCCTCCTCCGCTTCGAGCCCACCCCGATTAGAACACGTTCCACTTCTCGTGGCAGGCGTCCGAATGGTCCACCCGGGCTGCTGCGTTCGGTAGTGCGTGGACGGCTCGCGCGGGCAGCGTCGTGCTCGACAAGCACGCCCTCGCGCAGTCGTCGTCCTCTGTGGATAGATCTGGTGAGTGGTCAGTCCGCCCGCCGTGCTGGAAGGCTTCGCCGACGTCGTCGAACCGCTCCGGACCGGCAAGGACGAGCACCTCTCCGACGGCGTGCGGTGCACCCTCGGCCGGGAGCCCCGGACCTTCGCCGAGTTCGCCGAGGCCACCGCTGCGGTCGGAGGCTGGTCGGCCTGACTGGACCGTCGCCGGGGTCCGGGTGGGCACGTCCGCCTGCTGCCCGTGATCCCCGCCGGGGCCGGTGGCCCTCAGGTGGTCCGGTGCGCGTCGAGCCAGGCCACGATCTCGTCGAGCACCGCTTCCTTCTCGGGTTCGTTGTGGGATTCGTGGTGCAGGCCGTCGTGGATGCGGAAGGTGAGGTCCGCCGACCCGGCGTGGTCGCGCACCAGCTCGCTGGCGGTCGGCGGCATCAGCCGGTCCGCGCCACCGTGCAGGACCAGCAGCGGCATGGTCAGCGACGGCAGGCGCTGCGGCATGGCTTCGGCGGTCCGCATGATCTCCACGGCCGTGCGCGCCCGCATCTTGCCGTGGTGGTTGAGCGGGTCGGCGCGGAAGGCCCGGACCACCTCGGGGTCGCGGCTGATGGTGCCCGGGTCGATGGTCCGGATGCCCAGGTCGGGCAGCAGCTTGGCCAGCAGCGGTGCGAGCGCCCGCTCGGGCGTGGACACCGGGCCGGGGTCGAGCGCCGGGGCGGAGATCACCGCCCCGGCGATCCGCTCCAGCGGTGCCCCGGTGAGGTACTGCAGCGAGATCAGCCCGCCCATGCTGTGCCCGTGGACGAACAGCGGTACGTCCTCGTGGCGCTGCGCGGCCAACCGCGCCACGAGGTCGACCCCGGCGACGGCGGCCGCCATGCTCCCGATGTTGCCCCGCTTGCCCGCCGACCGGCCGTGCCCGGGGTGATCCACGGCGTACACCGCGTAGCCCGCCGCGGTGTAGCGCTCCGCGACGTGCCAGTACCGACCGCTGTGCTCGTGCACGCCGTGGACCAGCACGACCACCCCGGCGGGCCGCTCGACGGTCCAGCTCTGCCAGTACTGCCCATTGGACGAGGTTCCTTCGGAGTGCTCTGCCGTCGGCAGCGCGTCGTCGTGGGGAGTGGTCATCGAGCACCTTCCTGGCCGTGTGTGCGAGCTCGCGCGCCAGCCTCGTCGGCTGATCGCGCGAAGGCAACTCCCCAGTGCCGAGGATTGCGGCCGCCCACTCGCACTGCGCCCCGGGCCCCCGAGGAGCGCAAGTTCCACTGAGGTGGTCTCACCGGAACCCCCCTCGGGAGGGTCACCCGACGGTACAGTTTCAGTTGAAACTGTGCCGTCAGGCACCTGCCGCAGCCGCTTCCGCTGACATCCCAGCACCGATCGCAGACGTTGGTGGCGGGCACCTTCGCCGATTGAGTCGGTGAAAGGTGCACTCCGCCCCGGGTGAGAAAACGATGTGGTGGGGCGTCGCCAGGGTGGGGGATGAGTGCAGTTTCAATTGAATCTGCGGGGTTCCGGCGTGTCGGGTGCCCGACGCGCCGGTGGCGCGTCGGGGTGTTCCACTGAGATCGACTCAATGGAATCTGAGGGGGCCTCCATCGGGTTTGGAGGTTTGGTCTCAAGGGGAATCGCACCTCGGCCTGTTGGCGGCTGGGGTGCGGCAGGCCCTGGTGCTGCTCGCGCGCGGGTGTTCTGACCGTTGTAGCGCTTCGTGCATGGATCGTCCGCTGGGTTCACCCCTTCCATCGATGAGCAAGTCCCCAAACCCGCGTTCCTGCTGCGCAGAAGATGAACACGGAGTGTTGCTCCAGTGTTTTGCAGGGTGACGCCCGGTGGGCTGTGACGGTGTTGTGACGGGGCGGTGACGGTGGTCTGGCGTACTCGCCGTCAGCGGTTCACGCCGCTGTCGGAATCCCATGACGCGAACTAGGGGGAACCATGTTCGAACACCTGTCGATCGAGCTGCTGCCGGAGCGCAAGGCCCTCGGTGGCGGCTGGTGGGGCGGCTTCGGCGACAGCTTCCAGAGCCTGGACGTCTGGCAGGACGTCGACGTCGACGTGTGGAACGGCTCCTTCGCCGGGGACGTCAACGTGACGGCGTTCAACAACGCCAGCATCGACCAGAACGGCTTCTGATCGGCAATCCCAGTTCCTGGCCGCCCACCGCTGCTGCGCGTGGTGGGCGGCCAGGTCCGCGTCGATCAGGGTGGTGGCGGGGACCAAGCGGTGTGGAAGGCCGCCCAGATCAGCGCCGGTTTCGGCCCGCCGGTGCGCTTGCGCGCGCTGCCGCGTCGCGCTGCGGGTGACCCGTCCCGACGGCAGCACCTTCGACGTCGAGCAGGACAAGCCGCTGCCCGCCGAGGTGGTGCCGCGGACCCAGCCGGGCATGGTGGTGCGCGTGCGGTACCTGCCGCGCGACGAGAGCGAGGTCCTGCTGGTGTCCCGGGCGAACTCCTGACCCGATCACGTTGTGGGCGCGTGCTTTTCGGCAGCGACCCTCCGCTGCGGACTCCCGGTTGGCGGAAAGCGCCCTCCGGTGGCGCCCGGTGTTGTTACCGTGACGCGCATGTTGATCAACGAGTCCCGCGCCCGATTACGCGTGCGCGCAGTCCGGAGGTGACCGCATGAGCTCGGCCGGATGCCCCACGCTCGACAACCTCGACGACGTGGCCACCGCGTTCCTCTTCGAAGTCGTCGACCTCGGGATGGAGTACGCGAAGCTCGAGGACGGCTTCGTTCCGCTCGCGACCATCCTGGGCGTGGACGGGCAGAAGCACATCTGGAAGCTCGTCGGCGACGAGGACGGGGCGTTCACGCAGGAGCAAGGCGTGGCCCTCGGTCGCGAGAGGCTCCAGGAACTCGACGAGGACGCCCACTGCGCAACGCTGGTCTACGACGGCTACTTCACCGGAGACGGCGAGCGGACCGAAGCGGTGTTCGTCGAGGCATACCAGCTGGGCCGCCCGGCAGGGGTGCTCATGTGCCAGCGCTACCAGCGGCGCCGCGGCGACGTCCAGCTCATCGGCAACCCGATGCTGCTCGACGACGAGGTACCACCACTGGTGCCGCCGGACCGGCAGCCGGTCGAGTACCCCCACCTCGGCCCGGAGGCCAAGCAGTTCGCGCTGAGCGTGCTCGCGGTCGGGCTCGAGGACGTCGAACCGGAGGCGTGCATCCTCCTCCCGTTCGCCGCGGTCGAGGCCGCGGACGGCGCGCGCGACTTGTGGCGCCTGGTCGACGACGAGCAGGACCCCACGGTGGGCGGTGGGCTGGACCTCGGCCGACAGCAGCTGGCCTCGGTCGACCCGACCACCCGCTGCGTCGCGCTGGTCTGGGGCGGCGACATCCCGGACGACGAGGACCAGGAGGGCGCCATCTTCGTCGAGGCCTACGAGCTGGGCCGCCCGGCGGGCGTGCGCCTGGTCCAGCCGTACCGCCGGATCGACCACGACCGGGTCGCCATGCTGGGCGACCCGCAGGCCGTGGAGGAGGCCGAACCCCTGGTCCCGCCGGTCGAACCGACCCGCTCGGCCGCCTTCGCACGCCTCCAGGAGATCGCCGCGCGCAAGCGCGGCTGACAGGTTCCGGGTGGTCGTCGAACCACGACGACCACCCGGGTCACCGCCCCTGGCGGCGGGCCTGCCGCAGCTCCCGGCTGAACGCCCAGGCGTCGGCAACCGGACCCAGGTGCCCGAGCTTGTCCGGGTTGAGCACGCCGCGGATGACCTGCACCCGGTCGTCCAGCACGTCGAGGACCAGGGCGTGGAGCACCTCGCCGTGGCGGTCGCGGAACACGGCACCGGGCTGGCCGTTGATCTCGCGCTGCTGGAAGGTCACCTCGATCCCGAACGCCGGTTGGAAGGCCGAGCCCAGCAGCCGGGCCACCCTCTCCGCGCCCACGACCGCCCTGGCCAGCTGCGGGGCCTTGCCGCCGCCGTCACCGACCAGCTGCACGTCGGCGGCCAGCAGGTCCTGGAGCCCGGCCACGTCGCCGTGCTCCATCGCGTCGAAGAAGCGGGTCGCCAGCTCCTGCCGCCGGTGGCGGTCCGCGGCGAACCGCGGCCGACCGGCCCGCATGTGCTGGCGTGCCCGGACCAGCAGCTGGCGGCACGCCACCTCCGACCGGCCGACCGCCGCCGCGACGTCGTCGAAGCCGAAGGCGAACACCTCCCGCAGCACGAACACCGCCCGCTCCAGCGGACTGAGCCGTTCCAGCAGCAGGAGCGCCGCCATCGACACCGAATCGGCCAGTTCGGCCGACCGGTCCGGGTCCTGGTACAGGTCCTCCAGCAGCGGCTCGGGGAACCACGGCCCGACGTAGGCCTCCCGCCGCACCCGCGCCGAGCGCAGCACGTCGATCGAGACGCGGGTGACCACGGCGGACAGGTATGCCTTGGTCGACTCGGGCCGCGCCGTCGAGCGGTCGAACCGTAGCCACGTCTCCTGCACGGCGTCCTCGGCCTCGCCGACGCTGCCCAGGATCCGGTAGGCGATCGAGAACAGCAGTGGCCGCAGCTCCTCGAACTCCTCGACCTCGTCCACTCCGACTCCGTCCTCCCGCCAGTTCCGTCCCAGATCATCCTCCGACCGGAGGCTCCCGCCCCAGCGCGACTCCAACGGGGATCAGGCATCCGATTCCCGTTGGGGTCGCGTCGCCGGGGGCAGCCGTCGGTCGGTGTGTCCTCAGTGGAACTGGCCGGGTTCGTAGTTGCCCGCCGGTTGCCGGGTGATGATGTTGAGCCGGTTCACCATGTTCATGAAGGAGATCATGACCACCAACGCGGCCAGCTCCTCCTCGTCGTAGTGCTGGGCAGCGCGCTCCCACACCTCGTAGCCGACGCCCTCGGGCACCGTGGCGACCCGGGTGCCGGCTTCGGCCAGTTCCAGCGCCGCTCGCTCGGCCTCGGTGAAGACCGTGGCCTCCCGCCACGCCGCGACCAGGTTCAGCCGCACCGCGCTCTCCCCGGCGTGCGCGGCGTCCTTGGTGTGCATGTCGATGCAGGGGGCGCAGCCGTTGAGCTGGCTCACCCGCAGCGCCACCAGCTCCATCGTCGTGGACGGCAGCGGCGACTCCTTGAGCGCCCGGCCCGCTGCCATGACGTGCTTGATGATCGTGGCCCCGGTCGTGCTGGTGAGGTAGTCGAGTCGTGCGTCCATCGTGCGCTCCTCCGTGGCGTTCGGTGCCTTCACCTCCCGAGACGAGATGCCCCGGCGCCCTGTGACATCGACGCGTGTGACCCGGATCTCGCCCGCGCGGCCCAACTCTCCCTCGGAGAATTCTTGCAGGGAAGAGAAGTGTCGAGTAGCGTCTTCCGTGAAAGAGATCGACGGGTCGCCCGTCCTTGTGAACAGGAGAGATGGCCGTGAGCAACGTCAAGGTCAGCATCATCTACTACTCGTCGACGGGTACCGGTACGGAGATCGCGAACGTGCTGGCCGCGGAGGCCGAGGCGGTGGGCGCGGAGGTGCGCCTGCGGCGGGTGGCCGAGCTGGCGCCGGAAGCCGCGATCGACAGCAACCCGGCGTGGCGGGCGAACGTGGAGGCGACGCGCTCGGTGCCGGAGGCCACTGCCGACGACGTGGTGTGGGCCGACGCGGTGCTGTTCGGGTCCCCGACCCGGTTCGGCAACATCTCCTCCCAGCTCAAGCAGTTCATCGACACGCTGGGTGGGCAGTGGGCCCAGGGCCTGCTGGCCGACAAGGTCTACAGCGGCTTCACCTCGACCTCGACCACGCACGGCGGCCAGGAGTCGACGCTGCTGGCGCTGTACAACACCTTCCACCACTTCGGCGGCATCGTGGTGGCGCCCGGCTACACCGACGGCGCGAAGTTCGCCGACGGCAACCCGTACGGCACCAGCCACGTGGACGCGCAGGGCGCGAACAAGGTCGACGACACCACCCGGGCGGCCGCGGCCGTGCAGGCCCGCCGCGTGGTGAACGTGGCCCAGGCGCTGAAGAACGGCCGCGCCTGACCGACCCCGGCTGGGCATCCCGGACGCGGATGCCCAGCCACCCCACCGGGCTGAACCGCAGGAGGCGGTCATGACGATCAGCACCACGGGCCTGCACCACGTCACCGCCATCGGTGGCAACCCGCAGCGCAACGCCGACTTCTACCTGCGCACCCTGGGGTTGCGCCTGGTCAAGACCACGGTGAACTTCGACGACCCGGGCACCTACCACCTGTACTACGGCGACGCCGAGGGCAGGCCGGGAACGCTGATGACCTTCTTCCCGTGGGACGGCGTCCCGGACGGCCGCCGCGGCACCGGCCAGGCCACCAGGACCGCGTTCTCCGTCCCGGCGAACTCCATCGGTTGGTGGCAGCAGCACCTCGCGGCGGCGGGGGTGGAGACCAGCCGCACCACCACCTCCGACGAGGAGGACGAGCTCAGCTTCCAGGACCCCGACGGCCTGGGGCTGGCGCTGGTGGCGCACCCGCAGGGCGACCCGCGCGCCCCGTGGGAGACCCCGTTGGTGCCGGGCGAGCACGCGATCCGCGGCCTGCACTCGGTGACCATGACCGTGGCGCAGGAGGACGCGACCGCCGCGACGCTCGTGGACGACCTCGGGCTGCGGTTCCGGCACCAGGACGGCAACCGGCTGCGCTTCGCCGCCGGTGACGGCGGCCCCGGAGCCCTGGTCGACGTGCAGGTCAGCCCGGACGCCCCGCCCGGGCTGGTGGCTGGCGGCACGGTGCACCACATCGCCTGGCGGGTGCCGGACGACGCCACCCAGCTGGCGTGGCGCGAGGAACTCGTGGGCAAGGGCTACGACGTGACGTCCATCCTGGACCGCCAGTACTTCTGCTCGATCTACTTCCGCGAGCCCGGGGGCGTGCTGCAGGAGATCGCCACCGACGAACCCGGGTTCGGCGTCGACGAGCCGCTGCTGGAACTGGGCCGCTCCCTGAAGCTCCCGCCGTGGCTGGAACCCGAGCGCGAGGAGATCGAGGAGTCCCTGCCGGAGCTGGAACTGCCGGACGAGAACAACCCCGGCGGGGCGAGCGGAACCCGGTGAGGCGCGGAGACCCTGCGAGAGGAGCCCCCGCGCCCGGTCACATCCTCTCCGCACCCGCCCTGATCGCCTCGCGGATGCGGTAGTAGGTGCCGCAGCGGCAGACGTTGCGGATCTCGTCCAGCAGCGCGTCGTCCACCTCGCGGCCTTCCCGGCGGGCCTGGTTCACCTTGGCCACGGCCGCCATGATCTGCCCCGGCTGGCAGTAGCCGCACTGCGCGACGTCGTGCTCCAACCACGCCTCCTGCATCGGGTGCAGCTCCGCACCGACCGTCCCGGGCAGGCCTTCGATCGTGGTCACCTCGTCCTCGGGGGAGAGCTCGCCCACGGGGACCGCGCAGGGGTTGAACGCCTTGCCGTTGATGTGCGACGTGCACGCCTTGCAGACGTTGATGCCGCAGCCGTACTTGGGGCCGCGGATGCCGAGCAGGTCGCGCAGCACCCAGAGCAGGCGTTCGCCGTCGTCAGCTTCGACCGTCACCGTCTCGCCGTTGACCTTGAAGGTGTGGGTGGGCATCAGCAGGGACCTCCTGGGATCGAGAACCGTTGCAGCGCAACCAGTTCAGTAGGTGTGGCGCAGGCCGTCGGTCGGCGACGCGGGCACCGGGGGGATGAAGGACTTCGGCTCGAAGTGCAGCGGGTCGTGGTGGTTGACCGGGAAGTGCTGCGGCAGCTTCCCGACCGCCCGCGCGTAGGCGCAGGCCGTCGCGGCGAATGCGGAGGCGACGCCGGCCTCGCCCACCCCGCCGGGCGGGTTGTCGCTCGGCAGCACGAGGACCCGCATCTCGCGCGGGGTGTTCCACTGCCGCGTGTAGGCCGAGTTGTCCCAGCTGGCTTCGAGGAAGTGGCCGTCGACAAGGTGGCTGGAGTTGGTCAGCGCCAGCGCGATCCCGTCGCAGATGCCGCCCTGCATCTGCGCTTCCACGCCCCGGGGGTTGATGACCAGCCCGGGGTCGATGGCGAAGGTGACCTTCGTGACCAGCGGACCGGTCACCGCGTCGCGCACCTCGCGGTTGACCGCCTCCGGTCGGCAGTCGATCTCCACCAGGCAGGCCGAAGCGCCCTTGTACTCCTCGTGGATCGCGATGCCCTGCGCCATGCCGGCCGGCATCGGCCTGCCCCACCCACCGGCCTCGGCGACCTCCCGCAGCACCCGCTTGACCCGCTCCTTGCGCAGGTAGGCCATCCGGAACTCGTAGGGGTCCTTGCCCAGCTTCCTGGCGAGCTGGTCGACGACCAGCTCGTTGGCGGCACGGACGTCGGGGGAGTAGACGTTGCGGACCGCGCTGGTCGGGAACCGGTCGTGGGCGCCGGTCTCCACCAGCTTCTGGTTGATGACGCCGAAGTCGTAGGGCATGAACTGGGTGGTCTCGAAGATCGTCTCGGCCAGGCTGAGGTTACCCGCGACCGGCAGCTCGCCAGCGGCGGCGGTGACGGCCTCGCCGAGGCCGTGGGTGAAGTCGACGGCCACCCCGGTGTGCCGGTGCTCGAAGCTGAGGACCTGGTCGCCCAGGTGCGCGACGCGGACCCGGGCCGTCACCATCGGGTGGGAGCGGCCGTGGCGGGGTTCGTCGGCGCGGTGCCACATCAACCGGACCGGTGCCTGGCACGCGCGGGAGACCAGCGCTGCTTCCAGCGCGCCGTCGAAGAACAACTTGCGCCCGAAGGAACCGCCGCCCTCGACCACGTTGAACGTCACCCTGCCGCTCGGCAGGCCCAGCACCGCGGCGATCTCCTGCTTGGCCGCGATGGGCGACTTCGCCGAGGCCCAGATCGTGGCGCGGTCCCCGCGCACGTCGGCGACGGCGCAGTTCGGTTCCAACGGGGAACCGCTGCGGAAGTGGAAGGTGAAGTCGAAGTCCAGCGTCTCGGCCAGCGCGGGCAGGTGCGGCACCACCATCGGCAGCTCGGCGGACTTGAGCTCGGCGCGGATCGAGTCGTCGGACGCGCCCTCGGCCGTGCCGGGCCGCCACTGCACCCGCAGCGCGCGGATGGCGTCGATGCACTGGCCGAAGGTGCGCGCCCGGACGGCCACGCCGCTGGGCACGACCTCCACGTGCGTGACCCCGTTCATCGCCTTGACCTCGGCGGCGTTCAGCACGGAATCGACGCGGCCACCGATCGTCGGCGGGCGGCAGATCATCGCGGGCAGCGCGCCCTCGACCTCCAGGTCCATCGCGAACTGCTTCTGCCCGGTCACCGCGGCGTAGGCGTCCTTGCGGTTCTGCGGGGTTCCGACGACGCGGAACTCCGACGTGGGCTTGAGCTCGACCTCGCGCGCGGTGGTCCGCCGCACCGCGGCCTTCGGCACGAGCTCGCCGTAGGGCAGCCTGCCGGTGCTGCCGATGACCTCCCCGGCCTTGGCGGTGAGGTTGCCGACGGTGTCGCCGAGCAGCACGGCCGCGGCCTCCAGCAGCGCCTGCTTGGCGAGCGCGGCGGCGACCCGGACCGGGGTGTGCATCGCGAAGATGGTGTTCGAGCCGCCGGTGAGCTGGTTGAACAGCAGCTCGGGCCGCGCGGGCGCCAGCGTGACCCGCACGTCCTCCAACGGCAGTTCCAGCTCCTCGGCGATGATCATCGCGATGGAGGTGGTGATGCCCTGGCCCACTTCGGCGCGGGGCAGTTCGAAGGACGCCGTGCCGTCCTCGTGCACTTCGACCTCGATCAGCTGCGAGGTGGGTTGCGCGGCCGTGGTGAGCACGTCGTTGAGGTCGTACAGGTCAGCGGGCACCGGTGCGGTCACCGCGCCCGCCTGCCCCGGTGAACCGAGCAGTCCCACGTTCGCGGCGGCGACCAGACCGGTACCGCCGATCAGGTAGCCGAGGAACTTCCGCCGCCCCATGCCCTGTGACATGCCGTCTCCCGTCGCGTTGCCGGATGAGGAACCACGCGAGCTGAGGGTGGCGGAACTCCTGGGCGCCAACTGTTCAGTTCTTGGACAACGGGCCGCGGTGACGGCAGCCAGGTCACCGCGCGCGCTGGCCGCCCACCGCGCGCAGCAGCGGTGGGCGGCCAGGGTTCAGGGCGTGGCGTCAGTGAGCGCTCTGGTCGACGTTGACGTTGTTGAACGCCGTCACGTCGACATCGCCGTAGCAGGAGCTGTTGTCGACGTCGACGTCGATGTCCTGGTTGATGTCCAGGTTCTGGTCGATGTCGCCGAAGCCGTTCCACCAGCCGCCGCCGAGGGCCTTGCGCTCCGGCAGCAGCTCGATCGACAGGTGTTCGAACATGGTTCCCCCTAGTTCGCGTTCACGGGATTCAATCAGCGGCGCGAACCGCTGGTGGCGAGTACGCCAGAGCTCCGTCACCGCCACGTCACCCCGCCGTCACGCCTCACCGCCGCGGCCTCCCGAGGCACCCGGACCACGCTCCGTGTTCGGGGTTTGACCAGGGAAGACGGGGGTTCGGGAGGAGCCGTGTCGGCGGATCGGATGAATTCGGGCCCGCGGGTCAGAACCAGCCAGGCAGGGGGAAGATCGCGCAGGTCAGCACCGGCACCATCAGGCCCGTGCTGGCACCAGGCCATCGAGGGTGGCGTCGCGCTCGGCCTCCGGGGTGTTCGACCAGGGCGCCGTTGGTGGAGAACGGGGAGGAGTCCACCACCGTCAAGGAGAGCGCCAGCGCGCCGAGTCCGACGGCCGTCGCGGTCCGCTGGGCGTTCAGGAGTTCGTCCGCGTCGTGGTCGCCGTGCCACCTGCGGACCCGTCCGGTTGCGCGGTGGTGGGCGAGCGCTTCGGCCTTCAGCTAAGCCATGTCCACGCTTATCGAGCACTCGCTCTTCCGTGCCTTGCACAACAGGTAGAGGTTGAGGGTCTCGTGCAGCCGCTCGTAACCGAGCGCGGCTGATCGAGCGGTCGGGAACGGCCAAGCAGTTGCGCATCAGCATGTCGCTGGGGGCACGAGCTGCCCTCCACGACTCGGCCAACGGCAAGGCGGTATTCGCGCACACCCGGGAGTCGTTGTCCCCGAAGCACTCCCGCGCCACATCGACAGCACGCTCACCGACCCGGACAGATTCGGGCGCGCGGATACGCGGTCACCCACGGCGAGTGGCACACCGGCGGCTGTCGTCGAGAGCCCAGGGAAACCCGTCGCCAGCGTGAACATCCCGATGGGCCGCCTGAGCGCGGGGTCTGAGGAGTGCTCGGGCGGGCGGTGCGTGAAGTCGCGGAGCTCCTCGCTGCCCGGTTCGGCTACGAGACGGCTCGCTGAGCACTGTGGACGGTTCCTGCCCGGCTCGGCGGGGACTGAGCGGGGTGAACCGCTGCGGCGGTCCCCGCACCGTCGTGTGAAGATCGCCGGGTGCGGTTCCGGCCGCGGGCGGAAGCTCGGTGCGTTCATGCCGAACGAGGCCCCGCCTCGGCGGGAAGGAGAGGTCGATCATGGCTCCGTTGACGACATGGCTTCGCGCGCTCCCCGTGGTCCCCCTGGCGCTCGCGGTGACCGCGGGTCCCGCTGCGGCACAACCCGAGGAAGTCGAGATCCGCACGTTCGCCAGCAAGTGCCTGGACGTCTCCGGCAGCAGCACGGCCGACGACGTGGCGGCCATCCAGTACGCGTGCAACGACCAGCCCAACCAGGGGTTCGCCATCGTCCCGGTGGAGTCGGACCTGGTCGAGATCCGCACCTTCGCGGACAAGTGCCTGGACGTGCGCGGCGCCTCGACCGGCGACCTGGCCCAAGTGGTGCAGTTCACCTGCAACGGGCAGCCCAACCAGCGGTTCGACATCACCACCGCCGGGTTCGGCATCGTCGAGATCCGCACCTTCGCCGGCAAGTGCCTCGACGTGGAGGGCGCCGACCCAGCGGACCTGAAGCGAGTCGTGCAGTTCTCCTGCAACGGGCAGGACAACCAGCGCTTCCGGATCGTCTGACGGCGCCACCCGGGCCCCAGCGGCGGCCCGGGCGTACGGCGGGCCGGTGCCACCCGGGCGCGGCGGTGCCGCGCCGGTCACTCCCGGCGGAGGGCGCGGCGCGGCACCGCTGCCCCCGTCGGTAGCGTGGAGCGCGAAGCTGCTCGACCGGTGAGGACCCCGCCAGTGCCAGACCACGAGAACTCCATGGTGCGCCTGCGCGGCGTGCGGGTGCACAACCTGCGCGAGGTCGACGTCGACTTCCCGCGCGACGCGCTGGTCGCCGTCACCGGCGTCTCGGGGTCGGGCAAGTCGTCGCTGGCGTTCGGCACCGTCTACGCCGAGGCGCAGGCCCGCTACCTCGAATCGGTCGCCCCGTACGCCCGGCGGCTCATCGACCAGGCCGGTGCACCCGAGGCCAGGGAGATCACCGGCCTGCCGCCCGCCGTGGCGTTCCAGCAGGCCCGCGGCGCGGTCCAAGCCCGCTCCACGGTGGGCACCGTCACCGCCCTGTCGAACTCCCTGCGCCTGCTGTTCTCCCGCGCCGGTACCTACCCGGAGGGTGCGGAGCGGCTGGACTCCGATGCGTTCTCGCCGAACACCCCGGCGGGGGCGTGCCCGAGCTGCCACGGGCTCGGGCGGGTCCACGAGGTCAGCGAGGACTCGCTGGTGCCCGACCCCGGGTTGTCCATCCGGGAGAAGGCGATCGCCGCGTGGCCCGGCGCCTGGCAGGGCAAGAACTACCGGGACATCCTGGCCACCCTCGGCTACGACGTGGACCGGCCCTGGCGCGAGCTGCCGCGGGCCGAGCGCGAGTGGATCCTGTTCACCGACGAGCAGCCCGTGGTCACCGTGCACCCGCAGCGCGAGGCGGGCCGCATCCAGCGGCCCTACCAGGGCACCTACCAGAGTGCTCGCCGGTACGTGCTGCACACCCTGGCCACCACCCAGAGCACGACATTGCGCAAGCGGGCGCTGCAGTACGTCGAAGTGCTGCCCTGCCCGGCCTGCGGTGGATCGCGGCTGCGACCCGAGGCGCTGGCGGTGACCTTCGCCGGGGCCAACGTCGCCGAGCTCGCCGCGCTCCCGCTCACCGTGCTCGCAGCCAAGCTGCGCAGCGAGCGGGACGACGAGGTCGCGCGGGTCATCGTCGCGGACCTCCTGGCCCGCATCGAGGCGCTGGTCGAACTCGGCCTGGGCTACCTGGCGGTGGACCGCGCGACGCCGACGCTCTCGGCGGGGGAGCTGCAACGGCTGCGGCTGGCGGCGACGCTGCGCTCCACGCTCTTCGGCGTGGTCTACGTGCTCGACGAGCCCTCAGCCGGGCTGCACCCCGACGACACCCAGGCCCTGTTGCGCGTGCTGGACCGGATCCGGGAGGGCGGGAACTCGCTGCTGGTCGTCGAGCACGAACCGGAGGTGATCCGCCACGCCGACTGGTTGATCGACGTCGGCCCCGGCGCGGGCGAGCACGGCGGGCGCGTGCTGCACAGCGGGCCGCTGGACGGGCTGGCGGCTGCGGCGGACTCGGTCACCCGCGCGCACCTGCTCGACCCGCCGGTCCCGGTCAGCCGCCACCGCGCGCCGCGCGGTCGGATCGAGCTGCGCGGAGTGAGCCTGCACAACCTGGTCGAGACCGATGTGGACTTCCCGCTCGGCGTCTTCACCGCGGTGACCGGGGTTTCCGGTTCCGGCAAGACAACGCTGGTCACCGGTGTGCTGGCGGCCGCGGTCCGCGACCACCTCGGGGCGTCCAGCGCGCGCCCGGACGACGAGGAGGAACCGGGGGAGGTGTCCGCGCGGCACGTCCGCGAGATCGTCGGGCTGGATGCGGTCAAGCGGCTGGTCGAGGTCGACCAGCGGCCGATCGGCCGCACCCCGCGGTCGAACCTGGCCACCTACACCGGGTTGTTCGACGGCGTGCGCAAGCTGTTCGCCGCCACCGGGCAGGCCCGCGACCGCGGGTACTCCGCGGGCCGGTTCTCGTTCAACGTCGACGGCGGGCGGTGCGAGACCTGCCAGGGCGAAGGCGCGGTGGCCGTCGAGCTGCTGTTCCTGCCCAGCAGCTACTCGCCCTGCCCGGCCTGCCACGGCGCCCGGTACAACCCGGAAACCCTCGAGGTCCACTACCGCGGCAGGTCGATCGCCGACGTGCTCGCCATGACCGTGGCGGAGGCCCGCGAGTTCTTCGCCGACGTGCCCGCGGTGGCGCGCAGCCTGGACACCCTCCGCGACGTCGGGCTGTCCTACCTCACCCTCGGCCAACCGGCCACCGAGCTCTCCGGCGGCGAGGCGCAGCGCATCAAGCTGGCCTCGGAGCTGCAGCGGACCCGCCGCGGCCGCACCCTGTTCGTCCTCGACGAACCCACCACGGGCCTGCACCCGGCGGACGTGGAGGTGTTGATGCGCCTGCTGCACGCGCTGGTCGACGCGGGCAACACGGTCGTGGTGATCGAACACGACATGTCCGTGGTCGCGGGCGCGGACCACGTGATCGACCTCGGCCCCGGTGGCGGTGACGAAGGGGGCGCGGTGGTGGCCGCCGGAACCCCGGCGGAAGTGGCCCACGCCAACGTCGGCCGCACCGCGCCGTACCTGCGCGAGGCACTCGGCCAGCGCTGAGCCGTCCGACCGGCGGGCCAATGGGAACCAGACGTGCGACCACTGGAATCGCGCCACCACGGCCCGATCGCGCGCCGCGTGGGACGACTACTTCTTGGCGAAAACCAGGAACAGGAGCACCAGGGCGAGCAGGGCGACGACGACGGCCACGGCGATCTTGACCTTGCTCCACGGGCGTTCACCCTGGATCTCACCGGTGCGGCCGTTGATCAGGATCTGCCAGCTCTTCCCCGCGTACATGTAGGTGGCCACCCAGATCGGCAGCAGCACCAGCTTGAAGGTGATGTTGCCGAAGTGGGTGTTCACCCCTTCCACCCGCTGGACGTCACCGCCGATGTCGCGGCGGCAGTCCTCGTGGATCACCTGCGACATCCGCGACTTGGCCTCGGCGAGCCCCTGCTCGGGCTCCACGTCGTAGCGCAGCGCGTGGTAGCCCGCCAGGTACTGCGGCTGGTACGGCCGGGCTTCGGGGAGTGGCCACGGCCCGAGCGCGTCCACGTGGGCGACCGGCAGCACCAGGCTGGCGGGCACCAGGACGTCGTCGAAGGCGCGGGAGACGTGCCCGCTGACCCCGGTCCAGCGCGTCCGGCGGACGCGCCGAGTGTTGCCGTTGCTGTCGGTCTGGGTGACGTAGTAGTGCACACCCCGCTTGCCGTGGTACTGCGAGGACGTCTCCGAGTCGAACGTCCAGTGCGGCACGTAGGTGCCCTTGGTCGACTCGGCGTTGACGACCTCCCTGAACGAGTTCGGGGCGAACCAGCGCGACGACACCCACTTGCCCAGCGAGGTGCGGATCCCGTTGTGGTCCACCGCGAACGGCAGCACGCCCTCCGGCATGATCTGCCCGGTCGCCTTCGGGTCCAGCACCAGCGGCGACCCGCAGAACTGGCACAGCCCGGCGGTCGCGGTGGTCTCGGTCCGCGCCGAGCAGCGCTGGCAGACCAGCGTGTAGGGGGCGAGCTGACCGACCGGTTTGCGGGCCAGCGAGGCCAGCTCGTCGATCGAGATCTCCCGGATCTGCTGACCGCTGGGCTGGATCTCCTGCCGGAACCCGCAGTACGGGCACTGCAGCACGTTCGTGCCGGGCGCGAACTCGACGCGGGCTCCGCAACCACCGCACGGGTAGGTGGCGGCCGAGGTGCCGCCTCGCGGGTTGCTCATCGGTCCCCCTCGCCGATCAGGCCTGCGGCGGCAGCGGCGGCGGCAGCTGGCCGAACAGCGAGCCCAGCGCCGGGACCTGGCGCGCGGCCGCCCACTCGGCCATGCCCTGCTTCCACACCAGGGTGTCCGGGGTCAGCGTGCCGTTGGCGACCTGCTGGCCGAGCGCGGTGGCGTCGAACGGGCCGAGCTGCTGGCCGCCCACGCCGAGGTACCACTGCTCCTGCGGTGGCAGCGGCGGCGGCCCGGGCGGCGCCGCCGACTGCTGCGGGGCCTGCGGTTGCTGCGCGGCGGCAGCGGCCTGCTGGCCGAGCGCCATGCCCATCCCCATGCCCATGCCCGCCCCGGCGCCGCCGTCGTTGCGAGCAGCCTGCTCCATGGCGTTGGCGGCCTGGAACTGCGCGTACTGGTTGAGGTTGCCCGCGATGCCCATCTGGGTGCGCTTGTCGATCATCGCCTCGACCTCGGGCGGCACCGAGACGTTCTCGACGATGAACCGGGAGAGCTCGATGCCCAGCGGGCGCAGCTCCACGTTGAGCGCCACCGCGATCCGGTCGCCGATCTGCTCCTGGTGGGTGACCAGGTCGAGCATCGGCACCCCGGCGTTGGCCAGCGCGGGGCCGAGCTTGCCGACGATCATCTGCCGGATGTGGTCGGACACCTCGTCGGTGCGGAAGGCCGGGTCGGTGCCGGCGAGTTCGCGCAGCAGCGAGACGGGTTCGACCACCCGCAGCGCGTAGCCGCCGAAGGCGCGCAGCCGGACCATGCCGAACTCCGGGTCTCGCACGATGACCGGGTTCTGCGTGCCCCACTTCAGGTCGGTGAACTGCCGGGTGTTGACGAAGTACACCTCGGCCTTGAACGGCGAGTTGAAGCCGTGCTTCCAGCCCTTGATGGTGGACAGGACCGGCATGTTCTGGGTGTGCAGCTCGTACCTGCCGGGCGGGAACGCGTCGGCGACCTGCCCCTCGTTGACGAAGACGGCGACCTGCGACTCGCGCACGGTGAGCTGGGCGCCCACCTTGATCTCGTTCTCGTACCGCGGGAAGCGCCAGACGATGGTGTCCCGGCTGTCGTCGGTCCAGTCGATGATGTCGACGAACTCGCCGCGGACCTTGTCGAACAAACCCACCAGAACCCCCGCCGACTGCTTGGACTGCGCCGCCGTACGGTAACAAACCACCCACCCGGGGAGTCGCGCGATCAGGCGGACCGGTCGTCGTGCCGCTGATCACAGGCGAGGACGTGCGGGCACTGCGCGACCAGGAGTAGTCGCCTGCCCCCGAGGGGTGATCGGTGCGCCGATCCGCCGTACGTGTTCGCGCCGACCGCCGTCTTGTCCACCGCCGCGCCGGGGGTGATCGTGGTGGCAGCTCGACGCGGAGGTGGTGATCACCATGAGCGGTGGCCAGCAGATCGGACGCGCCGGGTTCCTCCGGCTGGTCGGCCTCGGCATCGCCGCGGTCGGCGTGGGTTCGGCCCGGCCGGTGCGCGCGGCTGCGGCGCCGCGCACCCTCCCGGCCTACAGCGGCAACTTCAGCTCCGCCATCGAACTGGCCGAGCTGGACCTGGCGACCGGGGAGCTGACCAGCACCGGTCGGGTTCCCGGTGTGGACAGTCCCGCGTTCCTGACCCGCAACGCGGACGGGACCAGGATGTACGCGGTCAACGACACCGAGGACGGCCGGGTGACCGCCCTGTCGGTGGAGCCGGACGGCGGGCTGGTGGTGCTGGGCAGCCAGTCCGCGGCGGCGTCGATGCCCACCCACCTCGTGGTGCACCCCGGCGGCGAGCACCTGGTGGTGGCCAACTACGGCAGCGGCAGCACCGCGGTCTACCCGATCCTGGCGGACGGCTCGCTCGGCCCGCAGACCGATCTCGTCCAGTACGAGGGGAGCGGTCCGGTCCCGGGGCGCCAGGAGGGGCCGCACGCGCACATGGTCGCCCCCACCCCCGACGGCCGCCACCTGCTGGTTCCGGACCTCGGCGCGGACCGCATCCACGTGCACGCCCTCGACACCAGCACCGGGAAGCTGGAGCCGGTCGCCGACACCGCGCTGGCCCCCGGCGCGGGACCGCGGCACCTGGTCTTCCACCCGGAGGCGCCCTTCCTGTACGTGGCCAACGAACTCGACTCCACGGTGACGGTCTGCGCCTTCGACGCCGACCGCCCAGAAGTGGTGCCGGGCCAGGTGGTCCCCACCGTCCCGCCGGGTGCCCCGGACAACTTCCCGGCCGAGATCGTGATCTCCCCGGACGGCCGCTTCGTCTACGTCTCGAACCGGGGCCACGACAGCATCGCCCGCTTCGCCGTCGAATCCGGTGGGGAACGCCTCCGCCTGCTGGACGCGGTTCCGTGCGGGGGCAGTTGGCCCCGCCACATCGCGATGACCCCCGATTCCCGCTGGATGCTGGCGAGTAACCAGTACGCCAACACGGTGACGACCTTCCGGGTCGACCCGGGCACCGGAGCCCTCACCCCAACAGGCCAACCCTTCTCAACCCCAAGCCCGGTCTGCCTGCTGCTCGGCACCACGCGCTAGAGCTGCGAGCTGACCTACCGGCTGCGCGGTGGAAGCTACCCAGGTCGGGGCGGGTGCTCCCAGCGGTTTTCGGTCGGTTGGCAACCTGACCCGTGCGGTCGGCGTCTCACCGGGGAAGGTGTTCACCGGTTGAGGGGATGCGATGTCGAGACGGAGCGGAGCGGCGCTGGCCGCGGCGGTGGTCGCCGTCGTCGGTGTGGCGGGCACGGCGTTGGCGGAGGGCAGCTGGACCGCCGAGGAGTTCCCGAGCAGGCCCGACATGGCCTCCTACGTGACCACCGTGTCCAGTGGCGGCGGGCAGACCTGGGCGTTCGGCAGCTACAGCCCGCCCGGTTCGCCGATGTCGATCACCGCGCAGGGCTTCCACCGCGAGGAGGGCGGTAGTTGGGTCGAGGTGGCGATGCCGGACATCGGCGATGTCGTCTCCTCCGCGGTGACCGGGCCGGACGACGCCTGGGTGGTGAGCCGGTTCTCGAAGGTCAGCACGGGCGCGACGCTGCACTGGGACGGCCAGGGCTGGACTGAGGTGCCACTCGAGGTGCCCGACGCCCCGCGCGTCTCGCCCAGCGACGTCGCCGCCGTAGGCCCCGACGTCTGGACCATCGGCCGGGCCTACCGCGACGGCGAGGACCCGATCTCGCGGAGCTTCGCCGTGCGCTGGGTCGACGGTGGTTGGCAGGGGGTTGCGCTGCCGCCAGGGACCGACGAGCAGGACTTCGCCAGCATCGGCGGGGCGGCTCCGGACGACCTCTGGATGGTGGGCACCACGGTCGACCGACCGCAGCAGCTGGTCTCGATGCACTGGGACGGCGCGCAGTGGACCCACGTCCCGCTGCCGCCGCTGGGCACCGGGGAGTCCGACTACCTCACCGTGCACGACGTCGCGGCGTTCCGGCCGGATGACGTCTGGCTCTCGGCGACCCAGACGCCCTACGACACGCCCGAAGCCAGCCAACCGGTCCTGATGCACTGGAACGGCGTGGCGTGGACCCGGCAGGAGCCCCCGGTGCAGGTCAGCAAGCTCGGGGACCTCGTACGGGCCGGGGGAGCGCTGTGGAACCTCAGCCCGGACGCGCTGCTGCGCTACGACGGCACCGGGTGGCAGCAGGTCGACGGGCCACCGGAGGGCGCGCTGCGCCACGGCGCCGAACTCCCGGACGGGCGCCTGGTCGGCACCGGCAGCGGCGGTGAGCCGCTCGAGCCGCAGCCGTTCGCCGTCGTGCAGAACTGAGGTGGCGCGGCGCCGGGGAGTGCTCGGCGCCGCCCCACCGCGAGCATCAGCGGTTGTAGACCGCCACGTAGTCGACCAGCATCGGGTGCCCCGGCTCGGTGGCCGGGGTCGGGGTGGCGAAACCGGCGTCCTTGTCCGGGAACGCCCCGCCCACCGCGACGTTGAGCAGCAGGAAGAAGCCCTCGTGGGAGGTCATGTCCGCCCAGGCCTGCGGGCTGATCTGCGACTCGCCCACCGAGTGGAACTGCTGGCCGTCGACGTACCAGCGCAGCTCCTCGGTGTCGCCGGTGCGGTCCCACTCGAAGCGGTAGGTGTGGAAACCGGCCTGGCAGGTCTGGCCGGGGCAGGGCGAGCTGCCGGCCAGCCCCTCGGTCTCGTTGCAGGAACCACCGGGGCTGACGTCGCAGTGCAGGACCCCGTGCGTCTCGTTCTTGCCGTTGACGTTCTCCATGACGTCGAACTCGCCGATGCCGGGCCAGTTCCAGTAGTTCCCGCGGTAGGGCGAGCCCAGCGCCCAGAACGCGGGCCAGTACCCGAGCGCGGCCTCACCGCTGGTGTTGGGGACCTGCAGGCGTGCCTCGATGCGCAGCACGCCGCCCTCGGCGGCCTTGAAGTCGGCGCGTTGGGTCTCGATCCGCGCTGAGGTCCAGTTGCCCGCGCCGTCGCGTAGCGGGGTGATCCGCAGGTTGCCGTTGCCGTCGTGGGCGAGGTTGGCCGGGTCACCGGTGTAGCTCTGGATCTCGCCGGTGCCCCAGTTGGCCGGGCCGCCCGGGTAGGAGGTGCCGGTGTCGACGATCCAGTCCGGGGAGGGTGGGGTGCCGGCTTCGCCGGTGAAGTCGTCACCGAAGGTCAGCGTCCAGCCCTCCTCTGGAGGCGGGATGTCGGCCGAGGCGTGCGGGGCGGTGATGGCGGCGATGCTCACGCCGAGGGCGAGGGTGCCCGTGGCTATGCGGCGCCGGGTTCGGCTCGTGGTCATGGCGGTCCTCCGCGTGGGTCGAGGGTTGCGCGCACGGAGCGCTCGGGGAGGACACGGCCACCGGGACCGGCATCGTTCACGCAGGTAGCAGGTGTCGCAGTGACGTTCGGCGAGATGGCCCAGCAGCTGTGCTCCGACCACTGTGGAGGGCGGTGCTCCTCCGCTGGTTGCCGAGGTGGATTTGCTGCGTTCACGAGCAGTTGTTCGCTCGCGGGGAACAGGTCGCAGTTCCGGTGGCCGGAGGTCGTGGGGCTGCGTGCGCTGAACCCGGCGTCCACCGGTCGGCCAGCTGGGGCGTTCGGTGGGGCACGGCCGGTTCTGCGAGTGGAGCCGAGCGGGCCGTGCGAACCTGTGGTCCGGTGGTGCGCGGGACGAGCGGGGTGTCGGGTATGCGCAGGACGATCGTGCTGATGGCTGTCGTGGGCGCGGCGGTGCTGGCGGTGGCTGGTTGTGGGGAGGCGGCACCGCGGGCGGCCGAAGTCGACTTCCACGAGTGGAGCTCCGCGCCCGACTTCCGCTCTGGTGCGGCCGAGGGGACCAGCGTCGACGGGGACGACCTCCGGATCGGACGCCCGCTCGGCACCGTCCGGCACCCGGCACCCGGCGGGAGCCCGCGCGACTACGAGTACGCCAGGTGGACTTCACCGCCGCACCCGACCGGTTTCCCCGCCACCCAGCTGGTGACCTCGTGGAACGCCTCGACACCACCAGGCACCTGGGTGCAGGTGGAGGTGCGGGGGCGCACCGCGGGTGGGGTGGACACCGGCTGGTACGTGATGGGCCAGTGGGCGTCGGGCGATGCAGACATCCACCGCACCAGCGTGGACGGGCAGTCCGACGCGCACGGGGCCGTTTCGGTGGACACCTTCACCGCGAACCCCGGTTCGGAGCTGGTCGGCTACCAGCTTCGGGTCATCCTGCACCGGGCGGTCGGCAGCTCCGCGTCGCCGTCGCTGTCGCTGGTCGGCGCGATGGCTTCGGCGATCCCGGACCGGTTCGAGGTCCCCACCTCGGGGCCCGGCGGGGCGTGGGGTGTCGAGCTCCCCGTGCCGCGCTACTCGCAGAACATCCACAGAGGACATTTCCCGCAGTACGGCGGGGGCGGTGAGGCGTGGTGCAGCCCCGCTGCCACGCAGATGGTGGTGGAGCACTGGGGGAAGCACCCGTCAGACGCGGAGCTCTCCTGGATCGACCCGTCCCACCCGGACCGGGTGGTGGACCACGCCGCCAGGCAGACCTTCGACCACGCCTACGACGGCACCGGCAACTGGTCGTTCAACGCGGCCTACGCCGCCACCTACGGGCTGGAAGCGCGCATCACCCGCCTGCGCTCGTTGGTCGAAGTCGAACAGCACATCCTCGCGGGAGTCCCGGTGATCACCTCGCAGTCGTTTCGCGAGGGGGAGCTCGACGGCGCGGGGTACGGCACCGAGGGCCACATCCTGGTCGTCGTCGGGTTCACCGAGGACGGCGACGTCATCGTCAACGACCCGGCCTCCTCCGATGATGCCTCGGTCCGCAACGTCTACCCGCGCGAGCAGTTCGAGACCGTCTGGCTGCGGACCAGGCGGAAGGACGCCGACGGCGAGGTCAAGAGCGGCAGCGGCGGCATCGCCTACCTGATCACCCCGGCTTGAACCCGCAGCCTGGGCCGGTTGGCGCTCAGCGAGGAGTTCCAGCCCAGGCCTGGAGCGCCTCCTGCCGCTCGCCGCGGCGAACGTCGAGGTCGGCGGTGCGCGTGGCCCAGGCGATGTGACCGTCGGGGCGGACGAGGACCTCGGTCACGCCCGCCAGGTCCGGGTGGTCGTCCCACTGCGCGACGGTGGTGGCTCCGACTCGTGAGCCCCAGCCCGTCCCCGGCTCCGGGTCACCCGCGAAGTCCAGGCGCGCGAACCGGCCCTCGTGCAGCAGCTCGTGGACCCGCGTGGCCCTGGACGCGGCGGTGGTCAACCCGATGTCGGGCATGCGCCGTCCCACCATCGGATCGGCGTCGGGACTCGTTGGCGGGTAGCTGGTGCCGAGCGCGGACACCTGGTCGGCGAGCCTGCGGTTGACCGCCTCGATGCGCAGGAGTTCGTCGAGGAGCCCGCGGAGCGCCGCGGCGGGCCGCTGGTACTGCGGGACCAGCGCCAGCTCCGCCAGCAGCGTCTGCACCTCGGTGTTCTCGGTGACCGCCTGGCCGACCGGGTGGCGTTCCTGGTGGTAGCTGTCCAGCAACCCGGGCGGCGCCCAGCCGTGGACCTCGGCAGCCAGCTTCCAGCCCAGGTTGACCGCGTCCTGCAGACCGGTGTTCAACCCCTGGCCCGCTGCGGGGAAGTGGATGTGGGCTGCGTCGCCCGCCAGCAGGACCCGGCCGCGGC
Organism: Saccharopolyspora sp. NPDC000359; assembly: GCF_040300525.1. Taxonomy (NCBI): domain Bacteria; kingdom Bacillati; phylum Actinomycetota; class Actinomycetes; order Pseudonocardiales; family Pseudonocardiaceae; genus Saccharopolyspora; species Saccharopolyspora sp. NPDC000359. The sequence continues at coordinate 8,924 of NZ_JBEPDU010000015.1, read as the reverse complement.
GGTAGCTGTCCGCGAGGCGGGTGGCGTTGCCGAACCGGGAGAGCCACCGGGGTTCGGCGACACCGCAGTCGGAGCCGCACATCCGGACCAGCGAGGCGCGGAAATCCGTCAGCGACACCGGCTCGCGGGACGGCACCCGCATGCGCTCCGGATCCACGCACACCAGCCTGGTCAGGCCGTCCTCCAGCGGCGCGACCACGACGCCACCGGCCCGGGCCGCGGCGAGGACCGCCGGGTTGTCGTCGATCACGGCGAAGTCGCCGAGCACACCGGTGAGGGTTTCGCTGGTGCCGGGGAAGCCGATTCCGGCAGCTTCCCGCGTCCGGCTGCGCGCGCCGTCGCACCCCACCGCGAACCGGGCGCGGTGCTCCTCGATGCCCCGGGAGTGCCGCACCTGCGCTGAGATCCCGTCCCCATCCTGGTCCAGGGCGACGACCTCGCACCCGTACCGGATCTCCACGCCCAGCTCGCGGGCCCGTTCCGCGAGCAGCGCCTCGGTCCGGGCTTGGGGGAGGAGGAGCGTGTAGCCGTGCCGGGAGTCCAGCGCGGAGAAGTCCAGGTGGGTGGGGAGTTGGGCGAAGTGCCACCCGGGCGCGGTTCGGCCGAGCACCCGGAACCGGTCGAGCAGCCCGCGCTGGTCCAGCAGCTCGAGGCTGCGCGGGTGCAGCGTGAGCGCCCGCGAGTTCCGCTGCGGTTCGGCGCGGCGCTCCAGGACCCGGGTCCGCACCCCGGCCAGCGCGAGTTCACACGCGAGCATCAGCCCGGTCGGCCCCGCGCCGGTGACGATCACATCGGTGCTCATCGGAGTTGCCCTCCTGTCATTAGTGAACATTGTTCACGTGAACGACGTTCACTATAGTGCGGACCATGAGCTCCCCGGCAAGCCCGGCCCGCGGCAGGCCTCCGCGACTCGACCGCGCGCGCACCCTGCGAACCGCCCTCGACCTGCTCGACCGGTCAGGACTCGACGCGCTCACCATGCGGCGGCTCGCCGATGCGATGGACGTGCAGGCCGGCGCGCTGTACCGCTACTTCGCGACCAAGCAGGACCTGTTGACCGCGATGGCCGAGCGCATGATGGACGGCGTCGCGGATGCCGCCGCGGGGAGCGGCGACTGGAGCGAGCAGCTGGCCGCCTTGGCCCGCGCGATGCGCACCGCCCTGCTCGCCCATCGCGACGGTGCGCGGGTGTTCGCCGGGACGCACTCGACGGGGGAGAACACCCTCGGCTTCGCCGACGCGGTCGTCGGCGTCATGCGCGCGGCGGGTTTCCCCGACGACGACGCGGCGCGGGCGCTCCACACCACGGTCAACTTCACCGTGGGGCACACCCTGGAGGAGCAGGCCGCGCTCCAGCCGGGCAGCAGCAGCCCCGACGTCCTCGCCGGTGCGGTGGCGGCTGGGGCCTACCCCCACCTCGCGGCCAGCCTGCCCGCGCTCACCAGCACGGACTTCACCCGGCACTTCGAGTTCGGCCTGGCGGTGCTCATCGCCGGGCTGCGGGCGCGGAGGTGACGTGTGGCGGAGGTGGACGGGAATCGAACCCGCCTGGCCGAGGTGCTCGGCCACGTCGGTTTTGAAGACCGCGGGGGCCACCAGGCGCCCTCACACCTCCGGCCGAGAGGATAGGGCACCGCGCGCCCAGTTTCGTGACAGAACCATGACATGACCGGGACGGGGTGTGGACACCGCTCGTTGACGCTGGTCGGCGTGGTTGTGGAATCGACGCGCCCGATCCGGGCCGCGCACCGAGGGGGCGGACTGCTCCCCGCTGCGCTGACCTGCCTGCTCGCTCTCGGCGCGCTCTGCGCGCTGTTCGTGTGGACGCCGCCTGGCCAGCTGCTCGACGAGCAGGTCCTGCACCGGGCCGACCCCGGCAGCGCTGCTTACGAGAACGCGCGAGCGCTGCTCGCCGTCGCGGGGGATCCGCTGGTGCTGGCCGGTCTGCTCGCCGCCGTGCTCGTCGTGGGCGCCTTCGGCGGCAGGCTGCGCGCCGCCGTCGCTGGTTCGGTCGCGGTCGGCGCCTCGATCGCGGCGTCCCGGCTGCTCAAGGTCGTGGTGCCCCGACCCGACCTGGAGCTGGTTGGTTCGACGACGCACAACAGCTTCCCCAGTGGGCATGTCGCCGCTGCGGCGGGACTGCTGTTCGCTTTGCTGATCGCGCTGCCGCCGCGTGCGCGGTGGTGGTGCGCGGTGCCCGGTGCCGCGGTGGTGGCGGCGGTCGGGGCGGCGACGGTGATCGCGGGCTGGCACCGGTTCAGCGACGTGGCCGGAGCAGCGCTGCTGGCAGCCGCCTGCGGGTGCGTGGCAGCGTCGGCGGAGCGGCGCTGGAGGCAGGTGTGATACTGACCGGCGTGCCGAAGGTGCTGCTGATCGAGGACGACCCTGGTGTGCGGAAAGGCCTGGAGCTCGCCCTGACCAGGCAGGGGCACCGGGTGGACGCGGTGGGCAGCGGCGAGCTCGGCCTCGAGCGGATCCGCACCGACCGACCGGACGTGGTGGTGCTGGACCTGATGCTGCCGGGCATCGACGGCTTCGAGGTGTGCCGCCGCATCCAGGCCACGGGCACCGTGCCGATCATCATGCTGACCGCTCGCGGCGACGACGTGGACGTGGTGGCCGGGCTGGAGGCGGGCGCGGACGACTACGTGGTCAAGCCGGTGCAGGCCCGGGTGCTGGAGGCGCGGATCCGCGCGGTGCTGCGGCGCGCCGGGCGGGAGCAGGACCCGGCCGAGCAGCACGGCGACCTGGTGATCGACCGGGCGGGCCTGGTGGTGACCAAGCGCGGCTCCGGGGTTGGCCTGACGCCCACCGAGCTGCGGTTGCTGCTGGAGCTGTCCGCCACCCCGGGGCGGGTGCACAGCCGCCAGCAGCTGTTGGAATCGGTGTGGGACCACGGCTACCTCGGCGACTCCCGGCTGGTGGACGCCTGCGTGCAGCGCCTGCGCGCGAAGATCGAGGACGATTCGAGCGCACCCGTGTACGTGCAGACGGTGCGCGGCTTCGGCTACCGGTTCGGACCGTTGTGAGCCGGTTGTGGGGACTGCGCACCCGGTTGCTGCTCGCCTTCGCGCTGCTGAGCGTGGTCACCGCGGCGGCAGTGGCCGGTGCGAGCTATGTGCAGGCGCGCAACCTGGTACTGCAGCAGTCCCAGGACGCCGCGGTGCACGCCATGACGACGCGCCTGGAAACGCTGTACCCGTTGCGGAACCTCGCGCCAGGGCCGGCCGAGCTGGAGGAGATCGCCGATCTTGTGCGGGAGCGGGACGTCTCCGCGGCCGCGTTCTACGGCGGGGCGCACTCGCGCATCGACACCCCGCTGCAGGTCATCCCCGCGCAACTGCGAGAGGAGGTGGCCCGCGGCGAGCTCGTCTGGCAGCGGATCCGGCCGAACGGGATGCCGATGCTGGTCATCGGCGCACCGCTGCTGGTCGTGCAGCCGGACGGCTCGGTGCAGCCGTCCGGGATCGAGGTCTACACCGTGCGCGACCTGCTCGCCGAGCAGGAGAGCATCGACCACCTGGCGATGTGGTCCTGGGGCATCGGCGGGGCGGCGCTGGTGCTGGCGGTCGTGCTCGCGCTGCTGGCCGCCCGCGGTGTCCTGCACCCGGTCCGCGAGCTCAGCGCCGCGGCGCAGCGGTTGGGCGGTGGCGACCTGGGGACCCGCATCTCGGTCCGCGGCAGCGACGAGCTCGCCCAAGTGGCGCGGACCTTCAACGACATGGCGGCGGAGCTGGAGCGGCACGTGGCGCAGTTGCGCGCGATGAAGGCCGAGGCCCAGCGCTTCGTGGCCGACGTGTCGCACGAGCTGCGCACCCCGCTGGCCGCGGTGACACCGGTGACCGACATCCTCGACGAGGACGCCGACCGGCTCCCGGAGGACCTCGGCGCGGCCGCCCGCCTGGTCAGCCAGGAGATCCACAACCTGGGGCGGCTGGTGAACGACCTGATCGAGATCAGCCGGTTCGACTCGGGGACCGCGGCGCTGACCCTGGACGAGGTGGACCTGGCCGAGGTGGTGCGCGCGACGTTGCGGACGCGCGGCTGGACCGACCTGGTCGACGCCGAGCTCCCGGAGGTCACCGCCGTGGTCGACCCGCGGCGGGTGGACGTCGTGGTGGCCAACCTGGTCGGCAACGCGGTGCGGCACGGCGCGGCGCCGGTGTCGGTGCGGTTGGGCGCGGACCCCGAGTGGGCCACCGTCGAGGTCCGGGACAGCGGACCGGGTCTGGACCCCGAGGTGCTGCCGCACGTGTTCTCCCGCTTCTACAAGGCCGACGCCGCCCGGGCGCGTTCCGAGGGCAGCGGACTGGGCCTGGCCATCGCGCGGGAGAACGCGGTCCTGCACCGCGACGGCGAGCGCTGCGGGGACCTGTTCGCGGCCAACGATCCGAACGGCGGGGCGGTGTTCACGCTGCGCCTGCCGCGCCGAGCGGGAGACGGGAGCGGGACCGGATGACGCGAGCGCGGGGCCTTCGGTTGCTGCTCGCCGCTGGGGCGGCGGTCGTACTCGGCGGCTGCGGGGTGCAACCGAGCGGGATCATCCACGGGGTCGCGCCGCCGAGCGGGGTCGCGGACCCGGCCACCACCACGACCCTGTACCTGGTGTCGGGAGGGCGGCTCGCCGCGGTGACGCGCCCGGTCGGGCCGATGTCGCGCGCGGAGGCGCTGGAGCTGCTGGCGCGAGGGCCGACGGGGGAGGAGCGCGCCCGCGGCCTCACCAGCGCGGTCCCGCCGTCGGCCGGTCCGTTCTCGGTGACCACCGACGTCTCCGGGCGCACGGCGATCACCTCGACGGCAGCACCCGGCGAGTTGTCCGCGCTCGCCGTCGACCAGATCGTCTGCACGGCCGCCGCCGACGGCGGCCAGGTGGTCCTGCTCGGGGGTGGCGGCGACCGCGAGCCGCTGATCTGCTCGCTGCGGCGGTGAGTCGCCTCCGGGTGTCCACAGTGGATTTCGGGGTTCGTGCCGGGTTGTTCCGTTGATCACGTGAACCCTGCCGCCGCTGTCCTTAGGTTAGGCTAACCCAAGCGGCGTGGTATTGGCCGCTGGAGGACTCGCGACGGAGGAGGAGCTCGTCGGCATGGCTGGACCCGCGGTACCCCTCGACCTGCCCGCTGTCGACGAACCGCCCGCCCCGGCGTGGCCGGACAGCTCGGCGCAGGTCCTCGGTCCGCTGCCCGCGCCCGCTGATTTGGCTGAGCGGTTCCCGTGCGATGAGCGGCTGCGCGGTCAGGTGGCGGCACACCGGCGAGCGGTCCGGGCGATCGTCGAGGGCGTGGACGACCGGCTGCTGGTGGTGGTCGGGCCGTGCTCCGTGCACGACCCGGAAGCTGGATTGCACTACGCGCACGAGCTGGCGAGGGCTGCCGCCGCGCACCACCAGGACCTCCTGGTGGTGATGCGCGCCTACCTGGAGAAGCCGCGCAGCTCGGTCGGCTGGAAGGGGTTGCTGCACGACCCGCACCTGGACGGCGGGGGCGACCTCGCCGCCGGGCTGGCGACCGGTCGCGGCTTCCTGGTCCGCGCCGCGGCCTCCGGCCTCCCGCTGGCCTACGAGTTCGTGGACCCGTTCCTCGCCCCGTACGTGCTCGACCTGATCTCCTGGGGTGCGCTCGGCGCGCGCACGGTCGCCTCCCAGCCGCACCGCCAGCTCGCCTCGGCGCTGCCGGTGCCGGTCGGGATGAAGAACGCGGTCACCGGGGACGTCGACGTCGCGGTCGCCGCGGTGCGCGCCGCGCGAGCACCGCACACCTTCCCGGGCATGGCGACCAGCGGTGCGCCCTCGGTGGTGGTCGGTGCCGGGAACCCCGCCTGCCACGTCGTGCTCCGCGGGGGCGCCCGGCCCAACTACGACGCCGGGTCCGTCGGCGCGACGCTCGACCAGCTCGCCGCCGCGGGCCTGGACACCGGCGTGGTGGTGGACGCCTCGCACGGCAACAGCGGCAAGGACCACCGCCGCCAGCCGGGCGTGGTCGACGACCTGGCGGTGCAGGTCGCGGCCGGGAACCATGGCCTGCGCGGAGTGATGATCGAGTCCTTCCTGGGGGCGGGCCGCCAGGACATCGGCACCACGCCGCTGCGCTACGGCGTGAGCGTCACCGACGGTTGCCTGGACTGGCCCACGACCGCGGACTGCCTGGACGTCCTGGCTGCGGCCGTACGTCGTCGGCGGAACTCGCCTCCGACGCGATAACGCCTGGTCGGGTTCGCCGCGAGTGGGCGCGTGGGTGCCGGTCTGCCATCCTGAGCGCGACACCGTGGTCGATTTGTCCTGTTCTGCGCAATTTCCGGTGATCGAGGGGGGCGCATGCGCGCGGAGGAACCCGTGGTCGTCGGGGTGGACGGCTCCGAGCAGTCAGCCGCGGCGCTGGGGTGGGCTGTCGCGGAAGCCGAGCTCCGCGGGGCAGCGGTGCGCATCGTCCTCATCGACGACAGAGCCGCGGAAGTGGTTGACGGCGTCCTCGACCAGGTCCGCGGCACGAGCCCGGCGACGGAGATCAGCGCGGAGCTCGCCCGCGACCGCCCGGCGGCCGAGCTGATCCAGTGCTCCGAGCGCGCTCAGCTCCTGGTGCTGGGCGCGCGCGGCCGCGGGATGCTGCTGGGTTCGGTCAGCACCAAGGTCGCCATGCACGCCCACTGCCCGGTCGTGGTCGTCCGCGAACACCGCCGGAGTGGTCCGGTGCTGGTGGGCGTGGACGACACCCCGCACGGCCAGCACGTCCTCCAGTTCGCCTTCGAAGCGGCGGCCACCCGCCGAGCGCAGCTCGCGGTGATGCGCGTGTGGGAGGCGCCGGGCGCGGAGGGCTCGGTGGTGCTGGCGCCGCCGGAGGAGCTGGCCGAAGCCCGGGCGGAAGCCGAGCGCAGCCTCGGCGTCCAGCTCGCGGGGTGGCGCGAGCAGTTCCCGGAGGTGGCGGTGCGCAGGCACACCCCGCGCGGCCACCCCGTCGCGGCGCTGACCGAACGAGCTCACGAGGCGCAACTGCTCGTCGTGGGGCACCGGAACCGCCGAGGCCTGTTCGCCGCGCTGCTCCTCGGCTCGGTCGCCTCCGGAGTCCTGCACCGGGCGCACTGCCCTGTCGCGGTGATCTGCGCCCACTAGCCCAGATCAGCGGTCGTTCGGGTTGTTCACCAGGTAGCTCAGGAAGCCGGTCGCCAGGGAACCGGCGCGGGCGTCGTCGTAGGTGTAGCCGTACCCGGCCTGCCGGAACGGGTACCGCCCGATGGTGGTGGCCTCCTCCGGGGCGGGCTCGCCGTCGATCCGCACCGGGCGCACGCCCGGGTGGTCGGCGGCGCCGACCACGGCGAAGCCGAACCCGCCCGGGGTCTCCGCGACGCTGCGCAGCGAGTCGCGGCCGACCTGCGGTCCGCAGGCCGCGCCGGTCTCGCAGGCGGCTTCGGGCTCGCCGAGGACCCGGTACCGCAGGATCCGCTGCGCGCTGCTGTCCCCGAGGTCGGCGACGGCGATCGGCACGTCGTTCCCGCCGACCTGGGCCCACGAGGTGATGCGCCCGCCGTAGATGTCCCTGATCTGCTGCCGGGACAGGTCGGTCACCCCGGCCGCCGGGTTGACCACGAAGGTGAACACGGCCGAGGCGAACAGCTTCTCCCGCAGGTGCGGGAGCTCGTGCCCGCGAGGACCGTCCGAGATGGCCAGCAGTTCGGGGTGGGCGCCGTCCTGGCCCCGGTCCGCTTCGGCTTCGGCGACCAGGCGCTGCAGCCCTCCGGCGGATTCGCCGGCCTCGATCCGGATCCGGCTGTCCGGGCACGTCGCCGCGTAGTCCTCGGCGGCCTTGCGCAGGACCGGTGCGTAGACGGCCGACCCGATTACGGTGAGCTCGCCGTCGGCGCACGTCAGGCGGTCCGTGATCCGGTTCGCCAGCACGGCGGCCGGGGCCAGCGGGGCCATCGCCAGCACGCAGACCAGGGTGATGGTGTGCCGCAGGGCCCGCCGCCGGGCGGCCGCCCCGGTCCCCTCGGTCATCTCCGCATCCTCCACCGCTCCGCACCGCGCCGAGCGGTGGACATTATGTCCGGTCCCGGTGGGCGGGACGACGTTCGGGGGAGACGTTCATGATCGCGACAGCGCGGATTCCCCGCGCGGCCCGGCTGGTTCGCGTGGTGGCGGTCGCTGGGCCGGGGAGCACAGCGAGCCCGCCGCGCGGTCGCAGTCGCGCGGCGGGCTCTGCCCCCCGTGTGCGTCACCCGGATCGGCTGGACTGCGCAGGTCCTGGTCGGCGTGCCGATCGGCGCGGCGTCGACTGCGCCAGCTTTCAGGACTGCCCTCGTCCGGCTGGCGTGGAGCCGCTGCTGCCCGGCCACCCGGTGCGGGCCCCGCGTCCGCACCCGGCGGCGAGCCCACTGCGGCCGCTCAGGCCCGCGGCGTGCTCCGACCGCTGCAACCGGCCTCTCCGTCGTCGTGACCCGGGCACATGATCGCCGACGGAGGGGGTGGTCAACTGTTCAACTTCTGAACACCTCAGCGCGGCATGCCGAAGGCCCGCATCCGGCTGTACAGGGTGGTGCGGCTGATCCCCAGGCGCTGCGCGGCGTGCACCTTGTTGCCGCCCGTGGCCCGCAGCGCCTCGGCGATGGCGTCCCGCTCAGCGCGTTCGCGCCCGCTCAGCCGGGCGCCGCGCCCGGTGCTGCGGTAGGCGGCGGGCAGGTCGGTGACGGTGATGTCGCCGGTCGAGCGGTGCCCGGCGGTCGCCCGGAGGACGCCGCGCAGCTCGCGCAGGTTCCCCGGCCACGGCTGCGCGATCAGCGCTTCCAGCGCGCTCGGGGTGATCCGCAGGTCCGCCCCGGGGCGGAGTTCGGCGAGCATCGCGCGCCAGGAACGGGCGCAGCGCCACCGGGACGCGGACCGAACCGTCGGCCTGCTGGTGGTTCTCCAGGATCGCCACGATCCAGCGGGTGGTGGCCAG
>NZ_JBEPDU010000014.1:0-128922 GCF_040300525.1 Saccharopolyspora sp. NPDC000359 | reverse complement strand
TTTTTGTGGGTGTTGGGGTGGTTGCCGTGGGGGCCGGGGGGGCGGGAGGCGCCCTTCGCACGTCCTTGCTAGTCCTGCTGGACCGTCTTGCGCAGGCGGTTGCCGATGCCCGAGATGCGGCCGAGGACGCCGTTGACGAACCTCGGCGAGTCATCCGTGGACAGCGCCTTGACCAGCTCCACCGCTTCGTCGATCGCCACCGCCGGGGGGACGTCGTCGCTGCGCCACAGCAGCTCGTACAGGCCCAGCCGCAGCACCGCGCGGTCCACCGCGGGCATGCGCTCCAGCGACCAGCCCTCGGCGTGCTGGGTGAGCACCTCGTCGATCCGCGTGCGGTTCTCGGTGACCCCCTCCACCAGCGTGACGGTGTACTCGGCCACCGGCGGGACCTCCGGCGAACCGACCCGCTCGGACAGCAGGGTCACCGCGTCCACGCCGCGCTGGTCCGCCTCGTAGAGGAAGTCCACCGCGCGCTTGCGCGCCTTACTCCGTGAACCCACCTCACACCCTCTTCCCGGCCGCGGGGGCCGACGGGCAGGCGCTCATTTGGTGTTGACGCGGCTGAGGTACCGGCCGTCGCGCGGGTCGACCTTCACCTTGTCACCGGTGTTGAGGAACAACGGCACCTGGATCTCGGCGCCGGTCTCCAGGGTGGCGGGCTTGGTGCCACCGGTGGAGCGGTCGCCCTGCAGGCCCGGGTCGGTGTGCTGGACGACCAGCTCGACCGAGGCCGGGAGCTCGACGTAGAGCGGGTTGCCATCGTGGCGGGCCACGACCACGTTGCTGTTCTCCAGCATGTAGTTCGCCGCGTCACCGACCACGTCGGCCGAGATGTTGACCTGGTCGTAGGTGTCCGGGTCCATGAACACGTAGTCGGTGCCGTCGCTGTAGAGGTAGGTCATCTCGCGGCGGTCGACGTTCGCGGTCTCCACCTTCACCCCGGCGTTGAAGGTCTTGTCCAGGACCTTGCCGGAGAGCACGTTCTTCAGCGTGGTGCGCACGAAGGCCCCGCCCTTGCCGGGCTTGACGTGCTGGAAGTTCACGACGGACCAGAGCTGGCCGTCGAGGTTGAGCACCATTCCGTTCTTCAGGTCGTTCGTGGATGCCACGTGGGGATCTTCTCCTGTGGTGATGGCTTCGGGCGTGTTCCGCCGGATCGCGATTCCGACGGTGTCGGCGCACCTGACGTGCGTCAGACAGCGACGAGCTCCTTCGTCGTCAAGGTGAGGAGCTCCGGCGTGCTGGGACGCACGACCAGCGTGTCCTCGATGCGGACCCCGCCCCGCCCCGCCAGATAAACGCCAGGCTCGACGGTGACCGCCATCCCGGCGCTGATTCTACCGCCTCCCCGCTGCGACAACGTCGGTGCCTCGTGGATCTCCAACCCGACGCCGTGCCCGAGGCCGTGCAGGAACTGCTCGCCGTACCCGGCGTCCTCGATGACCTTGCGCGCCGCGGTGTCCACCTCGCGCACGTCGGCGTCGACCTGGACCGCGGCCCGCCCGGCGGCCTGCGAGGTGCGCACCAGTTCGTAGACCTCGCGCTGCCAGTCGGCGGGCTTGCCCAGCACCACGGTGCGGGTCATGTCCGAGTGGTAGCCGTCGACCAGCGCGCCGAAGTCCATTTTCACGAAGTCGCCGGGGGCCAGCACCGCGTCGGTCGGGCGGTGGTGCGGCACCGCGGAATTCGCCCCGGCGGCGACGATCGTGGCGAACGACGGCCCGGCGGCGCCGTACTCCAGCATCCGCGCTTCCAGCTCGCGGGCCACCTCCAGCTCGGTGCGCCCGGGGCGCAGCCCGCCGTGCTCGATCAGGTCGGCCAGCGCCCGGTCGGCGGCCGCGCAGGCCATCCGCAGCGCCTCGATCTCGAACTCGTCCTTGACCAGCCGCAGCTGCTCGACGTGGCCGGGCGCGCGCACCAGTTCCACCTCGCCTGCGGCGTCGGCGAGCACGTCCCGGTGGTCCACGGTGACGTGCTGGCTCTCGAACCCCACGCGCCGGTGCTCGGCGGCGGCCTCCCCGATCCGCTGGGCCAGGGTCAGGTCGCTGGCCCGGTCGATCACCCGCTCCAGGTCCGGGACCTGCTGCTCGGCCTGGGTCAGGTAGCGCCCGTCGGTGCAGAACACCGTCCGCGACTCGGCGCCCGGTTCGTCCGCGGCGTGCACCACCAGCGCGGCGTTGGACCCGGTGAAGCCGGTGAGGTAGCGGATGTTGAGCAGGTCGGTCACCAGCATCGCGTCCAGCTCCTGCGCGCGCAGGCGGTCGCGGAGGGCTTGCCGTCGGTGGGAGTGCGCTTCGGACATGCTCCGGAGCCTAACCCCCGGACCAGCCCGGGGACCTGGTCAGCGGGAGTTCGGCGGGAAGCCGCCACGACCTCGCGCGGCCCGCGTTGTCGGTGCGGCGCACTAGTGTTGCCGCCGTCGGACGGCTAGGAGGTTGAGGTGCCCGTGTCCCTGTCGTGGAGCGCGGTGGCGAGCCCGGTCGGCGAGCTGACCGTGGTGGCCGGTGCGTCCGGGGTGCGCCAGATCGCCTTCGCCGGGCCGGACGCGGTGCTCGGCGGGTACGAGGAGGAGCTGGTCCGCGACACCGGGGTGGCGGTCGAGGCGGCCCGGCAGCTCGACGAGTACTTCGCGCGCGGCCGCCGCGAGTTCGACGTCCCGATCGAGTGGGAACCGCTGCAGGGCCTGCGGCTGCACGTGCTGCGGACCCTGCACGAGCTGGTCCCGTTCGGGGAGACGGTGAGCTACAAGCGGCTGGCCGAGCTCTCCGGGCGCCCCGAGGCCTCGCGCGCGGTCGGCACGATCATGGGCAGCAACCCGGTTCCGTTGATCGTGCCGTGCCACCGGGTGCTGGCCAGCGGCGGCGGTCTCGGCGGCTTCGGCCCGGGGCTGGAGGCCAAGCGGCGCCTGCTGGTCCTGGAGGGCAGCCTCGAACCGAGCCTGCTGGAGCTCGACCTGCTCGGCTGAGCGCCTCACCGCGCCGGGACGGTGCCGCGGACGGCGAGGAACAGGTGGTAGGTCGTCTCGTGCTGGCCGAGCCGGACCGGGATCGCCAGCTCCTCGCAGTTGCCGAAGACCTCCCGCAGGGCACCGCGCAGCGCCGGTGAGGTGTCGGCGGACCAGATCGCCAGCGTGCCCCCGGCGGTCAGCGCCTCGCCGCAGCGGGCGAGGAAGTCGCTGCGGTAGATCGCGGAATTGGCGTCGTAGACCAGGAAGTCGGGGCCGTTGTCCACATCGAGCAGGACGACGTCGAAGGCACCCGGCGGCTGGGCGTCGACCACCTCGGCCACATCGCCGACGTGGCAGCGCACCCGGTCGTCGCGGATCGCCGCGGCGGTGTCGGGCACCAGCCCGTCGCGGTGCCAGGCGAGCAGCTCCGGTTCGATCTCGACCACGTGCGCCTCGCGCACCCGCGGATCGGCCAGCACCTCCCGCAGCGTGAAACCCAGCCCCAGGCCGCCGACCAGCACCCGCAGCTGCGGGGGGTCCACCGCGCGCAGCGTGGCGGTGGCGAGTTCCCGCTCGGTCTCGGTGTGCGCGGTGTCCATGACGAACACGCCGTTGACCCGGAGCTCCAGCACGTCACCCCGGCGCAGCAGCGCCAGTTCGCCCCGCTCGGACTCGCCGCGCGCGACTAGTTCTGCCATCACCGCAACGGTAACCAACCCCGCGACCCCGCCCCGCACCGCCTCACGACCACTTCACGCACCCCCGGTCAAGATCATCCCGTGGTGCCCGGAGATCACCCGGACCGGGGAACCTGGGGTCCGGAGATCCGCGATCCCCATGGAAGTTGGACATCTGGTTCCCGTTGAAATCGCATTCACCCACGGCGGAGCCAGGGGCCCGGGCACCGACGGCGAAGCCGATGCGCGAACACCCGCCCACCGCACAGCGGGGTCGGCTCGAACGGGCCGTTTGACGCCTCGGGTGCGCATTCCCAGCAGCAGGCGTGGGTCGTCCGGGAAAGGCGGGAACCGCAGTAGGGATATCCCCCGGTGGGCCCGGGAGGGCGCCAGGCCTCGGATTTGTCCGGAAATGGCTCGCCGGTTGGGCCGGTCCGGGTAGCGGTCGGCGTCGGTTCGGCGCAGTGGCCATTGGTGTGGACCTCCTCAGAATTGTGGCCCTCCGAACCGATTCCGACCGAAGGGATGCGCTGTGATCAGCAGAAGGTCCTTCCTCGGCGGTGTTTCCGCCGCCGCCCTCGCCGTGCCCGCCCTCGGCAGCCTGGCCACCTCCCCCGCGTTCGCCGCGCTGGGCGGGCGTCGCGCGCCGGACGTCCCGCTGCCGTTGACGATCGTCAACCAGAGCGGGCAGTTCGACAACGCCTCCATCCACGTCTACGTCGTCGGCGTCAACCTCGACACCGGCGAGCAGTCCCGGGTCACGCCGGAAGGGCAGCTGGTGCCGGTCTCGGAGTCCGACAACGGGTCCGACGGCTACGCCGACTACGCCATCCCGCTGCAGGGCAGCGGCGACACCACGCTGAACCTGCCGAGCATGTCCGGCCGGATCTACTTCGCCCTCGGCGACAAGCTGAAGTTCAAGGTCGTCACCGGCGGCGACGGCAAGGCCGCGCTGCAGTACCCGGCGGGCTGGGTGGACAGCGACCCGAACTACGGAATCCTGCACGACACCGTGGAGTTCACCCTCAAGGCCGACGGGATGTACTGCAACACCACGATGGTCGACATGTTCAGCGTGCCGCTGTCGATCCACCTGCGGGGCGCCGCCGACCAGACCACCGGCACGGTGCCCGCCGGCGGCCGGGAGCGGATCCTCGCCGGTGTTGCCGAGCACCCCGACTTCGCCGGGCTGCGCCAGGACGACCTGCGGGTGATCGCGCCCGGCCACGGCCTGGACCTCGGCAAGTTCTCCGACACCTACTACGACGCCTACATCAACGAGGTGTGGACCAAGTACCAGGGCACCCAACTGCGGGTGGACACCGACAACGGCAAGGTCTTCACCGGCCAGGTCTCCGGCGACACCTTCAACTTCGACGGCGGCGTGCAGCCGATCGGCCGCCCGTCCACCCGGGACGTGCTGTTCTGCGACGGCGCGCTCGCCGCCCCGAACGACGGGATCACCGGGCCGGTCGCGGCGATCCTCGGGGCGGGCTTCAACCGCTCGATCCTGCTGGACTCGGCCGACCAGCCGGGCACCGACCCGGCGACCTTCTACCGGCACGACATCACCAACCACTACTCGAAGGTGATGCACGAGAACACCGAGGACGGCAAGGCCTACGGCTTCGCCTTCGACGACGTGGCCGGGTTCGCCTCCTACATCCAGGACGGCGCGCCGACCGCCATCACCGTGACGCTGACCCCGTGGTGACCCGCTCCGGCGCCCGGCGCCGGATGGACACCGAGAAGGCCGTCGCCAGCAGGCACAGCAGGCCAGCGCCGTACCAGGCCGCGGCGTAGTCGCCGAACTGGTCGCGCACCACGCCCGCGATGCTGGCGACGGCCGCGGCGCCGAGCTGGTGGGAGGCGAAGACCCAGCCGAACACCACCGAGGCGCGCGGGCCGAAGTGCTCCCGGCACAGCGCCATCGTCGGGGGCACGGTGGCCACCCAGTCCAGCCCGTAGAACACCACGAACAACACCATCTCCGCCCCCACCGAGGGTGCGAACAGCTGCGGCAGCACGAACAGCGACAGGCCGCGCAGCGTGTAGTAGACGGCCAGCAGCAGCCGCGGGTTGACCTTGTCGGTGAGCCAGCCGGACAGCACGGTGCCCGCCACGTCGAACACGCCGATCACGGCCAGCAGCCCGGCGGCGGTGGTGGTGGGCATCCCGTGGTCGTGCGCGGCGGGCACGAAGTGGGTGTTGACCAACCCGTTCGTGCTCGCCCCGCAGATCGCGAAACCACCTGCCAACAGCCAGAAAGCATGCTTGCGGGCGGCGTCGCGCAGCGCGCGCAGGGCGGCGGCGGCCGGGTTGCCACTGGCGCGCTCGGGTGCTGGCTCGTCCCCGGTCGCGCCGTAGGCAGTGGTGCCCACGCTGGCCGGGTTCTCGCGCATCACCAGCCACACCAGCACGGCGACCAGCAACGCGGTGGCCGCGATGACCAGCGAGGCCACCCGCCAGCCCAGGTCCTCGACCAGGACCGCGGCCAGCGGCAGGAACACCAGCTGACCGGTCGCGCTGCCCGCGGTCAGCACACCGCTGACCAGGCCGCGGCGCGCCACGAACCACCGGTCGACCACAGTGGACACGAAGGCCAGCGCCATCGACCCGGTGCCCAGGCCGACCAGCAGCCCCCAGCAGATCACCAGCTGCCAGCTGGCCGTCATGAACACGGTGAGCCCGCTGCCCGCCGCCACCAGCGCCAGCGCGGTCACCGTGACCCGTCGGATGCCGAAGCGGGTCATCAGCGCCGCGGCGAACGGCGCGGTCAGCCCGAAGAGCAGCAGGTTCAGCGAGACGGCGGCCGAGATGACGCTGTGCGGCCAGCCGAACTCCTCGTGCAGCGGGTTCATGAACACACCGGGCACCGACCGGAACGCGGCGGCACCCACCAGGGCGACGAAGGCGACGGCCGCGATCCACCACGCCGGGTGGACGCGCCGCGCAGGAGCAGTGCTGATCACCTGACCAGCCTCGCCGGGACGGCGGCACCGAACCAGTGACCGGAGGGACAACATGTGAGAAGATTCGGCCATGCCGACCGCACAGCACCGCATCGCCGTTCTGGGACTGCCCGAGGTCGTCGGCTTCGACCTGGCGATCCCGTCGCAGATCTTCGGCGGCGCCCGCGACGAGGCGGGCACCCCGCTCTACGACGTGCGGGTGTGCAGCTTCGACGGCGTCCCCATCACCACGACCAAGGGTTTCGCCATCCTGCCCGGGACCGATCCGGACTTCCTGACCGCGCCGGACACGCTGGTCATCCCCGGCACCCACCTCGAGGGGCCGCGCACCGACGGCACCCTCGACCCGCAGCTGGCCGACTACCTGGCCGGACTGCCCGCCCGCACCCGGATCATGTCGATCTGCACCGGGGCGTTCGTGCTCGCCGCGACGGGCCTGCTCGACGGCCGCCCGGCCACCACGCACTGGATGCACGCCGACGACTTCCGGCGCCTGTACCCGGCGGTGGACCTGGACCCGGACGTGCTGTTCGTCGACGACGGCGACGTGCTCACCTCGGCCGGGGTGGCCGCCGGGATCGACCTGTGCCTGCACGTGATCCGCCGCGACCACGGCAGCGAGGTGGCCAACCGCGCGGCCCGCTCCAGCGTGGTGCCACCGTGGCGGGAGGGTGGTCAGGCCCAGTACATCGATCGGCCGGTGCCCGACCCGTCCGGCAACGGCACCTCCGCCACCCGCGCCTGGCTGCTGGAGCACCTCGCCGAGCCGCTGACGCTGGACCAGATCGCCGCGCACGCCGGGACGAGCGTACGGACCTTCACTCGCCGGTTCCGGGACGAGACCGGCACCAGCCCGATGGACTGGCTGCTCCAGCAACGCCTGGAGCACGCCCGCCACCTGCTGGAGTCCACCGACCTACCGATCGACGCGGTCGCCGAGCGGGCGGGGCTGAGCACCGCGGCCTCGCTGCGCAAGCACCTGCGCCACCGCCTCGGCACCAGCCCGGCCACCTACCGCCGCACCTTCCGCTCCTGAGCGGGACCACAGTTTCAATTGAAACTGTGGTCCTCACGGCGTGTCGCACCCCGACACACCGGCGCTCGTGGACAACTCCCCGCGATTCCACCAGGAACTGGACGTCCGATCCGCTTTGGAATCGCATCGGCACGGACGTCGGTGCACCCGCCGGTCGGGCGCAGAGGTCACTGGGAGACGCCTGCCTGGATGGTCTGCACGGCCAGCTGGTGACCGGGGACCCCGGAGCCCGCGCAGCCGTTGCGCTCGTGCTCGAACGGGACGAACAGCGACGCGGTCTCCTGCGGCGGGTAGATCCGCAGGCCCTTGGCGGTCTCCACCCGGCACTCGGCGGGGTCGTAGTTCTCCACGTTGGTGTACTTGATCATCGCCGAGGCCCTGCCGCCCGGCTCGAGGTTGATCTCCTCGCCCTTCGAGCCCTCGCGGAACGCGGCCTCACCGATCTGGTGGCCGTCCTCCCCACCGACGTAGGACACCCCGGGGAAGCCCTGGAGCACGCAGGCCCGGTCGCTGGAGTTGGTGAAGACGAGCGGCTGGTAGGTGCTCCCGGCGGCTCCATCGCCATGGCCGAGCGACAGCTGGAGGTCAGCGGCCTTGCACAGGGGGTCGCCGGTCCGCCCGGTCTGCTGCACCGCGGAGTTCGCGGTCGACCCCTGGTCCTCACCCGTCGGCGAATCCACCGCGCTGGTACCGGAATCGTCCTGGACGGCTGGCGGCAGGGCGTTGTTCACCGTGCTCTGCTCGTCGGACCCGCCAGGGCTGCACGCGGTCAGCCCGACCGCCAGCGCCGCCGCCGTGACCGCGAGGAACTTCGCCCGCATCATCATCCACACCTCTCTCGCACCGTCTTTCCAACCAGTAGACGCCTGGCACGCGAGGAGGTTGCGTCCGGGACCGCTCAAAGCTCGTGAGTGGCGGTGGTCGCAAGAGCCACCATTATCACTCACGACTCCTAACGGAGCAGGTCACCGCCGCGCGGGTAGGCCGTCCACCCCTGCTGTGGTACGTCCACGACCGTCGAGCCGTTGGCCTCCGCCACCTCGGGCGGGACCGTCCACAGGCGACCTGCGGTGTCCACCAGGGCGACCTCGCCGCTCGGCGCGCGCAGCGCCGACGCCCCAGCCTCGATCGTCGCCACCACCGGGAGCTCGGCCACCGCGGGCACCCGGCGGTCGAGCACCCGGGTCACCAGCAGCTCCGCCACCGAGCGGCGTTCGACGCGGATCCGCTTGCCGTCGCGTACCACGTCCACGGTGCGTTCCGGGGAGGGGACCGCGAAGCCGTCCAGGACCGCCGCAGCCTGCTCCGGCGTGGCACAACCGTCGACGCCGGTGACGTCGATGCCGAAGTGGCGGATGTCGGTCGGGGCGGGCAGCAACGCCGTCGCGCGCAGAACGTCCAGCGGCACCGTGCCGCACGGGTCCGATGTGGACACCGGAGCCGTTCCGCCGGGGCGGCGGGCCAGGCCCGGTCCTTCCTGCCACGGGCCGGGGATCAGCACCGGGGAGTAGGGGTGCGCGGTGAAGTCGCGGTCCCAGAAGGTCACCGACGTGCCCTCCGCGGTCTGGTGGGCGATCGCGAACGCCTCCAGCGCCGGCACCCACATCCAGTCCGCGCTGAAGGCGTCCACCACCGAACGCGCCCGCGGCCCACCGGCCGGGCGGAACCCGTCCTCGGTCAACGCCTCGACCTGCTGGCGGAACTCCGGGTCGCGCGCCCGGACCACGAACTGCCCGGCACCGTTCCAGCCCGCCCCGGAGGCCGTGGTGTCGGTGAACATCAGGTAGAACCACCCGTCCAGGTGCAGCGCGGACGGCTGCCCCGCGCCGTAGGTGTTCTCCCGGTGCACCTCGCCGGACGGGGTCACGACCGGCGCTCCCCCGGCCTCGCGCCGCCACGACCGGCCGTCGGTGCTGCTGGCCACCCCGATGGCGTTGCCGTGCGCGTGGTCGTCACCCGCCGCGCCGGTGTAGTACAGGTAGTGGCGACCGTCCACTTCGACCACTGACGGGTCGCAGGTGTGCATGCCGTCGAAACCGCCTGGCTGCCCGGAGAAGACCGGCACCGCAGGCGCTCCGCCGGAGGCGGTGAACGGCCCGTCGAGGCTGCCCGAAGCGGCGTGCAGGACGTCGTCGCCGGGCGGGCCGATGCCCGGCAGCTGGCTGCACCACCACACCCGGTACTGACCGTCGTCCTGCAGCACCGTCGGCCCGTAGTTGTACGGCGCGGGCATGCCGCCCGAGAGCACGATGCCGCCGCTGCTGCGCTCGGCGCTGACCTGCAGGTCGACGGGCAGCCGCTCCGGCTGGGCCCGCGACTCGACGCTGGGTGGCGCGCCAGGCGCCCCCGGCGTGCAACCGGCCACCAGCACCACGCAGAGCAGCCCGGCTGCCCCGCTCACCACCCCCCGCGCCACGGAACCGGTGCGCCTACGCGCTCGCGCGCTCGGCCAGCCAGCGGATCGCCAGCGGGTAGCCCGCGACACCGAGACCGGCCACCACCGCGGTGGAGATGTCCGAGAGGTAGCTGGTGTGCCGGAACTCCTCGCGCTTGTGCACGTTGGAGATGTGCAGCTCGACCAGCTCCGCCTGGAGCTGCGCCGCCGCGTCGCGCACCGCGATCGAGTAGTGCGTCCAGGCCCCGGCGTTGAGCACCACCGGCCACTCCTGGTCGGCGGCCTCGTGCAGCCACTGGACCATCTGGCCCTCGTGGTCGGTCTGGCGCACCTCGACCTCGACGCCCAGCTGCGCACCCGTGGCCTCGCACATCGCGACCAGGTCGGCGTGCGTGGTGCTGCCGTA
Source organism: Saccharopolyspora sp. NPDC000359 (assembly GCF_040300525.1). Lineage (NCBI taxonomy): Bacteria > Bacillati > Actinomycetota > Actinomycetes > Pseudonocardiales > Pseudonocardiaceae > Saccharopolyspora > Saccharopolyspora sp. NPDC000359. The sequence goes on along the minus strand of NZ_JBEPDU010000014.1, from coordinate 118,489 downwards.
GACCGAAGGTTCCCGCTTGCCCAGCCGACCCAGGTTCGGGCCGTTGAGCACCAGTACCTTCACAGCAGCACTCCGGTGGACTTGGCCTCGCCGCCGGTCACCGCGGAGTAGGCGGCGGCGACCAGCGACGGGTCCGGGCCCTCCAGGCGGCCGGGCTTAGCCAGCCCGTCGAGCACCACGAACCGCAGCATCCCCGAGCGGTTCTTCTTGTCCACCTTCATCGCCTCCAGCAGCTGGCCGAGGGCGTCCGGGTCGTAGGTGGTGGGCAGGCCCAGCAGGTCCAGCACCCGGCGGTGCCGGTCGGCGGTCTCGTCGTCCAGCCGCCCGGCCAGCCGCGCCAGCTCGGCGGCGAAGACCAGGCCCACGCTGACCGCGGCGCCGTGCCGCCACCGGTAGCGCTCCCGCCGCTCGATGGCGTGCGCCAGGGTGTGCCCGTAGTTGAGCACCTCCCGCAGGTGCGACTCCTTCAGGTCCGCGGCCACCACGTCGGCCTTGACCTGGATCGACCGGCGCACCAGCTCGCCCAGCACCTCGCCGGACGGGTCGGTGGCCGCCTCCGGGTCGGCCTCGATCAACCGCAGGATCTCGGGGTCGGCGATGAACCCGGCCTTGACGATCTCGGCCATGCCCGCGATCAGCTCGTTGCGCGGCAGGCCCTCCAGCGTGGCCAGGTCGGCCAGCACCAGGCTCGGCTCGTGGAACAGCCCGACGAGGTTCTTGCCCGCTTCGGTGTTGATGCCGGCCTTGCCGCCGACCGCGGCGTCCACCATGCCCAGCAGCGTGGTCGGCACGTGCACCACGCGCACCCCGCGCATCCAGGTCCCGGCCACGAACCCGGCGACGTCGGTGACCGCGCCGCCGCCGAAGGACACCACGACACCGCCGCGGTCCATGCCGATCTTGCCGAGCACCCCCCAGCAGAACCCGGCGACCTGCAGGCTCTTGCCGTCCTCGGCGTCGGGGATCTCCACCCGGTGGGCGTCCACCCCGGCCTCGGTCAGCTCCTCGCGCACCGCCTCGACGGTCGCGGTGATGGTGGGCTGGTGCACCAGCGCCACCACCGATGCGTCGCGCAGGTAGTCGACGAGCTCGCCGAGCAACCCCCGGCCGACCACCACGTCGTAGGGCTGCTGGCTGGCAACCCCGATCCGCACCGGCTCGGTCATCATCGTCCCTTCGGTGAAGACGGCTTTCGACTCATTCTGCTCAGCTCCGCAACCGCGTCAGCTGGACGCGGCGCTGCGCGCGGACAGCGCGGCCACGACCTGCGCGACGACCTCGTCCGGCTCGACGTGGTCGGTCTCGATCTCGACCGCGGCCACCGAGCGGTAGATCGGCATCCGCTCGTCGAGCAGCGCCTTGAACGTGGCGCGCGGGTTCACCCCGGCCAGCAACGGGCGGGCGGTGGACAGCCCGACGCGCTTGGCCCCCTCGGCGAGCCCGACCGACAGGAACACCACCGGGTGCCCGGCCAGCCGTTCGCGGGTCCGCTCGGACAGCACCGCGCCGCCGCCCAGCGCCAGCACCCCGTCGTGCTCCCGCAGCGCGGCCTCGACGGCGGCTTCCTCCATGGCGCGGAACGCCGGTTCGCCGTCGCTGGTGAAGATGTCGGAGATGGCCCGGCCGCTGGTGCGCTCCACGTCCTCGTCGGTGTCGCGGAAGGTGACGCCGAGCCGCTGCGCCAGCAGCCGACCGATCGTGGTCTTGCCCGCGCCCGGCGGGCCGACCACCACTGCCCGCGGCGCCATCAGCGCACCTGCCGCTTCTCGGCCCGCTCCCGCAGGGCCGCCAGGTAGCCCTCGACGTTGCGCCGGGTCTCCGGCAGCGAGTCGCCGCCGAACTTCTCCAGCGCGGCCTCGGCCAGCACCAGCGCCACCATCGTCTCGGCGACCACGGCCGCGCGCGGCACGGCGGTGATGTCCGAGCGCTGGTGCATCGCCTGCGCCGGTTCGCCGGTCACCACGTCCACGGTGGCCAGCGCGCGTGGCAGGCTGGAGATCGGCTTCTTGGCGGCGCGCACGATCAGCGGCTCGCCGTTGGTGATGCCGCCCTCCAGGCCACCAGCCCGGTTGCTGCTGCGGTGCACCCACTTCGCGCCCTCGTCGGGGTAGATCTCGTCGTGCGCGGCGCTGCCGCGGCGGTGCGCGTTGGCGAAGCCCTCGCCGATTTCCACGCCCTTGACCGCCTGGATGCTCATCAGCGCACCGGCCAGCCGGGCGTCGAGCTTGCGGTCCCAGTGCACGTGCGAGCCGATCCCCGGCGGCAGCCCGTAGGTGATCACCTCGACCACGCCGCCCAGCGTGTCGCCGTCCTTCTTGGCCGCCTCGACCTCGGCCATCATCCGCTCGGTCGCGGTGTCGCCGAAGGCCCGCACCGGGTTCTCGTCGATGGCCGCCAGGTCGTCCGGGCCGGGCAGCACGTCATGCTCGGCGTCCACCCCGCCCAGGCTGACCACGTGGCTGACGATCTCCACGCCGAGCAACTGCCGCAGGAACTGCCGGGCCACCGTGCCGACGGCGACGCGGGCCGCGGTCTCGCGGGCGCTGGCCCGCTCCAGCACCGGGCGGGCCTCGTCGAAGCCGTACTTCTGCATCCCGGCGAGGTCGGCGTGACCGGGACGCGGGCGGGTCAGCGGCGCGTTGCGGGCCAGCGAGGACAGCACGTCCTCGTCGACCGGGTCGGCGGCCATCACCTGCTCCCACTTCGGCCACTCGGTGTTGCCGATGCGGACCGCGATCGGGCCGCCCTGGGTGCGCCCGTGCCGGACGCCGCCGATGATCTCCAGCTCGTCGGCCTCGAAGTTCATCCGCGGGCTGCGCCCGAAGCCGAGCTTGCGGCGCTCCAACTGGGTCGCGATGTCGGTCGAGGTCACCTCGACTCCGGCCACCATGCCTTCCAGCACCGCCACCAGGGCGGGGCCATGCGATTCTCCAGCGGTCATCCAGCGCAGCACGCCTATAGATCCTGCCACGTCAGGTCGCCGATGAACCCGGCCGGGGGTCCTCGGTCACGACCACGACGCGAAGGCAGTGACCAGCCACGCGGGGACGAGCAGCGCCGGGCCGTGCGGAACCGCGCCGCGCCCCCGCCACGAGGCCGCGACCAGCGTGAGCAAGGCCGCGGCGGCGAGCACGACCAGCACCGCCCCGACCGACACCGCACCCACCGCCAACCCCAGGCTCCCCGCCACCTTCACATCCCCCGGCCCCATCGCCCCCGGCACGACGACCCGCACCAGCAGGTACGCCCCACCGAGCAGCAGGCCGCCCCCGAGCGCCCCGGCCCACACCCCGGGCCGGTGCAGCCCCGCGACGCCCACCAGCACCAACGCCACCGGGTAAGCGGGCAGCGTGAACACGTCGGGCAACCGGTAGGCGCGGATGTCGCAGACCGCGAGCAGCACTCCGCCCCACCCGAGCAGCAACGGCACTCCCGCCCACCACCAAGGCATCCCGCCGACGACCCGCACCGCCACCGCGGCCCAAGCCACCCCCACGCCCAGCTCGCACCACAACCGGGGCGCCACCACGCCCCGGCGAACGCGCCCCAGCACCCACCGCCCGAACCACCCAGCGCCGACGCCGACGACGCCCCCGCAGATCCCGATCACGACCATGCGGCCACGATGGCCGCAGGAGCCACCGGCCGCCGGCACCCGGAACTCGCGCATGTCGGGACCCAACGACAACAGGCACCGCCGACCGGGTGATCCGGTCAGCGGTGCCTCCTCGGTGCTGTCAGGCGGTGACGGAGAACAGGGCGTCCCCGGTGACCACCTGGCCGTCCTCGCGGAGGTCGACCAGCGCCTCGGGCGCCACCTCCAGGGCGATCACCGGGCAGATCGACGAGTAGCCGTGCGACTCCACCTCGGACGGGTCCCAGGTGACGATGCGCTGGCCAGCCGCCACCACGTCGCCCTTGGCCACGTGCAACTCGAAGCCCTCGCCCTTGAGCTTGACCGTGTCGATGCCCAGGTGCACCAGCACGGCGGTGCCACCGGGCGAGGCGATCACGAACGCGTGCGGGTGCAGCGTCGCCACCGTCCCAGCGATCGGCGCGACCGCGTCAGCACGTCCACCGGAGGGCTTCACCGCCACGCCCGGACCCACCATGGCCTGCGAGAACACCGGGTCGGGCACCTCCGCCAGCCCGGTGGCCAGGCCCGCCACCGGGCTGCCGACCTCGACACTCACCGCAGGTCCTCGATGTCCTCGGCGAGGGTGTCCGCCTCCGGCCCCACCACGACCTGCACGACGGAGCCCTGCAGCATCACGCCGTGCGCCCCGGCCGCCTTCAGCGCCGCCTCGTCGATCTTCGAACCGTCCTCGACCTCGCAGCGAAGCCGCGTGATGCACGGCTCGATCTCCACAACGTTGTCCCCGCCGCCAAGCGCGGCCAGGATCGCCGCGGCCTTGTCCTGAGCCACCGCGTGCTCCCTTCCTCCCGTACCAACGACGCGGAGCGACCGCGTCGCGACGATCTTGCGCCACTCGGTGTCGATGCGGCAACGAATTCGAAGCCGTCTTGACACCCGATCGCATGACGGCGCATTGTTCGCAACCGACTGGTTTAGACCGGACAGTACCAACTGGGTGCCTCCGGTCAACAGCACCGGGCGAACGCGGCGATGATCAGCCAATGTTCAACCCGGTGGCCGGTGTCCACAAGGCACCGGCGGGCGCAGGAGCACCGACCGGTGGAGGCAACGTGGCCGCGCGGGGAACCGCAGACGACAGTCGACGCGCTGAACGCGCGCTCAGCAACGGTCCGATGCCCAAGCACGCCCAGCTGCGGGAGATCCTGCGCCAGCTGGCCAGCGAGGAGCTGCTGCCCGGCTCACCGGTCCCCTCCGAACGCGAACTCGCAGTCCGCTACGGCGTCTCGCGGCTGACCGTGCGGGAAGCCGTCGGCCAGCTGGTCGCCGAAGGACTGCTGGTGCGGGTGCGCGGCAAGGGCACCTTCACCACCCGGCCCCGCGTGGACTCCCAGCTGCACCTCGCGTCGTTCACCGAGGACATGCTGCGCCGCGGCATGCACCCGGAGACCGTGCTGCTGGAAGCCACCGAGGCGGTCCCGCCACCCGACACCGCCGACGCGCTCGGCCTCGCGCCCGGCCAACCCGCCTACTGGCTCTACCGGCTGCGCAAGGCCGACGGAGCACCGATGGCGGTGGAGCGCGGCTGGTACCACGCCGGGCTGCTGCCCGGCCTGCTCGACCGGGACCTCACCGACTCGATGTACACCCTGCTGGCCCGCCACTACGACGTGCAGCTGGAGAGCGGCACCCAGACCGTGCTCGCCGAGGGCGCCGACACCGACACCGCCCGGCTGCTCGGGGTGCGCCCCGGCTGCCCGGTGCTGGTGTTCCGCCGGGTCTCCACCGCGCAGGGCCGACCGATCGAGGACATGACTTCCTGGTACCGCGGCGACTTGTACCAGGTCACCATGCAACTGGACCGCGACCCGAGCGGTACCGGCCACCACCGCCCGACCATCCGGCCCACGTGATCGTGAGCCGGATCCCCCGAAGACTCGGTGTCCACGACACAGGAGGTAACCGATGAGTGCCAGCGCCACAGCGGCGAGCGGCAACAAGAAGGGATTCGCCCTGCTGCAACGGCTGGGTCGGAGCCTGATGCTGCCGATCGCCGTCCTCCCCGCCGCCGCGCTGCTGCAGCGCCTCGGCCAGGAAGACCTGCTCGGTGCCGAGGGGCTCGGCCAGGCCTTCAGCTGGCTGCTGCCGGTCGCCGAGGTGATCGGCGCCGCGGGCGGCGCGCTGTTCGACTACCTGCCCCTGCTGTTCGCGATCGGGGTGGCGATCGGGTTCGCGAAGAAGGCCGACGGGTCGACCGCGCTGGCCGGTGCCGTCGGCTACCTGGTGCTGTCCGGCGTGCTGTGGAAGATCACCGGCACCGAAGCGGACAAGGTGTTCAACAAGGGCCCCTACGGCGTGCTCGGCGGCATCATCGCCGGTCTGGTCGCGGCCTGGTTGTGGCAGAAGTACCACCGCATCAAGCTGCCCGCCTACCTGGGCTTCTTCGGCGGTCGGCGGTTCGTGCCGATCATCACCGCGGTCGCCATGCTGTTCGTCGGCGTGGTCCTCGGCCTGCTCTACCCGCTCTTCGACGCCGGGCTGACCGCCTTCAGCAACGCTGTCACCCAGAACGCGGTCATCGGCGGCGGCGTCTACGGCGTGGTCAACCGCCTGCTGCTGCCGTTCGGTCTGCACCACATCCCGAACAACGTCGTCTGGTTCCTCTTCGGCGACTACAACGGGGAGAAGGGCGACATCTCCCGGTTCTTCGCCGGTGACCCCACCGCGGGCACCTTCATGACCGGCTTCTTCCCGATCTTCATGTTCGCCCTGCCGGCCGCGGCGCTGGCCATCTGGCAGTGCGCCAAGCCCTCGCAGCGCAAGGTCGTCGGCGGCGTGATGATCTCGGTGGCGCTGACCGCGTTCCTCACCGGCATCACCGAGCCGCTGGAGTTCTCCTTCATCTTCGTGGCCTGGCCGCTGCTGCTGATCCACGCGGTGCTCACCGGCACGTCGATGGCGCTGGTCAACGCCCTGGACATCCACACCGGGTTCGGCTTCTCCGCGGGCGCCATCGACTACCTGCTGAACTTCGGGATCTCGCAGAACTCGCTGTGGCTGATCCCGATCGGTCTCGCCTACGCGGTCATCTACTACTTCGTGTTCCGGTTCGTGATCACGAAGTGGAACCTGCGCACGCCGGGTCGTGAGGAGGACGACAGCGACGCGGCCGAGACCGGCACGGATAATGCCAGTGGGAAGGCCGAGCCGGGCCCCGACAAGAACTGACCCCGGTAACCGCTTTCCCGATTCCCCCGACGAACGGAGTGCTGAATGTTGGAGCGACGGGTCACCGTGGCCAGCAAGGTCGGACTGCACGCGCGACCCGCGGCCCTGGTGGCGAAGGCAGCCGCCGCGCAACCGGTCAAGATCACCATCCGCAAGGACGACACCCAGCCGGTGGAGGCGGGCAGCATCCTCGGTCTGATGACCCTCGGTGCGTCCTTCGGTGACGAGGTGGTCCTGGCGGCCGACGGCGACGGTGCGGAAGCCGCGCTGGACCACATCGCCCAGCTGGTCGCAACGGACCTGGACAACACCAACTGACCCCAGCCCCGAACAACAACGGCCCCTCCGCTCCCCCACCGGAGGGGCCGTTGCCATACCCCACCCCTGATCCGCAGTCCCAATCGAACTGCACCCCCACCCCAATCGCTCGCCCCCGAACCCCGCCACACCACCCCACACCGGAACGCCGCGCGATCCCAACGGAACTCGCGGACCCACCGACATGCCCAGCCCCGACACACCGGCGACGTGTCGCGAACCCACTCGATTTCAATGGCAGTCCGCTCCACCCCCGCGCCACGACGCACCGGGGCGTGCCGGGACTCGGTGATCTCAACGAGCTGGTCCCAGCGAAAGCACCCCGACGCATCACCGGCGCGTCGGGTGCCCGACACACGGGTGGTTACAGTTTCAGTTGAAACTGTGAATCATCCGGCGAGCCGCCCGTGAGAGTCCGGTGAGATCACCTCCGTGGAACTCGCGGAACCCACCGACATGTCCTGACCCCGACACACCGACGGCATGTCGCGAACCCACGCAACTTCAGTGGAACTTGCGCCCACCACCGCGGAACGACACACCCGCGCATGTCGGGACTCCGTGTGATTTCAAGGGAACTCGCGGACCCCGTCGGCATGTCGGGGCCCGACACATCGGCGGTGTGTCGGGGTTTGACGCGATTCCAATGGAAGTTGCGGGAACCTTCGGAGTGTCTGGGTAGGACACTCCGGGGTGTGTCGGGGTCTCGCGCGACTTCAGTGGGAGTTGTGGGGTCCCGGTGTGCCGGGGTTCCGGTGTGCTGGGTGGTTCGGGGTTCAGGCGGTTTCGATGGGGATCGGACGTCTCCTCCCCGTTGGAACCGCGTCAGAGGGGTAGGGGGAGCTCGTTGCCGGTGGCTTGGGCCAGGGCGTCTCGCATCGCTTGGCGGGGGGCGGGGAGGCCGGTGAACTGCTCGACCTGCCCGAACGCCTGGTGCAGGAGCATGTCCAGGCCGGTGGCGATGGTCCCCCCGGCCGCGGTGACCGCGGCGGCCAGCGGCGTCGGCCACGGGTGGTAGATGACGTCGAGCACGCAGGGCGCCTTCGCCAGCTCCGCCACCCGCTCGTCGAGCGCCCCCGCGGGCAGCGTCGACACCACGACGTCCGCCGCTGCCGCGGCGTCCGCGAGCGCGACGCGGTCCAGCCGCTCCACGCGCACCGCGAGCCCCACGCGCTCCGCGGTCTCCGCCGCTTCGCGCGCTCGCGCGGGCTCGCGCACCGCGATCGTCGCTTCGCCCAGCCCGAGCTCCGCGAAGGCCGCCAGGGTCGCGGCGGCGGTGCCGCCGGCTCCCAGCACCAGCCCGCTCCGCCCGGAGCGGAAGCCCCCGGCGGCGCGCAGGGCTCCGACGACTCCGTCGACGTCGGTGCAGTCCGCCGCCCAACCGCCGTCACCCAGGTGCACCAGGGTGTTCGCCGCGCCGACCGCTTCGGCCCGGGCGCTGACCTCGTCGGCGACCTGCAGCGCCGCGCGCTTGCCAGGCATGGTCACCGACAGCCCGGCCCACTCGGGGCCGAGCCCGGCGACGAACGGGACCAGCTGCCGCTCGTCGGCCTCGACCCGCTCGTAGGTCCAGCCGGTCAGCCCGAGCGCGGCGTAGGCGGCGCCGTGCAGGACAGGGGACAGCGAGTGCTCGATCGGGGAACCGAGCACCGCTGCCCGACGCTGGTCAGAAGGCACCGCGGGCCCGCGCTTCGTCGATGTAGGCCTGGTGCTGCTGGAAGGTGTCGGCGAAGCAGGAGGTGCCGTCCGGGTAGCACTTCACGAAGTACCGCCAGTTGCCCTCGGCTGGGCGCTCCGCGGCCTCCAGCGCCTCCTTGCTGGCCGTCGAGATCGGCGTCGGCGGCAGCCCGAAGTTCTGGTACGTGTTGTACGGGCCGGGCCGCTCGCGGTCCTTCGGGTCGGTCAGCAGGCTCGGCTTGTCCAGCGGGTAGTTGATCGTGGAGTCCATCCCCAGCTTCATGACCGGGTGGGTGAGCCGGTTCTGGATCACCCGCGAGACCTGGCCGAAGTCCTTGGTGATCGCCTCGCTCTGCACGATGGAGGCGATGATGAGCAGCTCGTACGGGGAGTGCTCGGTGCCCTCGGCGCGCTGCGGCAGACCGGCGGCCTCCAGCCCCGCCGCGGAGCGGGTGACCACGTCGCGCAGCACGTTCTCCGCGGACTCGCCCGGCTTGACGTCGTAGATGCCGGGCATGATCAGGCCTTCCAGCCGCCGCTTCGGCTCCGCCTTGTTGGCGTCCTCGAGCGCCCAGTCCGGCACGCCCAGCGACTTCAGGTCGGCGGTGGCGGCGATGTGGTGCATCTCCTCGGAGGTGGTGCACGCGGGGTTCTCCCCGGCGCAGGTGGCCTCGGCGAGGCGGGTCAGGATGCCCGGGGTGTGCCCGCCGTCGGGTGCGAGCTGGTCCTCCAGCCGCATGCCGCCGCGGATGTCGACCCGGCCGACCTTCGCCTTCGGCGACAGGATGTGCGCCACCGCGGCCTCGCCGGACATCTGGCCGCGCATCAGGTAGTAGCCGGGCTGGATGCTGTTGATCTGCCGGTTCTCCTCGGCGGCCTTGGTGAACGCCTTCGTGCTGGCCACCACGTCCTGCTGGGCGAGGGTGCGGCCGATGGCGCTGACGGTGTCGCCGGGCTTGACCTCGATGACGACGTCCCCGGTGCCTTCGCCGTCGTAGTCGTCGTAGGCGCCGATCTGCATGAGCTGGCTCGCGCCGTAGAGCACGCCGACCCCCACCAGCACCAGCACGAACAACCCGGCCAGCGCGGTCACCACGCGACGCCGCTTGCGGCGCCGGAAGCGCTCGGGGTCCGGCGCGCGCCGCTTGCGGTCATCGGGCTCGTCGGCGAACAGTCCGAGATCGTCGGTCACGAAAGGTCCTCTCGCGTCTTCCCCCGACTGTCCAAGAACGCCTGCAAGATCTCCACGGCAGCGGCCTGGTCCACCACGGCGCGCTGCTTCTTCCCCTTGACGCCGCGCTTCGAGAGCATCCGGCTCGCGGTGACGGTGGTCAACCGCTCGTCGGCGAAGCGCACCGGCACCGGCTCGATGCGCTCCGCGAGCGCGGACCCGTAGGACTGCGCGATCTCCGCGGCGGTGCCGTGGCGGCCGGCCAGCGTCTTCGGCAGGCCCACCACGACCTCCACCACGTCGTGCTCGGTGACGAGCGCGGCCAGCTGCGCCAAGTCGCTGCCGCCCGCCTCGTCCCGCTTCAGCGTGATCAACGGCGTGGCCAGCATCGGTGCGGGGTCGCTGAGCGCGACACCCACCCGGACCGCACCGACGTCGACGCCGAGCCGACGCCCCGGTCCGGGCTCCACCTGCTGGTGCTCGCTCACCCGCCAGCCACCACCTGGTCGACGGCCTTGCGCAGCGCGCCGATCGCGGCGGTGATCCCGGCCGGGTTCGAGCCGCCGCCCTGCGCCATGTCCGGCTTGCCGCCGCCGCGCCCGCCGACCTCGGCGGCGAAGCCGGGCACCAGCTTGCCGGCCGCGAGGCCCTGGTCACGGGCCGCGTCGCTGACGCCGACCACGAAGCTGACCTTCTCGTCCTCGGCGGAGAACAGCGCCACCACGGAGGGGCGGGAGCCGAGCCGCCCGCGGACCTCCCCGGCCAGCGCGCGCAGCGCGCCGCCGTCCACGCCGTCCGGCACCTGCTCGGCGACCACGGTCACGCCGTGCACGTCGGTGCCCTTGCCGGCAAGCTCACCGGCGGACTGCAGGACTTGCGCGACGCGCAGCTGCTGGATCTCCTTCTCCGCGGCCTTGAGCCGGGAGACCACGCCGCTGATGCGCTCCGGCAGCTCCTCGGCCGGCACCTTGAACTGCTCGGCCAACTGGCTGACCAGCAGGTGCTCCTTGCTGATGTGGCGCATCGCGTCCATGCCGACCAGCGCTTCGACGCGGTGCACGCCCGACCCCACCGAGGAGTCCGCGACCAGCTTGACCACGCCGAGGCGGCCGATGCGCGGCACGTGGGTGCCACCGCACAGCTCGCGGGAGTAGTCGCCCATGTCCACGACCCGGACCTGGTCGCCGTACTTCTCGCCGAACAGCGCGACCGCGCCGAGCTCCATGGCCCGGTCCATCGTGGTGTTGTAGGTCTGCACCTCGACGTCGCTCTGCAGGTAGTCGTTGACCTCCTCCTCGACACCGGAGAGCACCCCGGCCGAGACCGCCGCGGGGGCGGTGAAGTCGAACCGCATCCGGCCCGGCGAGTTCAGCGAACCGGCCTGCGCCGCGCGCTTGCCGTAGGCGCTGCGCACCGCCGCGTGCACCAGGTGCGTCGCGGAGTGGGACCGCTCGATCGCGTGGCGGCGGGCCTGGTCGACCGCGGCCTCCAGCGTGGTGTCCACGCCCAGCTCGCCCTCGACGACCTTGGCCCGGTGCACGAACAGGCCGGGCACCGAGCGCTGCACGTCGTGCACCTCGACCGCCACGCCGGGGCCGACCAGCCGACCGGTGTCGGCGATCTGGCCACCGCCCTCGGCGTAGAACGGGGTGCGGTCGAGCACCAGCTCGACCTCGGTGCCCGCGGCCGCGGACTTCGCCGGCTGGCCGTCGACCAGCAGGCCCAGCACCCGGCTGCGCGCCTGCAGGTCGGTGTAGCCGATGAACTCGGTGGTGCCGTGCTCGTCCAGCAGCGTGCGGTAGGTGGACAGGTCGCCGTGGCCGGTCTTGCGCGCCTTGGCGTCCTCCTTGGCCCGGCGGCGCTGCTCGGCCATCAGGTTTCGGAAGCCCTGCTCGTCGACGCTCAGCCCCTGCTCGGAGGCCATCTCCAGGGTGAGGTCGATCGGGAAGCCGTAGGTGTCGTGCAGCTGGAAGGCCTTGTCGCCGGACAGCTGGCCGCCGCCCGCCTTCCTGGTCTCGGCCACCGCCACGTCGAAGATCTTCGACCCGGCGGTCAGGGTGGTCAGGAAGGCCTCCTCCTCGTTGCGCATCACCGAGTCGATGCGGTCGAACTCGGTGACCAGCTCCGGGTAGCTCGGCGCCATCGCGTCGCGCACGACCTTGCTGAACTCGCCGAGCACCGGCTCCTGCACGCCCAGCAGGCGGGTGGAGCGGATGATCCGGCGCAGCAACCGGCGCAGCACGTAGCCGCGGGCCTCGTTGCCGGGGGTCACGCCGTCGCCGACCAGCATCACGCCGGAGCGGGCGTGGTCGGCGATGACGCGGAAGCGCACGTCGTCCTCGGCGTTGGCGCCGTAGCGGCGGCCGGAGAGCTCCTCGGCCTTGGCGATGACCGGCCGCACCAGGTCGGTCTCGTAGACGTTCTCCACGCCCTGCAGCAGGCAGGCCACCCGCTCGACGCCCATGCCGGTGTCGATGTTCTTGCTGGGCAGCGTGCCGATCGGCGGGTGCCCCAGCTTCGGCGACAGCTCACCCCTGATGTCCTGCATGAACACCAGGTTCCAGATCTCGATGTAGCGGTCCTCGTCGGCGACCGGACCGCCCTCGCGGCCGTACTTCGGGCCGCGGTCGTAGTAGATCTCCGAGCAGGGGCCGCCGGGACCGGGCACGCCCATGTCCCAGTAGTTGTCCTTGCCGTCGCGGGCCTGGATCCGCTCCGCCGGGACGCCGACGACGTCCTGCCACAGCTGCCGGGCCTCGTCGTCCTTCTCGTAGACGGTGACCCACAGGCGCGCCGGGTCGAAGCCGTAACCGCCGTCGGACTGCGACCCGGTCAGCAGCTCCCAGGCGAACTGCATGGCTCCTTCCTTGAAGTAGTCGCCGAAGGAGAAGTTGCCGGCCATCTGGAAGAACGTGTTGTGCCGGGTGGTCTTGCCGACCTCGTCGATGTCGCCGGTGCGCACGCACTTCTGGATGCTGGTGGCGCGCGGGTACGGCGCCGGGGCCTCGCCCAGGAAGTAGGGCTTGAACTGCACCATCCCGGCGTTGACGAACAGCAGCGTCGGGTCGTCCAGGATCAGCGAGGCGCTGGGCACCACGGTGTGGCCGCGGCTGCGGAAGTGCTCGCTGAACCGGTTGTTGATCTCGTGGGTCTGCACGGTGGGTTCCTCGGGAGGTTCGGGTGTCGGGTGGCGCGGCGGCGGCGAGCGGCTGGCGGCGGTGACGCCGGCGTCAGCGGCCCGCCCGGCGAGCTCGCCGCGCCGGGGCCGCGTCCGTGCTCGCGTCGATCCGACGGAACTGCACCGTGTCGGCGTTGCGCACGACGTCCTGCAGCTCCTCTTCCCGCTCCTGCATCCCGGCGCGCACCTCAGCACCGAACGAGCCGACCGCACCGGCCAGCTCGCGGACCGCGCCGCCGAGCTGTTCGGCCATGCCGCTGGGCGTGGCCTTGCGCGCAGTCTCGTTGAGCTTGCGCATCGCGACAGCTCCGGCCGCGACGCCGGCTCCGAACCAGAACAGGCGGCTCACTTGCGCCCCCCTTTGCCCTTGCGGCGGAAGTGGCGGCCCGCGGGCTCCTGCTTGCGCTTCCGGCGCGCCCGCAGCGCCTTGCTGACCCCGTAGGAGAACGCCGCCGTCTTCACCAACGGGCCACCCAGTGTAGCCGTGAACAGCGAGGACAACGCCGAGACGTTGCCGCTGATGGTCTTGGCGTTGGCGGTGATGCCGTCGACCCGCTCCAGCTGGGTGTTGACGTGCGTGATGGTCGAGTTGGCCCCGGTGAACAGCGGGTCGGAGTTCTCGTGCGCCTTGCGGATCGCGGTGGTCGCCTCGTCCAAGGTCCGGCCGAGCTTGATCAGCGGGATCGCCAGCAGCACGACCAGCAGCACGAACGCTCCGGCGGCGATCAGCGCGGCGATCTGCGTGGGCGTCACGTGCCCTCCCGTATATCCACGTCATTCGGTCAGGCCGGGCCGTTTCCGCCCGGCCTGTTGATCGCCGCTCAGGTTACCGGCCCCGCTCCCCGACCTGCGCACCCGGTCGCGGAGCGCCACTCGCACGCGGTGGGGGCCGCAGTCACCGCCCGGAGCAGGCGTTCAGCCGGGCGGCTTGGCGCGTCAGGTGGTCGCGCTCGGCGAGGTTGGTCGCCTTCTGAGCTGCCTCGGCGTACAGCCGCGCGGCCGCTCCGAGGTCGCCGTCGCGTTCGCGGAGGTGCGCCTCCACCGCCGCGTGGCGCGGCAGCGAGGGGTCCAGCTCGGCGAGCGCGGCCAGTCCCGCCCGCGCTCCGTCGGCCTCGCCGACGGCCACCGCTCGGTTGAGCCGGACGACCGGGCTGCCGGTCAGGCGCACGAGCTCGTCGTACCACTCGACGATCTGCACCCAGTCGGTCTCCGCCGCGGTGGGGGCGTCCGCGTGCAGCGCCGCGATCGCGGCCTGGGCCTGGAACTCCCCCAGCTGGTCGCGGGCGAGGGCCGCCTGCAGCACCGCGACGCCTTCGGCGATCAGCCCGGTGTCCCAGCGACTGCGGTCCTGCTCGGCCAGCGGCACCAGGCTCCCGTCCGGCGCGGTCCGGGCGGGCCGCCGGGCGTGGTGCAGCAGCATGAGCGCGAGCAGCCCCGCCACCTCGGGGTGGTCGATCGCGGCCGCGAGCTGCCGGGCGAGCCGGACGGCTTCGGCGGAGAGGTCCACCTCGCCCGAGTAGCCCTCGTTGAAGACCAGGTAGAGGACCCGCAGCACGGTCCCGACATCGCCCGGCTGGTCGAGCCGCACGCCGGACACGGTGCGCTTGGCCCGGCTGATGCGTTGCGCCATGGTCGCCTCGGGCACCAGGTAGGCCTGCGCGATCTGCCGGGTGGTCAGCCCGCCGACAGCGCGCAGCGTGAGCGCCACCGCCGACGACGGGCTCAGCGACGGGTGTGCGCACCGGAAGTACAACTGCAGGGTGTCGTCCACCTCGGGCGCGGGCCCTGGCGCCGGTTCCTCCACCACCAGGCCCTCGCGGCGCCGCCGGGCCGCATCGGACCGGGTCGCGTCGAGGAACCGGCGCCAGGCCCTGGTGACCAGCCAGCCCTTCGGGTCCCGCGGCGGGTCGGTCGGCCAGGTGCGGAGCGCCTCGACCAGCGCGTCCTGCACGGCGTCCTCGGCGGTCGCGAAGTCGGCCCCGCGGCGGACGAGGATCCCGATCACGGCGGGTGTGAGGGTGCGCAGCAGGTCCTCGTCCACCGGGATCACTCCACGGTGGTGGGCGGCTCGGTCAGGAACGGGCGCAGCTCCAGCCACTCGTGGATGGGCTTACCCCCCGCCCCGGGGGCGGCGGAGAGCTCGGCGGCGAGTTCGAGGGCGCGCTCGTAGCTGTCGACGTCGATCACCATCCACCCGGCGATGAGGTCCTTGGTCTCGGCGAACGGGCCGTCGGTGACCGGCGGGCGCCCCTCGCCGTCGTACCGGACGAACGTCCCCTCCGGGGCGAGCGCCTGGCTGTCGACGAACTCGCCGGACTCCTCCAGCCGGGCGGCGAAGTCCCGCATGTACTGGACGTGCGCCGAGATCTCCTCCGGCGTCCACCGCTGCATCGGGACGTCGTTGACCGGCGCTGGGGCGCCGCGGTAGTGCTTGAGCAGCAGGTACTTGGCCATGGTGTCCTCCTCGGTGCTGGCGCGACCCCTCGTGGGCCACGTTCGCAGCTGGGGCGGAGCCGCACCCGCCACCTCGACACCGCTCGCCGAGATCCCCCCACACCTCACTCGATCGGAGTAATCGGCTCCGCTCCGCCGAGGACGGCGGCGACGTTGCGGGCGGCCAGCTCGGCCATCGCGGTGCGGGTCTCGACCGTCGCCGACCCCAGGTGCGGGACGACCACGACGTTGTCCAGCTCCAGCAGCGCGGGCTCGACCTCGGGTTCGCGCTCGAAGACGTCCAGGGCCGCACCGGCGATCCGGCCGCCGTGCAGCGCCTCCGCCAGCGCGCGCTCGTCGACCACCGGCCCGCGGCTGGTGTTGACCAGGAACGCGGTCGGCTTCATCGCCGCCAGCGCCCGCTCGTCGATGAGGTGGCGGGTCTGCTCGGTGAGCGGGCAGTGCAGGGACACCACGTCCGCGGTGCCCAGCAGCTCCTCCAACGGCAGGTACCGCGCGTCCAGCTCGGCCTCCACCTCGGCGGCGGCCCGGCGGCGGCCGGTGTAGGCGATGCCCATCCCGAACGCGCGGGCCCGGCGGGCGACGGCCTGCCCGATGTCGCCGAGGCCGACGATGCCGAGCGTCTTGCCCTGCAGGCCGGTGCCGAGCATGAAGCCGAGGTGGAAGGTCCAGGGCTCGCGGGCGCGCAGCAGCCGCTCACCCTCCCCGAGGCGGCGGGTGACCATCAGCAGCAACCCGAACGCGAGGTCGGCGGTCGCGTCGACCAGCACACCGGGGGTGTTGGTGACGGTGACGCCGCGCCCGGTCACCGCGGGCACGTCGATGTTGTCGTAGCCGACCGCGACGTTGGCGACCACCTGCAGCTGGTCCCCGGCGGCGGCGACCAGCTCGGCGTCCACCCGGTCGTGGAGCATGGTCACGACCGCGTGCGCACCTCGCACGGCCTCGTGCAACTCGGCGACCGCCAGCGGCCGGTCCTGGGAGCACACCTGCACGGTCCCGGCCCCGCGCAGCACCTCCACCGCCGACTCCGGCACCGCCCGGGTGACCACGATCCGCTTGTCCACCAACGACCTCCTCGCGACGATTCCGCTCGGAACCTACCCGCCCGGGCCGCCCCGCAGAACCAGCGCGGAACCGCTAGCCGCCGCGGATGATGTCGCGCAGCTTGGGCACCCGCTCGCCCAGCGTGCGCTCCGCGCCGCGACCGGTCGGCTGGTAGTAGTCGCGCCCCACCAACCCGTCCGGCGGGTACTGCTGGGCCAGCACGCCTTCGGGCCGGTCGTGCGGGTACTGGTAGCCCTGCGCGTGACCGAGCTTCTTCGCCCCCGAGTAGTGGCCGTCGCGCAGGTGCGGTGGCACCGCGCCGCCCTTCCCCGCCCGCACGTCGCCGAGGGCCGTGTCGATCGCCGTGGTCACCGCGTTCGACTTCGGCGCGGTGGCCAGGTGGATGGTGGCCTGCGCCAGCGCCAACCGCCCCTCCGGCATGCCGATGAACTGCACCGCGTGCGCGGCCGCGACGGCGGTCTGCAGCGCGGTCGGGTCGGCCATCCCGACGTCCTCGCTGGCGTGCACCACCAGCCGCCGCGCGATGAACCGCGGGTCCTCGCCCGCCTCGACCATCCGGGCCAGGTAGTGCAGCGCGGCGTCCACATCGGACCCGCGGATGGACTTGATGAACGCGCTGGCGATGTCGTAGTGCTGGTCGCCGCCCTTGTCGTAGAGCACCGCGGCGCGGTTCACGGTGGATTCGACGGTGTGCAGGTCGATGACCTCCGCGCCGGTCGAGCTCGCCGACTCCGCCGCGGCCTCCAGCGCGGTCAGCGCCCGCCGCGCGTCGCCGCCCGCCAGCGCCACCAGGTGGTCCTCGGCGTCCTCGGCCAGCCGCAGCTGCCCGCCCAGCCCGCGCTCCTCGGTGACCGCGCGGCGCACCAGCGTGCGGATGTCGTCGTCCTCGAGGCTGCGCAGCTGCAGCACCAGCGACCGCGACAGCAGCGGGGCGACCACCGAGAAGTACGGGTTCTCCGTGGTCGCCGCCACCAGCAGCACGGTGCGGTCCTCGACCGCGCCGAGCAGCGCGTCCTGCTGCGTCTTGGAGAAGCGGTGCACCTCGTCGATGAACAGCACGGTCGACTCACCGGAGCGGCCGAGGCGGCGCCGGGCCTCCTCGATGACCGCGCGCACCTCCTTCACCCCGGAGGACAGCGCGGACAGCGCGGCGAACCGGCGCCCGGTGGCCAGTGAGACGAGGTTGGCCAAGGTGGTCTTGCCGGTGCCGGGTGGGCCGTAGAGCAGCACCGATGCCGGGGCGCCGCCCTCCACCAAGCGGCGCAGCGGGGCGCCCGCGCCCAGCAGGTGCTGCTGGCCGACCACCTCGTCGAGCGAGCGGGGCCGCATCCGCGCCGCCAACGGCGCGTTCTCGGCCAACCGCTCGCCAGCGCGCTGCTCGGTGTCGGCGCCGAACAATCCCTCGTCGAACAGGCCCTCGCTCACACCTCGACGCTACCGGGCACATCCGCGGTCGTGAGCGGGGACGGTGGTAAGGACGACCACCCCCGCTCACGACTCGATCAGCGGGCCTGGGCTGGCAGGGCCACTTCGACGGTGCCGTCGCCGCGCCGCCGCTGCGCGGCCCAGTGCTCGACGGCCTGGTGGCAGGCCCGGTCGAGGTGGCGGACCATCGTCAGGTCCAGGTGCACGTGCTTGCCCGCGGGCAGCTGGTCGAGGTGGTCCAGCAGCCGCGGCAGCCGCAGGAAGGTCGCGTTGCCGCCCAGCTCGACGCGCACCTGCTCGTCACCGTGCTCGGCCTTGACCGACAGCCGGGACACCTCGATCGCGGTCTTGCCGATCGCGACGGCCAGACCGGTGAGGGTGCCGATGAGCAGGTCGGTGGCCACGATCATGCCCGCGGTGAGGACCAGCACGAACGCCTCGGAGCGGTGCTCGCGGACCAGCGCGGCGACCTGGCGCAGCTCCAGCAGCTTCCACCCGGCCTGGATCAGCAGGGCGGCGAGCACGGCCGTGGGGATGAAGGACAGCACGCCCGGCAGCAGCACGACGAACAGCAGCAGCCAGAAGCCGTGCAGCACGCGGGACAGCTTGGTCTTGGCCCCTGCCTGCAGGTTGGCCGAGCTACGCACGATCACCGCGGTCATCGGCAGGGCCCCGAACGCGCCGCAGACGGTGTTGCCGACGCCTTGGGCGACGAGCTCCTTGTTGTACTGGGTCTTGGGCCCGTCGTGCATGCGGTCCACGGCCGCGGCGCTGAACAGGCTCTCCGCCGAGGCGATCAGCGCGAAGGTCAGGACCGACCCGAGCACCGCCGGATTGAGCAGCAGGCCCCAGGCGGCGGTGTCCGGCGGGTTCAGCGCCGCCAGCAGCGACCCGACCTCCACCTTCTGCACCGGCAGCACCAGCAGCGCGGCCAGCGCGCTGGTCACCACCACGGCGGCGAGCGCGCCGGGCACCAGCCGTACCTTCTGCGGCATCTTCTTCCAGCAGGCCGTGACCAACAGCGCCAGCGCGGCCAGCAGCAGGCCGCTGCGGCCCTCCGGCGTGGTCACCACGGACAGGACCAGGTCTGGGATCCCGGCGAACTTCGCCACCGTGCTGTCGGGCTGGGCGAGCCCGCCGACCGGGTAGATCTGGCCGAGGATCAGCACCAGTCCGATCCCGGCCAGCATGCCCTGCACCACCGAGGGCGAGATCGCCCGGAACCAGGTGCCCAGGCGGCTGATGCCCAACACGATCTGCAGCACCCCGGCGCCGAGCACGATGACGCCGAGCGCGGCGAGCCCGTGCTGCTCCACCGCTGCGGCCACCAGCACGGTGAGCCCGGCAGCCGGGCCGCTGACCTGCATCGTGCTGCCGGGCAGCAGGCCGACCAGCAGCCCACCGACGATGCCGGTGACGATGCCCAGCTCGGCGGGCACCCCGGAGGCGACGGCCACGCCGACGCACAGCGGCACCGCCACCAGGAACACCACGAGCGAGGCGCCCAGGTCGGCGCCGAAGGTGGCCTTCGGCCACTGCGGGACGCCGGTCTTCCGGCGCTGGGAAGGAGTTTCGATTCGAGTCACAGTGCCCCTCCAAGGGCGGTTCGGTGGTTCTTCGGGGAAGCGGGTACCGCGCCGCGCACCCCGGGTGCGCGGCGTGGTGGGGAGGGCGAGCCCTACAGCGGCAGGAAGTCGGCGTCGTCCGCCTGCGGGCAGGTGTAGACCAGGCCGGTGTCGATCTCGTAGAACCAGCCGTGCAGGCGCAGCTCACCGGCGCTGAGCCGGTCGCGGATGAACGGGTACTCGCGCAGCGTGCGCAGCTGCTCCAAGATGTGCCCCTTGCTCTCCGAACGGACGCTGGGATCCTCCGGCTCCGAGCCGGTCAGGTGCCCGGTGCCCAGCCAGGTGCACAGCGCGGGGAGCTCCTCCAACCCGCGACCGGCGACGGTCCGCGCGGTGACCGCACCGCAGTGCGAGTGGCCGCAGACGATGATCTCCGGCACGCGCAGCACCAGCACCGCGTATTCGATGGTGGCCATTTCGCTGGAGGCCGAGTCCGGTGCGTATTTCGGCACCACGTTGCCCGCGGTTCGAAGTTCGAACAGGGTGCCCGGCTCCGCCCCGGTGATCTGGGACGGGATCACCCGGGAATCCGAGCAACCGATGAACAGCGCGGACGGTTTCTGCCCGGCGGCCAACTGCTGTCGGCGCGCTGCGGAAAGCGTGCTCGAGTGACGGCGAGCGTGTCGCACGAAATGTTCGAAGCTCATCAGGGTCTCCGTGTCGTCGGCATGGAAATGTCGGCGAACGGGACAGATCAGTGCCGGACCACCTGGAGCACGTCCGGAGAATGTTTAAGCTTCATGAAATCGTGGTACGGATCGCTCCCAGGATTTGGGAGGATTCTCGCCCGGGGGTGGTTCGCCAGCCCGGTGGCCGGTTGCAGCGCCTCGGGCAGCGGCGCCCGGCGCACTTCCACCCGAGCTCCGCACCGCCGGTTCGGCGTGATGCCGCTCAGCCGCTCGCGGAGCTTCTCGCTGGTCTCCTTGGTCTCGTTGGTCTCCGCGGGCGCGGTGCGCACCGGGGAGCAGCCCGACCCGGTCGCCTGCGCCGGACCCAGCACGGCGAGCACGACCGCGAGGAGCAGGAACAGGCCCGCCCTCGTGATCCGCCAGGCCCTGCCGTGCACTGAATCCTCCAGGAAATGAGCAGCTGGTTCCCCACCGACGTCGTCGACGGTAGAGGGGGGAAGTAGCGAAACGCTGAACCAAAGGTATCCGAAGACTGCCACCTGAGCGCAAGTCGCAGATCCCGCCCGCCCTGATCCCGAAACGAATGAAGATATGTTAATCGATCGTCCGCGACCTGGGAATTCACCCGGTTGCCGGGTGGACACCACGCCTTCCGCTGCGGTGCGTCAACACTGTTCGCTACAGAAAGTATCGGTGATGTGACGATCATTACCGCATCGAGTGCACGCGCGCGCCCGCTGAATATGCCATCGCCGAAACATGCCGGAAACATCTCCGTTCAGCGAACGCGGTAGTGGTAGCGGTGCGCGGTCCGGAATCCGGCTGCGGCGTAGAGCCGCCGCGCCCCGGGATTGCCCACCTCGACCTGCAGGAAGAGACGCGCGCCCAACGCGGACGCCCACCGGGCACCGGCCCGCAGGACCGCGCTGGCCACCCCGCGCCGCCGCCAGTCGGGATGCGTGGCCATCCCGTAGGCGCCGCACCAGCCACCGGACTCGGCGAACATGCCGACCCCGACCGGGGTCCCGTCCCGCAGCGCGATGGCGAACCGCACTGGCTCCGGCACCCGGTCCAGGCTCGGCTCCGGCGAACCGCCCACCGCCGCGACGGCGTCGAGCCAGCCCGAGCGCGGGTGCGCTTCGAGACGCACCTCGAACTCCCCCGCTGAACACGCGGCGGCCACCTGGTCGGCGTCGGCGAACATGACCTCGGTGGGCGAGCGGGACCGGTAACCCCGCTCCGCGAGCGCGGCGTCCAGCTCGGCGTGCTGCTCCAGTGGGCTGACCTGCACGATCGCCGCCGCGCCACGCGCCGCGTAGAACTGCTCCACCCGCTCGACACCGGCCAAGCCCCAGCCCTGCTCCGGCGGGAGCGCTGAGTTCGAACGCTTGCGCGCGAGCAGGTCGCAGTGCCGCAGGAGCCAGCCGTCCACCCGCTCCACCGTCGAGGACGGCCAGGTGGCGGCCGCCGCCCGCTCGATCTCCACGCCGAAGGACATCCCCACCGCCGATGCATATCATGCACAGTTCTTGATATGCATCCAAGCAGGCGCCACTGCGCCCACGCAATGCGCTTCCCGCGCAGGCGAGGGCGGTGCGGCGCTATTCGGTGCGGAACGCCGGGTAGGGCAGCAGGTGCAACGCGCCCGCGCCGAAGCGGTCGACCAGCGCGTCCACCACCTGGTCGGCGAACTCAGCGACGTCGTCCAGGTCAGCCGCCACCGCGTCGGCCCGCAGGTGCCGCCACCGGTCGACCAGCGCCGTGCTGCGGCGCGGCGAGGGCATGTGCATGTCGATGGGCCGGTCGAGCTCGCCGGTGCGCGGCAGGAACCACCAGGTGGACACCCAGACCCACAGCAGCTGGGCGTCGAACAACCGGGGCAGCAGCACCTCGTCGTCGTCCAGCTCCGGCCACACCTCGACGATCTCCGAGCGCCAGGTGGACAGCATGCTCTCGGCGAGGTTGTCCGGCAGCGCGTACGAGCACCACGACGACGGGAACGGGTACTGCAGGTACGCCGCGTCCATCGCGACGTCGCGCACGCAGCCCCACTCGAAGTCCAGGAACCGCACCCCGCTGCTCCCGGTCACCAGGCTGTTGTCCGGGCAGATGTCCGACGGACTGAAGGCCCGGTACCGGCTCGAGCGCAGCAGCTCGGTCGCCGAGGTGAGCCGCTCGACCATGCCCGGCGAGGTGTCCACCCCCAGGACCTGGCTGAGCAGTTCCGGCAGCTCGGACACCGAGCGCACGATGTCGTCGGCCACCGGGTCGGTCCACGACTTGGCGCCCAGCCGCCGCATCAGCGCGTCGAAGTCGGCCTCGCAGCCCGCGGTGGTGCTGTGCAGCCGCCCGAGCGCCCGCGCCCACGCCAGCAGCGCGCGCTCGGCGACCCGGGAGTCGTCGGCGAACAGGACGTCCGCCAGCGTGGAGCCGCGCCCGAGGTCCTCGAGCACCAGCAGGCGCTCGGCCGCGTCGTGGGCGATGAGCTCGGGGCCGACGCGCGCCTCCGGCGGCAGCGCCGTGGTGAGCTGGCAGCTCGCCGCCTCGTGCGCGAACGGGTCGGACCGGGCTTCCGACGGGCACTCGCCGTAGTGCTTGACCACGACGGTCCTGGGCAGCTCGAAGGGCGACTCGGCGATCCGCACCCGCATGACTACCGAGCGGTCGCTTCCGCCGAGGTCCTCGGCATCGGCAAGTCGGACCGGTGCTCCGGTCCGCTTGCTCAGCACAGCTTCCGCGGTCCCGACGGTGTCAGTCGCCTCGGTGCGGACCGGGACGCGAACCTCCGGGGGGCCGGTGGTGATCTCCACGCTCATCGTCTCCAGACACTACCCCCACAACATGAACCCGAGCTGCCATAACCGGTCAAGTGACACACAACCGGTCAGCAGTCGTAATCGCAGCGTGTTCGCCGGTGGACAGTCCTCCGCCACTCCCGCGGCGGTCGACCGACCCCTGCGCACTCCCCCCTCGTGTTGGACGGAACCGCGTGCCGCCCACGTTGCACGGCGGCCGCGGTCCCTCCTACAGCAATTCCCGCTCAGGCGCTCCGCCACTCCGCCACGCCGGGGAAAACACGGCCGAAACTCCGCGAGTTGCGCCACACCGGCATGTCACGGGCTCCACGGCACGAGCTACCCACACCGGATGAGGATCATCGAACCCGGCGAGGGCGGAGGGTGACGGCCCCGCCCGCGAGGTCCACCCGGCCAGCACCCGATCGGGGCGCTCGGCCGGGCGGACCACCCGGAAGTGCGGCACGTCGCGCCGCCGGTCAGCCCTGCTTCTCCACCACACCGGGCGGGAACACCGAGATGCTCTGGTCACCGACCTGCGCGGCGGGCTTGGCGTCGATGCCCGCCTCCTTGCGCTGCTCGATGGTGATCGGGGACGGCGCCCCGGTCAGCGGGTCGAACCCGCCGCCGCTCTTCGGGAAGGCGATGACGTCGCGCAGCGAGTCCGCCCCGGCCAGCAGCATGCAGATCCGGTCCCAGCCGAAGGCGATGCCGCCGTGCGGCGGCGGGCCGAACTTGAACGCCTCCAGCAGGAAGCCGAACTTGTCCTGCGCCTGCTCCTGGGAGATGCCCAGGAGTTCGAACACCCGCTCCTGCACGTCCGAGCGGTGGATGCGGATCGAGCCGCCGCCGATCTCGTTGCCGTTGCAGACGATGTCGTAGGCCCAGGCCAGCGCGTTCGCCGGGTCCTGCTCGAACTTGTCCACCCACTCCGCGTTCGGCGAGGTGAACGGGTGGTGCACCGCGGTCCAGCGGCCGCTGCCGACCGCCACGTCGTCGGACTCGTCGACCGGCTCGAACATCGGGGCGTCGACGACCCACACGAACGACCAGGCGTCGTGGTCAATCAGGCCGCAGCGCTCACCGATCTCCAACCGGGCCGCGCCGAGCAGGCCGCGGGCCGCCGAGCGCTGGCCAGCGGCGAAGAACACGCAGTCACCGGGGTTGGCGCCCACGGCCTTGGCCAGCCCTTCCCGCTCGGACTCGGAGAGGTTCTTGGCGACCGGGCCGGACAGCGTGCCGTCCTCGCCGATCAGCACGTAGGCCAGGCCCTTGGCCCCGCGCTGCTTGGCCCACTCCTGCCAGGCGTCGAGCTGGCGCCGCGGCTGGCTCGCGCCGCCCGGCATCACCACGGCACCCACGTACGGGGCCTTGAACACCCGGAACGGGGTGTCCTTGAAGTACTCGGTCATCTCGGTCAGCTCGAGGCCGAAGCGCAGGTCCGGCTTGTCGCTGCCGTACTTGGCCATCGCCTCGGCGTAGGTGATCCGGGGGATCGGGCGCGGGATCTCGTGGTCGGCGAGCTTGCTCCACAGCGCGGCCAGGACCTCTTCGCCCAGCTCGAGGACGTCGTCCTGCTCGACGAAGCTCATCTCGATGTCGAGCTGGGTGAACTCCGGCTGCCGGTCGGCGCGGAAGTCCTCGTCGCGGTAGCAGCGCGCGATCTGGAAGTACCGCTCCAGGCCGCCGACCATGAGCAGCTGCTTGAACAGCTGCGGCGACTGCGGCAGCGCGTACCAGTTGCCGGGCTGCAGGCGGGCCGGGATCAGGAAGTCCCGCGCGCCCTCCGGCGTCGAGCGGGTCATGGTCGGCGTCTCGACCTCGACGAAGTCGCGGTCGTGCAG
Organism: Saccharopolyspora sp. NPDC000359; assembly: GCF_040300525.1. Lineage (NCBI taxonomy): Bacteria > Bacillati > Actinomycetota > Actinomycetes > Pseudonocardiales > Pseudonocardiaceae > Saccharopolyspora > Saccharopolyspora sp. NPDC000359. Next base: position 93,482 of record NZ_JBEPDU010000014.1, on the reverse strand, counting down.
GACGTCCCGCGCGATGCGGTTGATCTCGCTGCGCATCCGCATGGCCCGGGCCGGCTCGGCGCGGCGCAGGTCCAGGTAGCGGTGCTTGAGCCGGACCTCCTCGCCGACCTCCAGGTGCTCGTCCAGCGGGAACGGCAGCGGCGCGGACTCGGAGAGCACCACCAGCTCGGTGGCGGTCACCTCGATCTCGCCGGTGGCGATCTCCGGGTTCTCGTTGCCCTCGGGGCGGCGGACCACCTCGCCGGTCACCTGGACGCAGAACTCGGAGCGCAGCCGGTGGGCCCGCTCAGCCATCTCACCCTCGCGGAAGACGACCTGGGCGACGCCCGAAGCGTCGCGCAGATCGATGAAGATGACCCCGCCGTGATCGCGACGGCGCGCCACCCACCCGGCGAGGGTGACGGTCTGCCCGGCATGACCGGCGCGCAGCGATCCGGTCTCGTGCGTGCGCATCACGGGTACTGAGCTCCTTCTTCCGCTGTTGCAGCGTTTCGACGGCAGTAGCTTCTGGTCTTCGCCGGCACTGCCGGGACCGCGCGGCACACGGGCTCAGCAGGCAGGACGCAGGCCCTCAAGGCTAGCCAACGAGCCCCGGCGCACGCCCGGCAGGTGCCGCGCGTCCCGCCCTGGCAGCGCAGTGTCACCAGCTGCGGCGGGCCGCCGTCCGGGCGCCCTGCGAGGTTCGCCCGTTCGCCCGTTCGCCACAGCGGCACCAAATGGTCGATACCAATTTCGACGTGGATGAGTGAAGATTCACCTGTTTCGAAGCACCGACCACGATCAGGCAACGGCATTGTTCGGCAAGCCGGAGGACGGAGGTCTGAATACCAGCTTAAGCCAACCCTGTTCCGACTTTAGTTGGAGACGCCAACCGGAACTCGGTCGTTGCGGATCACAGATCCACTGATTAGCGTAAGTTCGGATTCGGCGGACACGAGGAGTAACGATGATCGGCCCGAAAACGGAGGCCCGCCCCACCGCGCAACCGACCGTCCGGACAGCGCAACCCGGGACGAACGCGCTGTCGGCCGAACTCGCCGAACTGCTGCGCACCGGGCCGTTCGAGGTCGCCCTGCGCACAGCGATCCGAGCCAGTCGGCTGAGCCTGGAGCGCATCCAGCACCGGTTGCGCGCCCGCGGCACCCCGGTCAGCATCACGGCGCTGAGCTACTGGCAGTCCGGCCGACGCCGCCCGGAGCGCCCCGACTCGCTGCTCGCGCTCCAGCAGCTGGAGCAGGTCCTGGGCGTGCCGGAGAACTCGCTGTCCGCGCTGCTCGGCCCGCCGCGGCCGCGCGGCCGCACCCGCCAGGCCCCGGCCGAGGCCCCGCCGCTGAGCGCGCTGTGGTCGGAGAACGAGTCGGCCGCCGAGCTGCTCACCAAGATCGACACCAGCCACGACAGCAAGCTGGCGCGGCTCAGCCACCACGACGTGGTGCACGTCGACCAGCGCGGTGAGCTGCGCAAGATCCGCACCCGCAAGCTGGTCCGGGCCGAGACCAACGGCGTGGACCGCTGGGTGATCATGTTCGACGGCGCCTCGTCCGGCGAGAACCCGCCGATCATCCGGCCGATCCGGTCCTGCCGGCTCGGCCAGGTGCTCACCGACCACGCCCGTGACCTGGTGGTCGCCGAGCTGCTGTTCGACCGCGCGCTGGCGCGCGGCGAGACGATGCTGCTGGAGTACGAGATCATCGACCCGCCGACCGGGCCGAACGAGGTCGAGCACAGCTTCTGCCGGCTGTTCCGGCTCCCGGTGCGGCAGTACGTGGCGGAGCTGCAGTTCGACCCCGCGCACCCGCCGGTCCGCTGCGAGAGCTACGTCGGCGACTCCACCACGCAGGAGGTGGAACCTCCGAAGCCGCTGACCGTGGACCGGTTCGGCCGCACCCACGCGGTGGCACTCGACTTCGGGATGGGTGTCTTCGGCGTCCGGTGGCAACCCGAGGACCAGCTGGGGTGCAGCTCGTCCTCCCGCACCACCGCCCGATAAAGGGAAGCGACAAAACAGTCAGGTGCGGAGCGTGACTAAATATTCGACGATGTTGGTTGAATACCGAACCACATCGTCGAATTTTTAACCTCCGAGAAACAGCAGGCGAAGTTCCGCGACAAGCAGCATTCCGCGCCATTGCGCGAACTGCTAGTCGAAAATGATGTGCATCTGCATTGCGCGGTGATCCGCCCATCGCGGCGCGGCCACTCGGCCCAGGCCGAGCAGCCGCCACCAGACCCCAGCCCCTGGCCGCCCCCGGCCGGAGCCGGGGGCACGGGGCTACTCCACCAACACCGCCAACGACGCTTCGAACCGCGCCCGCTGCTCCTGCGGGGTCCGGGCGGCCGCGTACTGCAGGACGACGGGCCCGCGGTGGAAGGCATCTGGGCCGAACCGCTCGGCGAACCGCGCCGCCGCGGACTCGTCGGCGAAGGACAGCACCGACACCACGTCGGTCGTGATCAGCTGCTCGCACCCCAGCTGCGGGCAGTTCCGCGCCGTGTTGTCCCGCGGGTTCGGCAGCTCCAGGCCGTCGCGCACGAACTGGTCGACGACACGCTGCGCTGCGGGCCCCGAACTCCCGCAGGCCGCCAACACCAGACCCGCCCCGAGCAGGGCCGCGGTCAACCACCGCATCACTTGATCCTCGCTTCAGAAGCCGGGGCAGCCCTGTGCTGCCCCACCGACCATTGATCGCGAACTGGGGGCAACCGGTTATCCGGCGAACGGGTGAACCGGTGCCGCCAGTCCCCGGCCCCGGTGCGGCAACGCAGCCGCCTCCCGGTGCGCCGGTTGATCAAGCCGGTACCAGCAGGCGGAGCGCGAGGACGGTGATCAGGGCGCTCGAGAGCATGGCGGTGATGAGTCGCCCGCGCCTGCCGGTCAGGACGCGGCCGAGCAGCGCACCACCACTGGCGAGAAGCAACTGCTAGCTGGCCGACGCCGCGAAGGGAGCGAGGACGAACACGACCTGCTCCCAGTGGCCAGGTGCCGCCGTGGCTTGGTTGCCGAGCACGAGAGCCGCGAAGTAGACCACGGCTGCGCGTCGGAACCGTCCGGGGCGAAGGCCTGCTGGTCCGGACCGCGGGCCCCGCACCAGCGCCAGACGGCGGAGAAGCAGGGCTGCCGCGACCGATGGGCTTCGCCCACACCGGCTGCCCGCGTATCGGTCTCCCTGAGCGCAGTCGCCCCGCGCCGCACCGTGGGTGCAGGCGACGCGGGGCGGCTGTCCACCGGCGCCGAGCGCTTCCCCCACTCGGACTCCGGATGCGTGCATTCGGAGCACGCATCCTTCATACTAGAACACGTGTTCGATCAACGGCACCCGGAGCCCCCGTGGAAGCGAGGCGATGACCGGCTGATCACTCCGCCGCGGCCGGTGTGGGTGAACCTGGCGGCACTCTTCCCCGCACCTGAGCAGCTCAACCCTTGCTCGACCGGGTGGGACCTCCAGGCCGAGGTCCCCGGCAAGCAGACGGCGTGGCGGCGCACCGCGCTCGGCGACTGGGTCGCCTCCGTGACGTTCACGGTCCACCGCGGCGACGGCACCAGCGGGGGCGTGCCGCTGTCCATGTGGGTACCACCCGGGGCGATCCGACTGCGCCACGACGCCCCCGCCCGGAAGGACCAGGAGGGCCCCGCACCTGAGTTCTGACCCCGCCGCAGGCGCGCGCTGGACACCGCGTCAGCGCATCGTCCGATGTGGACGTTTCGTGACCACCAGCGCCGAACTCGAACGCAGCGCAGACAATTGGTCAGCAGGGTTCCCCCATCGCCTGAACCAAAGCGCCACGCCGAGACCTGATCGATTTCGCCGGTAGATCAGTGCGATCCACACGCGCAATGCTCCCGCCCACACCCCGTTCGGGGCGCATCACAGCAGGGAGAGTTGGCGGGCTTGGTCGCGTTCTGCGTCGGACTGCGGCGGATCGGGTTGTTGGGTTCGGAAGTTGCCTGGGCGCTGCGGTCTCACCAGCCCGTGGCGGCGCTTGGCCTGCTCCACCCGGTCGACCACCTCGCGCTGGTACGCCTTGGGCGCGTAGGCGCCGTTGCGGTACAGGCGCTCGTGGAGCGGCAGCAGGTCGGGGCGTTCGCGGCTGAGCCAGGCGTGGTACCACTCCCGCGCCCCTGGCCGCAGGTGCAGCACCAGCGGCGTGATGCTCGCAGCCCCGGCCGCGACCAGCTCGCGCACCGTGGCGTCGATCTGCTCCGGGCCGTCGCTGAGGCCGGGCAGGATCGGCGCCATCAGCACCGAGCAGCCGATCCCCGCGTCGGCGAACCTCCGCACGACGTCGAGGCGCCGCAGCGGCGACGGCGCACCCGGCTCGACAGCACGCCACAGCTGCTCGTCGACCGAGCCCACCGACACCGCCACCGACACCGGCGCCACCTCGGCGGCCTGCACGACCAGGTCGAGGTCACGCAGGATCAACGTGCCCTTGGTCAGGATCGAGAACGGGTTCGCGCGGTCCCGCAGCGCCGCGATGATCTCCCGCATCAACCCGTAGCGCCCCTCGGCCCGCTGGTACGGATCGGTGGTGGTGCCCATCGCGATCGGCTCACCGCACCACCTCGGCGAAGACAGCTCCTTGCGCAACAACGCCCCGGCGTTGACCTTCACCACGATCTTGCTGTCGAAGTCGTGCCCCGCGTCCAGGTCCAGGTACGTGTGGGTCCGACGCGCGAAGCAGTACCGGCACGCGTGGCCGCAGCCCCGGTACGGGTTGATGGTCCAGCCGAAGGGGACGGCGGACTCGCCGGGGACCCGGTTGATGATCGACTTCGCATGGACCTCGATCGCGTAGGCGTCCTCGGTGCCCGCTTCGATCGGCACCGGGTCCGGTGAGCGCAGCCCCGCGCGGCCGCTGCCGCGGACCGGTTCCGGCAGCCCGAGCGGGAGCGCGGCCTCCTCCACGGGCGGGCTGGTTCGCTGGCGTTCCCATCGCATGACCCTACTCGAACACAGTTTCGACCACCTGTCGAGCCGCGTTCCCCCACATCAACCGATCGGGGAACGGCCCATCCTCCAGACCACGGCCGCCGGGCGTCGGTACGCTCCGCGCATGCCCGCCGACGCGCCGACGATCCTCGCCACCTCCGGAGGTTTCCGGGCCTCCGCCCGACTGCCCTGGGAGGTCGGCCCGCTGACCCGATACGCCGTCGAGCTCGCCGGCGTCACCGGTCGGGCCCCGCGGGTGTGCTTCCTCGGGACCGCGTGCGGCGACGACGGCCGGCTGATCTCGACCTTCTACGACAACGCGTGGCGCGAGGGGTGGTCGGCCAGCCACCTCTCGTTGTTCCCGATGCCGAACGTCGACGATCCGCGCGAGCACCTGCTCGCCCAGGACGTGGTGTGGGTCTGGGGCGGCAGCGTCGCCGGATTGCTGGCCATGTGGCGGCTGCACGGGCTCGACTCCGCGTTCCGCGAGGCGTGGGCAGCCGGTGTCGTCCTCACCGGGGTCTCGGCCGGGTCGATCTGCTGGCACACCGGCGGCACCACCGACTCGTTCGGCCCCGCCCTGCGACCAGTCACCAACGGCCTCGGACTGCTCCCGTGGTCCAACGGCGTCCACCACGACAGCGAGCGGCAGCGCCGACCGCTGTTCCAGTCCCTCGTCGCGGACGGGACCCTGCCTCCCGGGTACGCGACCGATGACGGAGTCGGCCTGCTCTACCGGGGGACCGAGTTGGTCGAAGCCCTGGGCGAGAAGGAGCGCGCAGGTGCCTACCGGGTGGAGCGCTCCGCCGACGGCACCGCCGTCGAAACCCGCCTGGACGTCCGGCGGATCTGACCTGGCGTCCGGCGCGGGCGGTGGTCGCTGCGCCGCTGGTGCCCTCTCCGGAGGACTCCGATCGGGCAGTCCGCATAATTGCCCGGTGACCGAGCGCCCTCCTGCTGCCGAGCCGCCCGCGTCCGGTGGCGGCCACCGCGCCCGCCGCCGCCCGACCAGCCCGGATCGGCGCCCCACCAGCGGCCACGGTCATGGGCACGGGCACGGACCGGCAGACCCGGCGTCCAAGCAGGTCAAGCGCTTGCTCGCGATCGCGCTGGTGCCGTTCGCGCTGGCCGCCATCGTCGGGGTGCTGCTGCTGCACCCCTTCGGCCACGAGCAGCGCACCGGGGCGGACCTCGGGTTCGGCCAGCACCCGGTCAACGGCGAGGTCCTCTCCGCGGTCAGGGGCTCCTGCACCGCGGACGCGCCGGGCCAGGACGACTGCGTGGTCCTCGACGTGCGGATGCAGGACGGGCCCCGGCCCGGGGAGGGCATCGAGCAGGTGGTGCCCACCGACCCGGGAAGCCCGCGGTTCGCCGTCGGCGACCAGGTGGTGCTCAGCTACTCCGGGGCCGACGCCCACGACCCGAGCTCCTACCAGGTCGTCGACTTTCAGCGCGGCACCCCGCTGCTGGTGCTGGCGCTGGTGTTCGCCGCGGCGGTGCTGGTGCTCGGCAGGTGGCAGGGCTTGTCCGCGCTGATCGCGCTCGGGTTGAGCCTCGTGGTGCTGGTCGGCTTCGTGCTGCCCGCCGTGCTGGCCGGGGAGGACCCGCTGCTGGTGGCGGTCGTCGGCGCCGGGTTGATCATGTTCATCGCGCTCTACCTCACCCACGGCTTCTCCGCGCGGACCTCCACGGCGGTCCTGGGCACCATGCTGAGCCTGGCGCTGATCGGCGTGCTCAGCGCGGTGTTCGCGGCCGCCACCAAACTCACCGGGCTCGACGAGGACACCTCCAGCCTGATCGGCCTGATCGGCGCGCCGATCGATGCCCGCGGGCTGCTGCTGGCCGGGGTCGTGATCGGCGCGCTGGGCGTGCTCGACGACGTCACCGTGACCCAGACCAGCGCGGTCTGGGAGCTGCGGAAGGCCAACCCGTCGCTGACCTGGCGGCAGCTCTACTCCTCCGGCCTGCAGATCGGCCGCGACCACGTGTCCTCCGCGGTGAACACGCTGGTCCTGGCCTACGCCGGGACGGCGCTGCCGATGTTGATGGCCTACGCGCTGTCCGGGCGGAGCTTCGGCGAGATCGTCAGCTCGCAGGCCGTGGCGCAGGAAGTGGTGCGAACCCTGGTCGGCAGCATCGGTCTCGTCGCGGCGGTGCCGATCACCACGGCGATCGCCGCAGCGGTCGCCGTTCGCGAACCCGCCGCGGGCCCGCACCGGACATCGGTGGCCGACCGGGTCGAGCGAGCCGCCGCCACCAGCGCCGAGAGCCCCACCCTCCGCAGACGACCCCCTCCCCCGCACCGCCCACCAGGCAGGGTCCAACGCCCGGAGAACCCTCCCCCAGGCCGGGGACGTCAGGGGTCAACCGGGTGACACCGTCCAGGGCCGGGAACTCGCGGGCACGCGACCTCAATGGAGGTCGGGTGGGCGATTCCGTGGGAATCGGAAGCGGATCGCATCCAGTGGCGGGGTCGCGTCACCGGCCGAGCTCCGCGACGAACTTGGACACCGCGTCGGGGTTGAGGCGCTGGGCCACCCGCCCCTGGGGAGCCGCCGACGCCAGGACGTACAGCGGGCGCTGCGGAGGCGCGTCGCCCCGGGCTTCCGAGCGCAGCTGCTCCACGATCAGCTGCGAGAGGACCAGCGCACGCGTGTCGGCGTTGGCGGCCAGGGTGTCCGCCAAGCGGCGCAGCGCGTAGATGCCCAGCTCGCGACCGCCGGTCCCGGCGTACATGGCCAGCGAGACGCTGATCGCCTTGCCCTTGGGCGGGCCGCCCACCAGCAGGTTCACCGTGCGCGCGCCGCGCAGGTCGGTGACGAACAGGTCGAGCCGGTTCGCCTCCTTCAGCGACACCACCCGGGTGCCCAGCGCGCGGGCGATCACCTGCCCGTCGCGCAGGGACAGCGTCTTGCGGGACTCGACCAGCGCGAGCAGCAGCAGCGGGACGCCCACGATCGCCGCCGCGGTCGCGAACCCCGCGCCACCCGCGAACAGGCCCACGATGCCGCCGAACGCGGCCGCCACGAGGACGGCCGCGATCACGATGTTGCGCGCCCGGGTCCGGACCGTCCTGCGGTCCAGCAAGTCGAGCGAGACGGACTCGGCTTCGCTCATCTGGGCTGCTCCGCAACGGCCGCGCGGACCTCGCCAACCAGGTCGTCCAGCGCCACCGGGCGCTGCTCGCCGCTGGCCAGCTCCTTGAGCTGCGCGGTCCCGGCCTCGATGTCGCGCTCGCCGAGCACCAGCGCGTACCGCGCGCCGGAGCGGTCGGCGGCCTTCATCGCGCCCTTGAGCCCCTTGCCGCCGTAGGCCACGTCAACGCGGACACCCGCCGCCCGGAGTCCGCCCGCCGCAGCGACCAGCCGGCGCTTGGCGGCTTCACCCATCGGCACGCAGTAGACGTCGCAGCGGGCCGGGTCGCCGACCGCCAGGCCTTCGGCCTGGCAGGCCAGCAGGGTTCGGTCCACGCCGAGCCCGAACCCGACGCCGGACAGCTCCTGGCCCCCGAGCTCGGCCATCAGCCCGTCGTAGCGGCCACCACCGCCGATACCGGACTGCGCGCCGAGCCCGTCGTGCACGAACTCGAAGGTCGTCTTCGTGTAGTAGTCCAGACCGCGCACCAGCCGCGGGTTCTCCACGAACTGCACGCCGAGGTCGACCAGGTGCGCCTTGACCTGCTCGTAGTGCTCCTTGGCCGCCTCGGACAGGTGGTCGACCATCAGCGGCGCGTCGGCGACCGCCTCCCGCACCTCGGGCCGCTTGTCGTCGAGCACCCGCAGCGGGTTGAGCTCGGCGCGGCGGCGGGTCTCCTCGTCCAGCGGCAGGCCGCGCAGGAACTCCTGGAGCTTGGCGCGGTAGGCCGGGCGGCAGGTGCTGTCGCCGAGCGAGGTGATCTCGATGCGGTGCCCGGTCAGGCCCAGCCGCCGGTAGCCCTCGTCGGCGATCGCGATGACCTCGGCGTCCAGCGCCGGGTCGTCGATGCCGATGGCCTCCACACCGAGCTGCTGCAGCTGCCGGTAGCGCCCGGCCTGCGGCCGCTCGTAGCGGAAGAACGCACCGCTGTAGTACAGCTTCACCGGCAGCTGGCCGCGGTCCAGGCCGTGCTCGATGACCGACCTGGTCACGCCCGCGGTGCCCTCCGGCCGCAGCGTCACGGACCGGCCGCCGCGGTCAGCGAAGGTGTACATCTCCTTGCTCACGACGTCGGTGGACTCGCCGACGCCGCGGGCGAACAGGGAGGTCTCCTCGAACAGCGGCAGCTCGATGTAGCCGTAGCCCGCGCGGCGGGCGGCGTCGGCCAGGGTGTCGCGGACCGCCAGGAAGCCCGCCGACTCCGGCGGGTAGTACTCCGGGATGCCCTTGGGTGCGGTGAACGTGCTCATGGGTGGTGGTTCTCAGTCCTCGTCAGGAGAGGGCGTCGGAGGCGGGCAGGCCCTGCAGGAACGGGTTGCCCGCGCGTTCGCGCCCGATGGTGGTGGTCGGTCCGTGGCCCGGCAGCACGACGACGTCGTCGTCCATCGGCAGCACCTCGGTGCTCAGCGACTCGAGCATCCGTCCGTGGTCGCCGCCGGGCAGATCGGTGCGCCCGATGGCGCCGGCGAAGAGGGTGTCGCCGGACAGCAGCAGCCGTCCCCCCTCCTCGGTCTCGACGCCGAACAGCACCGACCCGCCGGTATGGCCTGGCGTGTGCGTGACCTCGAAGCGCAGCCCGGCCAGCTCCAGCACGTCGCCACCGGCGATCTCGCGGACGTCGGTGGGCGCCTCGAAGGCCACCCCGTCGCCGAACAGCTGCCGGCCGGCCGGGCCGAGCGCGGCACCGGGATCGGTGAGCATGAACCGGTCCGCCGGGTGGATGTGGGCCGGGACGCCGTGCTCCGCGCAGATCTCACCGGCGCAGAAGACGTGGTCGAAGTGCCCGTGGGTGAGCAGCACCGCGGCCGGGGTCAGGCGGTGCTGGCCCAGCTGGGTGCGCAGCGGCTCGGCGGCGTCCTGGCCCGGGTCCACCACGACGCAGGGTTCGCCCTCCCCGCGCGCGAGCACGTAGCAGTTCGCCTGCAGCGGTCCTACCGGGAACCCGAGGACAAGCACGAAGAGCGACCTTTCGTTGCGGCGACACCCGATGGCGCGGGTCGGTCGGCCTCCAGATTATCGTCCCGGCCGCGCGCGCCTCCCGGGCTCTCAGGAAGCGCCGCCGGGACACCCCATAAACTCCCCGAACAACATCAGGTTCACCGATTCCGGGGAGGGAGCAGGTGCCCAGCAACGAGCAACGTCGCCAGGCGGCCAAGCGGAAGCTCGAACGCCAGATGGAGCGCCGGGAAGCGCAGGCCAAGCGGCGCCGGACGATCACCATCGGCGCGACGATCGTGGTGGTCATCGCGGTCGTGGCGGGTGTCTTCTACATCACCCGCACCGGTGACGACACCGCCCAGCAGGAGGTGCCGCAGGCGCAGCCGGGCATCGAGATCCCCACCGAGCTCGCGCCGCCGCCGAAGCGGCCGACGCCACTGGCGGACCCGGTCTCCTGCGAGTACCGGCCCGACGGCAAGCAGCCCAGCAAGCCGGTGCAGCCACCCGCCAACGGCGAGGTGCCGTCCCAGGGCACCGTGCAGGCCACCATCAAGACCAACCAGGGCGCGATCCCGCTGACCCTGGACCGGTCGCTGGCGCCGTGCACCGTGAACAGCTTCATCAACCTGGCCGAGCAGGGCTTCTACGACGGCACGTCCTGCCACCGGATCGGTACCTCCGGCCTGCAGATGCTGCAGTGCGGTGACCCGTCCGGTTCGGGCAGCGGCGGTCCGGGCTACGCCTTCGACGACGAGACCTTCCCGGAGCTGCAGTACGGGCGCGGCTACCTGGCGATGGCCAACGCCGGGCCGAACACCAACGGCAGCCAGTTCTTCATGGTCTTCGGCGAGGCGCCGCTGTCCCCGGACTACACCGTGTTCGGCACGATCTCCGAGGACGGCCTGAAGGTCATCGACGACGTCGCCCGCGCCGGTGACGACGGTGCGTACGAGCCGTCGCCGGGTGGTGGCAAGCCGAACAAGCCGGTCAACTTCGAGAAGGTCGAGGTCCAGGCCTGACCTGTTCCGCAGGGGCGTCGCCTTCGGGCGGCGCCCTTTCGCGTGCCCGGGGCACGCGGTACCCATCGAGGTGATCTCACCAGAACCCGCACTCAACCGAGTCGACCACCGGATCAACCACAGTTTCAACTGAAACTGTAGTCGAGGGTGACGGGACCACAGTTTCAACTGAAACTGTAGCCATGGGTGACGAGCCCGCAGTTTCAATTGAAACCTCGAACGTGAGTGGGGGACGGGCGCAGTTTCAATTGAAACTGCGCGCCTTCGGCGTGGCGCGGGGGTCGGCACGCCGGTGGTGCGTCGGGAGCCGTGGACTTCAGCGAGGTCGCTCATCGGGGTTGGACGTGCGATCTCCACCGGGATCGCGCAGGTCACCGCGGCGTCGACAGGCGTCAGGTGGCGGAGGTGACGCGGTAGACGTCGTAAACGCCCTCGATGTTGCGGACCGCCTTGAGGACGTGGCCCAGGTGCTTGGGGTCGCCCATCTCGAACGAGAAGCGGCTCACCGCCACCCGGTCCTTCGAGGTCGTCACCGAGGCCGACAGGATGTTCACCCGCTCGTCGGCCAGCACCTTGGTGACGTCGGAGAGCAGGCGGTGCCGGTCCAGGGCCTCCACCTGGATCGCGACCAGGAACACCGAGGACGCCGACGGCGCCCAGTACACGTCGACCAGGCGCTCCGGCGTCCGGCGCAGGTCGTCGGCGTTGGTGCAGTCCGTGCGGTGCACGCTGACCCAACCACCGCGGGTCACGAAGCCCAGGATCTCGTCGCCGGGCACCGGTGTGCAGCAGCGGGCCAGCTTCGCCCACACGTCACCGGCGCCCTTGACCACCACGCCCGAGTCGCCGCTGCTGCGCCGCTTGCCGCGCAGTGTCGACGGCGTCGACCGCTCCGCGATCTCGTCCGCCGCCTGCTCCGGGCCACCGATGAACTGCACCAGCCGCTGCACCAGGTGCTGCGCGGAGAGCTGCTTCTCGCCCACCGCCGCGTACAGCGCCGTGACGTCGACGTAGTGCAGTTCGCGGGCCACCGCGCCCAGGGTCTCGGCGGACACCAGCCGCTGCACCGGCAGGCCGAGGCGGCGGATCTCCTTGGCGATCAGCTCCTTGCCGGACTCGATCGCCTCCTCGCGGCGCTCCTTGGCGAACCACTGCTTGATCTTGGCCTTGGCCCGCGGCGAGGCCACGAACGACAGCCAGTCCCGGCTTGGCCCCGAGCCCTCCGCCTTGGAGGTGAAGATCTCGACGACCTCGCCGTTCTCCAGCTTGCGCTCCAGGGCCACCAACCGGCCGTTGACGCGCGCGCCGATGCAGCGGTGCCCGACCTCGGTGTGCACCGCGTAGGCGAAGTCCACCGGCGTCGACCCCGACGGCAGCGTGATCACGTCGCCCTTCGGGGTGAAGACGAAGATCTCCCGGGTCGCCAGGTCGTAGCGCAGCGACTCCAGGAACTCGCCCGGGTCGGCGGCCTCCCGCTGCCAGTCGAGCAGTTGCCGCATCCACGCCATCTCGTCGACCTCGACGGCCGACTTGCCGCCGCTGCCGTTGCGGCCCTTGGTCTCCTTGTACCGCCAGTGCGCCGCGATGCCGTACTCGGCGGTGCGGTGCATCTCGTGGGTGCGGATCTGCACCTCCAGCGGCTTGCCCTCGGGGCCGATCACCGTGGTGTGCAGCGACTGGTAGACGCCGAAGCGGGGCTGGGCGATGTAGTCCTTGAAGCGGCCCGGCATCGGCTGCCACAGCGCGTGCACCACGCCCATCGCCGCGTAGCAGTCGCGGACCTCGTCGACCAGGATCCGCACACCCACCAGGTCGTGGATGTCGTCGAAGTCGCGACCTCGGACGATCATCTTCTGGTGGATCGAGTAGTAGTGCTTGGGGCGGCCCTCGACCTTCGCGGCCAGCCGCGCGGTGTCGAGCTGGCGGGACAGCTCGTCGATCACCGTGCGCAGGTAGGTGTCGCGGGACGGGGCCCGGTTGGCGACCAAGCGCACGATCTCGTCGTACTTCTTCGGCTGCAGGATGGCGAAGGCCAGGTCCTCCAGCTCCCACTTGATGGTGGCCATGCCCAGCCGGTGCGCCAGCGGGGCGAGCACCTCGAGGGTCTCGCGGGCCTTGCGGGCCTGCTTCTCCGGCGGCAGGAAGCGCATGGTGCGCATGTTGTGCAGCCGGTCGGCCAGCTTGATCACCAGCACCCGCGGGTCGCGGGCCATCGCGATGATCATCTTGCGGATGGTCTCGGCCTCCGCCGCCGCGCCCAGCTTGACCTTGTCCAGCTTGGTGACGCCGTCGACCAGGTGCGACACCTCGTCGCCGAAGTCACCGCCGAGCTTGTCCAGCGAGTAGTCGGTGTCCTCGACGGTGTCGTGCAGCAGGCCCGCCACCAGCGTGGTGGTGTCCATGCCGAGCTCGGCGAGGATGGTCGCGACCGCCAGCGGGTGCGTGATGTAGGGGTCGCCGGACTTGCGCTTCTGGGTGCGGTGCTTGGCCTCGGCGACGTCGTAGGCGCGCTGCAGCAACCCCAGGTCGGCCTGCGGGTGCAGCTCGCGGTGCACCACGGCCAACGGCTCGAGCACCTGCTTGACCTGGGCCGCCCGCTGCGCGGTGATCTTCCTGGCCAGCCTGGCGCGGACGCGACGGGTCGCCGACGCCGGTCGCCCGGCAACCGCGTCGGCTGCCGATGCTGGAGATTCGACGTGATGGCTCACCGCTCGCTCCCGGGATCAGGTGGTGCGTTCCCAGGTCCGGGGACCCGGACACTGAGAATAACGCCATCGGGGCTACGGACCTTCCCTGGTGCGGTTGTGATACGCCCAGCGGTCACCTGGCGCAGTCGATCGACGACGCGACTTCACCCCGACTGATCACCGGAGCAGGTGGCATCAGGCGGGCATCCAGGGGAATCGCTGCTGCGGTGATCCCCTGGTGTTGCGCTCCACCACCACGTCGGGTACTGGACGGTCCCCACCGGGTCAGGCCCGCAAGAGCGCCCGGACCTGCTCACCCGCGACCTTGTCCCGGCCCGCCAGGCCGGTGAGTTCCAGCACCACCGCCGCGGCGGCGACCTCAGCACCGGCCTGCCGCACCAGTCGGCAGGCCGCGCCCAGGGTGCCGCCGGTGGCGAGCACGTCGTCCACGATCAGCACGCGCTGCCCCGCCGCGAGCGTGTCCGCGGGCAGCTCCAGGGTCGCCTGGCCGTACTCCAGGGTGTAGCTCACGCGGTCGGCGACCACCGGCAGCTTGCCGGGCTTGCGCAGCCCGACCACGCCGGTGCCGTGGGCCTGCGCGACCGCGGCCCCCACCAGGAACCCGCGCGCCTCGACCCCGGCAACCACGTCGAACTGGCAACCCCGGCCCAGCGCCGACACCACGGCGTGCAGGCCGGCGCCGTCAGCCAGCACCGGGCTGATGTCGCGGAACAGCACACCCGGCTCGGGGAAGTCCGGCACCTCGCGGATCAGCTCCGCCGCGCGGCGCAGCGCCAGGTCGGAGGTGTCGGTGACCTGGACCGTCGACTGCCCCGTCATCGGCGCCGCTTCCCGGTGGGCCGCCCGGACTTGCCCGCCGGACGGCTCGGCCGCCGCGACGTGCCCGCGCCCGCGCTGACCGGCTGCTTCGGCGCCTCCTCCGGCACCTCTTCCCCGGCCGCCTTGGCCGCGGCGCGCTGGCGGCGCGCCTCGACCTTGGCCGCGTGCTCGCGGTACTTCGGCTCGCGCATCTTGAGGTCCACCAGCAGCGGCGTGGCCAGCAGGATCGACGAGATCACGCCGGCGAGCATGCCGATCAGCTGGACCAGCGCCAGGTCGCGGAGCATGCCGACGCCAAGCATCCCGGCACCGACCACCAGCAGCCCAGCCACCGGCAGCAGCGCGATGACCGAGGTGTTGATGGAGCGCATCAGCGTCTGGTTGACCGCCAGGTTCGCCGCCTCCGGGTAGCTGCGGCGGGTCAGCCCGAGCAGGCCGCGGGTGTTCTCCTTGACCTTGTCGAAGACCACCACGGTGTCGTAGAGCGAGAAGCCGAGGATGGTCAGCAGGCCGATCACGGTGCTGGGGGTGACCTCGAAGCCGGTGAGCGAGTAGATGCCCGCGGTCACCACGACGTCGTGCAGCAGCGCGACCAGCGCCGCCACCGCCATCCACTTCTCGAAGTAGAACGCCAGGAAGACGGTGACCAGCACCAGGAAGACCCCGAGCGCGATCAGTGCCTGCTGGGTGATCTCACCGCCCCAGGTGCCGCTGACCGCGCTGTCGCTGATCACCTGCTCGCTCGGCTGGCCCTGCGCGTCCAGCGGCTGCAGCTCGGTGAACAGCGACTGCTTGACCGCGTTCACCTGCTCGGCGTCGAGCGACTCGGTGCGGATCTGGATGGTCTGGTTGCCGCCGGAGCCGACGACCTGCACGGTCTCGGCCCGGTGCCCCACCGCCTCCTGGAACGCGTCCTGGACCTGGTCGACCTGGATTGGGCCCTGCGCACCGACCGCGGGCAGCTGCAGCTTGGTGCCGCCCTCGAAGTCGATGCCGAGGTTGAAGCCCTTGAACCCGATCGAGCCGAGGCACACCAGCACCAGCAGGCCCAGCGCGACGTACCACCGGACGCGCTTGCCGACGATGTCGAAGGCCCCGGTCCCGACGTAGAGGCGGTGGAAGACGCTCTCGCGGCGGGTGCCCTCGGTACCTGGAGTCGTCACCTTCACGCCTCCTTGGCGGTGGTCGCGGCGGCCTTGCGGGCGGCTCGGTTCTGGTTGCCGAGGCGTTGCACCGCCCCCAGGCCGGAGACCGACGGCTTGGACAGGAACTTGCTCTTGGAGGCCAGCGCCACCAGCGGGTGGGTGACGAGGAAGACCACCACGAGGTCCAGCACGGTGGACATGCCCAGGGTGAACGCGAAGCCCTTCACCTGGCCGACGGCCAGCACGTAGAGCACCGCGGCGGCCAGGAAGCTGACCGCGTCAGCGGACAGGATGGTGCGCCGCGCCCGCGTCCAGGACCGCGGCACGGCCGACCGGAACGTGCGGCCCTCGCGGATCTCGTCCTTGAGCCGTTCGAAGAACACGATGAACGAGTCGGCGGTGATGCCGATGGCGATGATGAAACCGGCGACGCCGGCCAGGTCGAGGGTGAACCCGATCCAGCGGCCCAGCAGGACCAGCACCGCGTAGACCACGCCGCCGGAGAGCACCAGCGACAGGATGGTCAGGATGCCCAGCAGCCGGTAGTAGGCCAGGCAGTACAGCGCCACCAGGATCAGGCCGATGCCACCGGCGAGCAGGCCCGCCTCCAGGGAGGCCACGCCGAGCGTCGCGGAGACCGTCTCGGCCTCGGACTGGTCGAAGGCCAGCGGCAGCGAACCGTACTTGAGGATGTTCGCCAGGTCGGTCGCGCTCTGCTGGTTGAACTGGCCGTTGATCTGCGCGTTGCCGCCGAGCAGCGCGGCCTGGATTCGCGGGGCGGAGACGACCTCGCTGTCCAGCACGAACGCGGCCTTCTGGCCGACGTTGGCGGAGGTGAAGTCGGCCCAGGTCTTGGCGCCTTCGCTCTTGAAGTCCAGCGACACCGTCCAGCCCGGCTGGCCGTTCTGCGGGCTCGGCGGCACCGCCTGCGCGTTGGCGATCTCGCGGCCCGGCAGGAACGACGGCTCCAGCACGTACTTGAACTCGCCCTCGCGGTCGCAGGTGACCAGCGGCAGCTTCGGGTCGTCGTTGCCGCGCAGCGGGTCGTCGGCCGAGCAGTCCAGCGCCTGCAGCGCCTGCATCTGCACGTTCGGGTCCGTGCTCTGCCTGGTGCGCTTGGCCTCTTCGATCTCGCGCTGCTGGTCACCGGTCTGCTGCTGGTGCGCGGCCTGCGGCGTGGTGCCCGCGGGCGGCGTCTGCGCGGGGACCTCGCCGGTGACCTTGCGGAACCTCAGCTCCGCGGTCTGGCCCAGCTGCTTGGCCTCCTCGCTGCCCTCGCCGGGCACCGTGATGACCAGGTTGCTGCCGTCCCGGGTGACCTCGGAGCCGCTCACGCCCATGCCGTTGACGCGGGTCTCGATGATCTGACGGGCCTGGTTGAGCGACTCGGTGGTGGGTGGTTGGCCGTCCAGGGTGCGCGCGGTGAGCGTCACCCGGGTCCCGCCCTGGAGGTCGATCCCGAGCTTCGGGTACGGCTTGCCGTCACCGGTGAAGAACACCAGCGAGTACAGGGCAGCCACGATCAGCGTGAAGATCGCGAGATAACGCCCTGGGCGGATCTGCCCGGCCGGAGGTGCCACGGCGTTCGTTCTCCTGTCCGGTCTGGAAGCGGTGGTGTTGCGCGGGCGCGCACCCGGCGGAACCTCGGCCGCTCCCTCGGGACACCGACAGCGGTGGTCCCCCGAGAGAACGCCTGAGCACCCGCGGGTGGTTCGGTGCCCCGCCCGGGAGGCGGTGCACCACGATTCAGTTTGACAGGCCCGGCGCGGCCCTCACCGCACCGGGTGGCGACGGTGCGTCGATCAGCGATCACGCACGGACGCGGGCCCGGAAGCGCTGTCCGGTGCCCGCGTCGCTACCTGGTGGGCGACCCGCGCCGGACCCGGTGCGGTCCCCACCCGTCGTCAGTTGGTCTTCTGCTGCTCGATCGGCTCGGCGACCTCGGCCTTCGACTCGGTCTCGGCGGGCGCCTCGGCCGGGGTCTCGTCCTTGACCTCCGCGGCGGCCGGGGCCTCCTCGGTGACGACCTTCTCGCGGACCGCCTGGCGCACCCAGGTGGTGGTCATGCCCGGGGCCAGCTCCAGGTCGATGGTGTCGTCGCTGGTGGCCACGACGGTGCCGAACACACCGGAGGTGGTCATCACCCGGTCGCCGGGGGCGATCGAGTTCTGCAGCTTCTGCTGCTCCGCCATCGCGCGCTTCTGCTTGCGCGCCTGCAGGAACAGCGGCACCGCCAGCAGGACGATCAGCAGCGGGAGGATCAGGGAGTTGATGTCCATCGTGCTCCGTTCAGCGGACGCTTCGGGGCCCAGCCCTCGCAGTACTGCGCCCGAATTGTTCGGATGTTCAAGCCCCAGTGTGCCAGGTCAACTCAGGTCGACGGGCTCTCCCGCTGGGTCGGGAAGGCCACCGCGGCCCGCCGGGGCGGGTCCGCGTCTGCCGTGCCGCGCACGACCCGTCCGATCGGCACCGAACGAGACGTGAGGAGGATAACGCCGCGCGGTCGAGGCGAACGAGCGCCCCGGTCGCTGGCACCGGCGCTCCTGGTCCGGTCTTCTGTTGTGCAGGCGGGTCCGCCGCGCCCACCTGGCCGGATCGGCACAGGTGCGGCGGCGGCAGGCCGCCACCCGTACCGCAACGAAGAGCTCCGGCCACGGGTTCCCGGCACACGCTATCGGCGTTTCATCACCATCAGGTCACTCGTCGAAGAGCGCTGGTTGCGGGCTGCCCGGCGCGTGCTGCGGCGGGGTGAGGCCCAAGTGGTGCCAGGCCGCCGCGGTCGCGACCCGGCCGCGCGGCGTGCGGGCCAGCAGCCCGGCGCGCACCAGGTACGGCTCGCAGACCTCCTCCACCGTGCTCGACTCCTCGCCCACCGCGACCGCCAGCGTGGAGATGCCCACCGGTCCGCCGTGGAAGGAGTTGATCAGCGCGCTCAGCACCGCCCGGTCCAGCCGGTCCAGGCCGAGCTCGTCGACGTCGTAGACCTCCAGCGCGGCTTGCGCGACCTCGCGGGTGACCGCGCCGTCGGCGCGCACCTCGGCGAAGTCGCGGACCCGGCGCAGCAGCCGGTTGGCGATGCGCGGCGTGCCGCGCGAGCGCCCGGCGATCTCCACCGCGCCGTCGTCGCGCAGGTCCACGCCCAGGATCCCCGCCGAGCGGCGCACCACCAGCTCCAGCTCCTCCGGGGAGTAGAACTCCATGTGCGCGGTGAAGCCGAACCGGTCGCGCAGCGGGCCGGTCAGCGCGCCGGACCTGGTGGTGGCCCCGACCAGCGTGAACGGTGCGAGTTCCAGCGGGATGCTGGTGGCGCCGGGCCCCTTGCCGACGACGATGTCCACCCGGTAGTCCTCCATCGCCAGGTAGAGCATCTCCTCGGCGGGGCGGGCGATCCGGTGGATCTCGTCGATGAACAGCACGTCGCCCTCGGCGAGGTTGGACAGCATCGCCGCCAGGTCGCCGGGCCGCTCCAGCGCCGGGCCGGAGGTGACCCGGATCGAGGAGCCCAGCTCGGTGGCGATGATCATTGACAGGCTGGTCTTGCCCAGCCCGGGTGGGCCGGAGAACAGCACGTGGTCCGGCTGGTCGCCGCGCTTGAGCGCGCCGTGCAGCACCAGCTCCAGCTGCTCGCGTACCCGCGCCTGGCCGACGAACTCGCTGAGCTTGCGCGGCCGCAGCGACATCTCGACGTCCTGGTCGGCCGGGTCCTGGTGCGCGGCCAGCGAGACGCCGTCGCCGGACCAGTCGGCCTCGTCCTGGTGCATGGAGCCAGTCTCCTCGTGCGTGTCCTCGAACCCGGTTCCGTCCTTCGACGCGGTGACCGCGCTCAGCGGCCCCCGCGGTCCCGCAGCCACCCCGCGGGGCGCGTCGGCCTCACTTCGGGCCGAGGGTGGCCAGCGCCTTGCGCAGCACCGCCGAGGTGTCCAGGTCGCCGTTGCCCGCCGCCAGCACCGCCTCGACGCTCTGCTCGGCCTGCTTGGCCGAGAAGCCCAGGCCCACCAGCGCCTCGGAGACCTCCGAGCGGACCCGGCCGCGGTCCACCGCGGCGGCTGGCCCGGCCACGCCGGCCCCGGCCACCACGCCGACCTTGTCGCGCAGCTCCAGGATCAGCCGCTCGGCGCTCTTCTTGCCGATGCCGGGGACCTGGGTGAGCACCGTGAGGTTGCCGTCGGCCAGGGCGTGGCTGAGCTGGTCGGGCGAAAGCACCGCCAGCGCGGCCAGCGCGAGCCGCGGGCCGACCCCGGAGGCCGTCTGCAGCAACACGAACAGGTCGCGGGACTCCGCGTCGGCGAAGCCGTAGAGGGTCAGCGAGTCCTCGCGGACGATCAGCGACGTCCACAGCCGGGACTCCTCGCCGCGCCGCAGCCCGGCCAGCGTCGCCGGGGTGGCGTGCACCGCCATGCCCACGCCGCCGACTTCGATCACGGCGTGGTCCAGTCCGATGGACAGCACCGGACCTCGCACCGTGGAGATCATCGGTTCAACTCCTCCTCACGCCGGAAGGCCGGTCATCGTCTTCGCCGCTCAGCCCGGCGGGCGCCGGGGCCCGGCCACCGCTCAGCACCGTTGCGCACATCGCGTCAACCGCCCGCACCGCGTCCTCCGGTGGTCTTCGCCGCCGCCTTGATCCGGGCCCGGTGGTTGCGGGCCAGCTCGGCGGCCCTGGCCTCCGCCTGGGCCAGCCGGTTGGCCATCGGTGCCCGCCACAGGTGGCAGACGGCCAGCGCCAGGGCGTCGGCGGCGTCGGCCGGCTTGGGCGCGGCGGCCAGCCCCAGGATCTTGGTGATCATGGTGGTGACCTGCTTCTTGTCCGCCCGGCCGGAGCCGCTGATGGCGGCCTTGACCTCGCTGGGCGTGTGGAAGGCGACCGGCAGGCCGCGTCGCGCGGCCAGCAGCGCCACCACCCCGGAGACCTGCGCGGTACCCATCACGGTGCGCACGTTGTGCTGGCTGAACACCCGCTCGATGGCCACCACCTCGGGCTGGTGCCGGTCCAGCCACCGCTCGACCTCGTCGGCGACCGCGCGCAGCCGGGACGGCAGCTCGTCCTCCGGCGGGGTGCGCGCCACCCCGACGGCGACGGGCGTGACCGACCGCCCCCGTCCCCCGTCGACCACGCCGAGCCCGCAGCGGGTCAGTCCGGGGTCGACTCCCAGCACGCGCACGACGCCACCTGCCCCAAATCGACCTGAACACTCGTTCGAGACCCTATCGAACCGATGTGGTCCCCGCCCGCACCGACACGCGCACGCATCAGTCGACCGGGTGAACTCAGGGGCCGTCGGTGCCGGGGGTCCAGCTCTCGGGCAGACCGCTGTCGGTCAGCACCGGCTGGTACTCGCGGAACCCGCCGGGCGCGTCCGGCTGCCACGGGAACTTCCCGCCCTCCGGGCTTGAGGCGATCAGCTGCACCGCGGGGAAGTCCGGTCCGTTGTAGACCAGGAACGCGCTGCCCAGGTACTCCGGGTAGTGCTGCGGGGCGACCTTCTCGAAGGTCACCGGGCAGCCCTTCAGGAAGCCGTCGTAGAGCCGACCGGGCACGAACCGCTCGCCCTGGCCCACCCGCTGCACGTAGGTGTTCACCACCGCGTTCGCGACCTCGTCCGGCAACCCGATCACCACCACCTCGGGCTTGCCGAAGCGCCGCCAAGCGCCGACCGAGAAGGCGTACTGCGCGCCGCGCTCGTCGCCCGCCACGTGCATCACCGCTGCGCCGTGCTTCTCAGCGGTGTTGACCATCCACCGGCGCAGTTCCTCATCCGTGTCGACCACGATCGCCATTGTGCCTGCGAACCGCACCGGTCCCACCAGCGCCCACCGGCCGCACCAGGCGCAACACCCCGACCGCGCTGCGTCAACGGCACCCGGGGCGGCAACGACGACGGCCGGTCCCGAGCGGGTCGGGACCGGCCGCGCGCACGCCCGGGGAGGTCAGCCGACCTCCGCCATGACCTCGTCGCTCACGTCGAAGTTCGCGTAGACGTTCTGCACGTCGTCGCAGTCCTCCAGCGCGTCGATCAGCTTGAAGATCTTGCGCGCCGCGTCGGCGTCGAGCTCGACGTTCACCGAGGCCAGGAAGTTGGTCTCGGCCGAGTCGTACTCGATCTCCGCGCCCTGCAGCGCCTTGCGCACCTCGACCAGGTCGGTCGGGTCGGTGAGGACCTCGTAGCTCTCGCCCAGGTCGTTGATCTCCTCGGCACCGGCCTCCAGCACCGCCGAGAGCACGTCGTCCTCGCTCAGCCCGTTCTTCGGCAGCAGCACGACGCCCTTGCGGTTGAACAGGTACGACACCGAACCCGCGTCGGCCATCGAGCCGCCGTTGCGGGTCATCGCGGTGCGCACCTCACCGGCGGCCCGGTTCCGGTTGTCGGTCAGGCACTCCACCAGCACCGCCACACCGTTGGGTCCGTAACCCTCGTACATGATCGTCTGCCAGTCGGCGCCACCGGCTTCCTCACCGGCCCCGCGCTTGCGGGCGCGCTCGATGTTGTCCATCGGCACGGAGTTCTTGCGCGCCTTCTGGATGGCGTCGTAGAGGGTCGGGTTGCCATCGGGGTCGCCCCCGCCGGTGCGGGCGGCAACCTCGACGTTCTTGATCAGCTTCGCGAAGAGCTTGCCGCGCTTGGCGTCGAGGGCGGCCTTCTTGTGCTTGGTGGTGGCCCACTTCGAGTGGCCGCTCATCTCTCCTCCGTCTTTCTGCGCCTGCGCCGCGTCAGTCCTGCCGCGCGCGGACGACCTGTACGAAATAGCGGTGCACGCGTTCGTCACCGCCGACCAGCTCCGGGTGGAAAGCGGTGGCGAGCACCGGTCCCTGCTGAACCGCGACGATCCTACCGACGTCCGCCGGGCCGTCCGTGCCATCCGGGTCGTCCGCGACCGCGGCCAGCACCTCGACCTCCGCGCCCACCTTCTCCACCCAGGGTGCCCGGATGAACACCGCGTGCACCGGAGGGCCCGGGATCCCGGCGAAGTCCAGGTCGGTCTCGAAGGAGTCGACCTGGCGCCCGAAGGCGTTGCGCCGCACCACCACGTCCAGCGCGCCCAGCGGCCGGACCGCGGGCAGCTCCGGGTCCTGGTCCACGACCTCCCGGGAAAGCATGATCATCCCGGCGCACGAGCCGTAGGCGGGCAACCCGGCGGCGAGCCGCTCGCGCAGCGGCTCGTACAGCTCGAAGGTGTCGAGCAGGCGGGTCATCGTGGTGGACTCGCCGCCCGGCAGCACGATCCCGTGCACCGCGGCGAGCTCTTCGGCGCGGCGCACCGGGCGGGCGTCAGCTCCGCAGCGCTCGAGCGCGGCCAGGTGCTCGGCCACGCCGCCCTGCAGCGCCAGGACGCCGATCACGGGGTTCGTCACGCCTCCGATTGTCCTGCACGCTGCTCCACGGCTGAAGACCGGGACCTGCTGACCAGCCGCCAGCCGACGAGCAGCGCGATCACCACGACCGGCACCGCGTAGCACGAGGCGCGCACCGCCAGCTCGTCGGAGAAGGCGGCCAGCACCACGATGAGCAGCAGGAACGCCAGGACGATCCAGTTGGTCCATGGCGAGCCGGGCATCCGGTAGGACGGCCGGGTCAGCTCGCCCAGCTCGGCGCGCCTGCGCAGCCGGGCCTGGGCGATGAGCACTGCCGCCCAGGTCGCGATGACGCCCAGCGAGGCGATCGAGGTGGCGATGTCGAAGGCGTCCTTGGGGACCACGTAGTTGAGCAGCACGCCGATCAGGAACACCGCCCCGGTGAACAGCACCGCGCCGAAGGGCGCGTGCCGGGCGTTCATCCGCTTGGTGAAGGCGGGGGCCTCGCCGCGCTGGCCCAGCGAGCGCAGGATGCGGCCGGTCGCGTACAGCCCGGAGTTGCAGCTGGACAGGGCGGCGGTGAGCACCACGAAGTTCATGACGTCCCCGGCCCACGGGATGCCGATGCTGGAGAAGACCGTCACGAACGGGCTCTGCTCACCGCCGTAGGAGGTCCACGGCAGCACCATCGCCAGCAGCAGCACCGAGCCGATGTAGAAGATCGCGATCCGCCACACCACGCCGTTGATGGCGCGCGGCATGACCTTCGCGGGGTCCTTGGTCTCGCCCGCGGCGATCCCGGCCATCTCCATCGAGGCGTAGGCGAACATGACGCCCTGCATGCTCATCAGCACCACGGGCAGGCCGTTGGGGGTGAAGCCGCCGTGGTCGACGAGGTTGTGCGGACCGGCCGTGGTGCCGCCGACCTCGGCGCCGGTGAGCACCAGGCCCAGGCCGACGAACAGGAAGGTCACGATGGCCAGCACCTTGATCACCGCGAACCAGAACTCCAGCTCGCCGAACAGCTTGACCGACAGCAGGTTCACCGCCAGCAGCACGCCCAGGCAGACCAGCGCGGTCACCCACTGCGGGAAGTCCGGGAACCACTTGCCGATGTAGATCCCGGCCGCGGTGATCTCGGCGATGCCGGAGCCCGCCCAGTTCAGGAAGTACAGCCAGCCCGCGGCGAACCCGGCCCACGGCCCGATGAACTCGCGGGAGTACTCCACGAAGCTGCCCGCCACCGGCCGGTGCAGCACGAGCTCGCCGAGCGCGCGCATCACGAAGAACGCCGCGATGCCGCACAGCGCGTAGGAGACCACCAGGGCGGGGCCGCTCTGCGCCATCCGGCCGCCAGCGCCGAGGAACAGCCCGACGCCGATGGCCCCACCCATCGCGATCATCTGGACGTGCCGGTTGCTGAGCCCCTTCGCGTACCCCTCCTCGCGGGTGGGGGTGTCGGGTGCGCTGACCATGGGGTGCGGTCCTCCCGTGGCGGAGCCGGGGTCGTCCGGCTTGGTGCTTTCACCCCGGCGCGTGAGTGTCGTTACGCCGGATGGGTCAGGGAGGACCCTAAACAGTGACTCCGAGAGATCGACGTCGGGGTTAACGGAGGCTCACATCGCCAGCTCGAGGAAGCGCAGCAGCGCCGTGGTGGCCGCCGCGGCGACCACCACGAGCACGAAGGGTGCCCGCCGCCAGGCCAGCACCCCGCCGACCGCGACCCCGGCGAACCGGGCCCACCCGGCGAACCCGCCGGATTCGAACACCGCGCTGGTGATCACGAAGGCGCCGAGCAGCACGATCGCGGAGATCGACATCAGCTGCTCCCACTGCGGCGAGATCCGCAGCCGCCCCCGCAGCAGCGGTCCGGCCAGGCGCATCGCGTAAGTCCCGGCGGCCAGCGCGAAGACCACTCCGAGCGTCATCGGGCTGCCTCCAGCCCCTTCGGCAGCGGCAGCGCGGCGGCCACCCCGACCAGGGCGACCATCACCGGCAGGCCCTCCGGCAGCACCGGGGTCGTCAGCACCGCCACCAGGGCGCCCAGCGCCACCGCGCGCAGCGTCCGGAACTCGCGCAGCGAGGGCATGATCAGCGCGAGCAGCGCGGCGGGCATCGCGGCGTCGAGCCCGAAGACGCCCGGGTCGCCGACGCCCTGCCCGAGCAGCCCGCCCAGGAACACCGCCGGGGCCCAGGCGCAGTACAGCGCGGTGCCGGTGAGCCAGTAGGCGCGCCGCTTCTCCTCCTCGGTGCGCTGCGCCATCGCGAAGGCGACGGATTCGTCGACCATCAGGTGGCTGCCGACCAGGCGGGCCGGCCAGCTGCGGCCGAACAGGCCGCCGACCGCCAGGCCGAACGGCAGGTGGCGGGCGTTGAGCATCAGCCCGCTGAGCACCGCGGTGACCGGCGCCGCGCCCGCGGTGACCAGGCCGACCGCCATGAACTCCGAGCCACCGGCGAACACCACCACGCCCATCACCGTGATCATCCAGAGCGGTACGCCCTTGCTCACCGCGATCGCGCCGAGGGAGGCTCCCACGATGGCCATCGCCAGTGCCATCGAGAGGACGTCGCGCACCAGCGCATCCCGCCAGAAACCCGTTCGCGTTCGCTGAACCGTACTCACGTTCGCTAGCATGAACGGCGGTGGCAGCGTTCGTCAAACCGAATTTAAGGACCGACAGAGCGAACAACCATGAGTGAGACCGAGAACACCCCGGCCGCGCCGCTGGAGACCATCGCCTCGTCCCTGCGCCGGGAGCGCGACCGCGCCGGGCTGACCCTGACCGAGCTCGCCAAGCGCGCCGGGATCGCGAAGTCCACCCTCTCCCAGCTCGAATCCGGCACCGGCAACCCCAGCGTGGAAACCCTCTGGGCGCTCGGCGTGGCCCTGGGCGTGCCGTTCAGCCGGCTCGTCGACCCGCCGACCCCGCAGGTCAGGGTGGTCCGCGCCGGGCAGGTGCCGATCGTGCGCTCCGAGCAGTCGACCTACGGCGCGGCCCTGCTCTCCTCCGGCGAGTCGGGCGCGCGCCGCGACCTCTACGTGCTGGAGCTCGAACCGGGCGGGGTCCGGCACGCGGACGCGCACATCCCCGGCTCGGTGGAGCACGTGATCCTCACCGCGGGCCGCCTGCTGGCCGGGCCGGAGGACAGCCCGGTGGAGCTCGAGGTCGGCGACTACGTCTCCTTCTCCGGCGACGTCCCGCACCGCTACGAGGCCCTCGCCCCCGGCACCACCGCGGTGCTCGTCATGGAGCACCGCTGACCGCGGGGGTCACTTGCGCGCCAGCAGGTGCTCCGGCATCGGCTCGTAGCTCTCGAAGTGGCGGGTGAAGGTCGCGCTGCCCGAGGTCAGCGAGCGGACGTTGACCGTGTAGCGGACCAGTTCGCTGGCCGGGACGTGCGCGCGCACCACCGTCCAGCCGCCGTCCTCCGGTTCGGTGCCGACCACCTTGCCGCGGCGGCTCGACAGGTCGCCCAGCACCGCGCCGAGGTGCTCGTCGGGGATGTGCACGGCCACCTCGTCGACCGGTTCCAGGGTGATCAGTCCGGCCTGCTCGGCGGCGGCCTTCAGGGCCAGCGAACCGGCCGCCTGGAACGCCGCGTCGGAGGAGTCCACGCTGTGCGCCTTGCCGTCGACCAGCGTGACCCGCAGGTCCACCAGCGGGCAGCCCTCGGTGATGCCCTTCTCGACCTGCGCCCGCACCCCCTTCTCCACGCTCGGGATGAACTGGCGCGGCACCGCCCCGCCGACCACGCGCTCGACGAACTCCACGCCCGACCCGCGCGGCAGCGGCTCCACCTCGATGTCGCACACCGCGTACTGCCCGTGCCCGCCGGACTGCTTGACGTGCCGTCCGTGCCCCTTGGCGGCCTGGGCGAAGGTCTGCCGCAGCGGCACCCGCACCGGCACCGTGTCGACCTCCGCGCCGCCCTCGCGCAGCCGCTGCAGGACCACCTCGGCGTGCGCTTCGCCCATGCACCACAGCACCAGCTGGTGGGTCTCGCTGTCGCGCTCCAGCCGCAGGCTCGGGTCGGCGGCGATCAGCCGGTTGAGGTTGCGGGCCAGCGCGTCCTCGTCGCTGCGGGTGTGCGCGGTGACCGCGACCGGCAGCAGCGGCTCCGGCATCGGCCACGGCGTGAGCAGCAGCGGGTCGGACGGGTCGGAGAGGGTGTCCCCGGTCTCCGCCGAGCCGATCTTGGTCAGCGCGCACAGGTCCCCGGCGGTGCAGTGCGGCACCTCGCGCAGGTTCGGGCCCAGCGGCGAGTACAGGTGGGCCACCCGCTCGTCCTCGTCGTGGTCGGGGTGCCCGCG
Organism: Saccharopolyspora sp. NPDC000359; assembly: GCF_040300525.1. NCBI lineage: Bacteria > Bacillati > Actinomycetota > Actinomycetes > Pseudonocardiales > Pseudonocardiaceae > Saccharopolyspora > Saccharopolyspora sp. NPDC000359. The sequence goes on along the minus strand of NZ_JBEPDU010000014.1, from coordinate 66,181 downwards.
CTCGGCCATGCCGTGCCCGGAGACGTGCACCGGCCGCTCCGGGCGCATCGTGCCGGAGAAGACCCGCGCCAGCGAAACCCGCCCCACGTAGGAATCGACCGAGGTGTGCACCACCTCGGCCGCCAGCGGTCCGTCCGGGTCGGGGGTGAGCGTGCGCGGGTTGCGCCCGTGCGGGTCGGTGAACTCCGCAAGCGCGTGCTCCAGCGGGGACGGGAAGCCGCGGACGATGCCGTCGATCACCTCCGGGACACCGATGCCCGCCGTCGCGCACACCGGCAGCACCGGGTGCAGGCCGCCCTTGGCCACCGCCTTCTCCAGGTCGGCGATGAGGGTGTCCTCGTCGACGTGCTCGCCGTTGAGGTAGCGGTCCATCAGGGACTCGTCCTCGCTCTCGGCGATGATCGCCTCGATGAGCTCGCCGCGCGGCTGGTCGATCTGCTCCCGCAGCTGCTCGTCGGCGGGCCGCAGCTCGCCGGACTGGTAGATGCTCTCGGTGACGAGCCCGACCAGCCCGGTCACCTCGCCGTCCGCGCCGCGGTGCGGCAGGTACAGCGGCAGCACTCCCCCGCCGAAGGCGTCCTGGCAGGTCAGCAGCGCGGTGTCGAAGTCGGCACGCGGCTGGTCCAGGCGGGAGATGAGCACCGCGCGGGGCATGCCGACGGCCGCGCACTCCTGCCAGATCGCCCGCGTCGCCGGGTCCACGCCCTCCGCCGCGGCGACCACGAACAACGCGGCGTCGGCGGCGCGCAGCCCGGCGCGCAGCTCGCCGATGAAGTCGGCGTAGCCGGGGGTGTCGATGAGGTTGATCTTGACGTCGCCGTGCTGGACCGGCGCGACGGCCAGGCAGATGGACCGCTGCTGCTCGATCGCGGCGGGTTCGTGGTCGCACACCGTGGTGCCCTCGGTGACCGAGCCGGGGCGGGGGATCGTCGCGGTGGCCGCCAGCACCGCTTCGACCAGGGTGGTCTTGCCGGCCGCCGAGGGCCCGACCAGCACGACGTTGCGGATCTTGGCTGGGTCTGCGGGGGCCGGGATCGCCGGCCCTCCTACTGTGCCGCTCTGCTTGCTCCCCATGGCTGCTCCTCGCACGCTCCCGGCATTCGACTGTGTCTCCGATCACACACCCGACGCCGACCCGGTGCAAGGTCGTCGAGACCTGACGACCGGACGAGGCGATGCGCGCCGCTCAGCTGGTGGCGCGGCGCCCGGCCACGATGATCAGCGCGCTCACCACCAGCGGGAGCACCGCGCAGAGCGCGGCCACCACGTAGCCGCCGCGGTCCGGCAGCAGGGCTCCGGCGGGAGTGGCGGCGGCGAGGAGGAGCCCGGCGAGCGCGCTGCCGACGCTGAAGCCGATGCTGCGCACGATCTGGTTGATCGAGAGCACGCTGGCGGTCTCGGCGGGCGGCACGCCGTCGAGGACGAGCTTGGGCATGACGGCGGAAACCCCACCGACGCCGAAGCCGAGCACCGCCATCGCGACCAGTACGACGACGAGCGAACCGGTCGCCGAGGCGAACACCACCGCGGCGACCACCACGGCGGCAGCGGCGACCACGTAGGTCCACCGCTCCGCGAAGCGCGCCACGAGACCGGGCAGGACCTTGCCCGCGACGAAGCCGAAGGCGGAGAACGGGATGAGCGCGGCGCCCGCCGCCACCCCGGGCAGCCCGAACCCGTACCCGGCGCTCACCGGGGTCTGCAGGTAGCGGGTGAGCAGGCTGAACAGCAGGTACATGCCGACGCCCGCGACGAGCATGGCGGTGTTCGCCCGGACCACCGGCCCCTGGCCGAGCAACCGCAGGTCGACCAGCGGCGCGGCGGACCGGAGCTCGACGACCACCCACACCGCGAGCACTGCGACCGCGACGACGAGGACGCCCACCCCGATCCGGACATCGGCCCACAGCCCCGGCGCGGCGAGCACCAGCAGGACGCCGAGCGTCCCCACCCCGAGGAGGAGCGCCCCGAGCACGTCGATCCGCGGCCGCTCCCCCGGAGCCTCCGCCGGCAGCACGCGCCAGGCGAGGACGAGCGCGGCGGCGGACAGCGCGAACCCGAGCGCGTACGCGGCGCGGAGCCCGGCGAGCTGCTCGACCAGGCTGATCATCGGGTAACCGACACCGATCCCCACCGTGGACGCGACCGACAGCGCGGCGATCGTCGAGGCGGAACGCTCCGGCGGCAGGTGCGCGCGGGCGACGCTCATCAGCAGCGCGACCACAGCGACCCCGAGCCCCTGCAGCCCACGCCCGACCACCAGGGCGGCGAAGGGCAGCGGCAGCGCCGTCAACGCCCCGCCCAGCGTGACGAACCCGAGGGTCACCAGGATCGCGGTCCTCCGGTTCGGCCCGCTGCCCAGCCGACCGAGCACGGGCCCGGCGATCGCACCGGTGAACAGCGTGATCGTCAACGTCCACTGCGCCGCCTCGAGCGGCACCCGCAGAGCGGTCGCCACCGCGGTGATGAGCGGAGCGCCAACGCTCCCGATGACAGCACCCAGGAGCGCGACCACGACGAGCGCGGTCCCGAGCCGGTCCGCGCGGTTCACTGGTTCGCCTCGGTCGTGATGTGCTCGAACAGGCCCGCGTTGATCCGCGTCCGAACCCCCTCGGCCCACCCCTCGTCAACGTCCTCGACGTCCAACGCCGCCCCGGCGTTCAAGAGCATCCCGAACGCCAGGAAGGACTTCACCGTCACCGGCTCCAACCCCGTGACCTCCGCGACCGCGTCCCACATGCGCGCGAAGCAAGCCCGGACCTCCGCACGCACCTCCTCGTCGCCGCACGCGGCGAACCCCTGGAGCTGCAGCAACAGACCGGTCCGATCGGACAGCAGGTCGTAGTACTGCGCCCCCATGGCGCTCAACGCCGCAAGACCGCTCCGACCGCCAGCGGCCTCCCGCATCGCACCGCTCAACCGGTCGAAAGCACCCCGGACCAGCTCCAGGAACAGGGCCTTCTTCGTCCCGAACATCCGGAACACGTAAGCCTGGGTGATCCCAGCCTCCCGAGCGATCACCTCGGTGGAAGCCCCGTGCAACCCATGAGCGGCAAACTCGACCGCGGCGATCCCCAACACCTGAGCCCGCCGCTCAACCCCACGCATCCGCTTGACCACACCCCCAAGTTACTAGTTACTAGTCACTAACCAATCACCACATGACCAACCCCACAGCACCGGGAACCCAAGAGCTGAGCCGAAGGGCACCTCTCGCCAACCGAGCCGACGAAAGGCGCTTTGCACCTCAGCCGAGAAGAGTGGTGGCACGTGTCGCCGGAGTGGTCACCGCCAGGCAAGCGGCGAACAGCAACCGCGAAGAACGTCCGGCACCGGTCACAAGGCCGTCGCATGCGCCGCAGGCGCATCACCCACTCTCGCAACTCGCACCGCCGCGGGTTCTCAGCGTTCGCCTGGCGAGGACGGCCCAACTGCCGTGTATTGGCATACATCAAGTTGGGCACCCGCAGTCCAGGCGGACGCTGAGGTTCCGCCACCCGCACCGCCGAGCAAGCCGACCACCGCCCCACAGGAAAAGTGGACTACCGAAATGGGGGGTTAGTGGACCGTGTTGCTGGTCCAGTTCGGCCCTAACCTGATGTTCCGGCAGCGCAACCGAGCAGAGGAAGGCCGAAGGTGACTACCGTCGACGTCAAGGACACCGCCCGCAGCGCCCAGACCGGGACCGACGGGGTCAAGCGCGGGATGGCCGAGATGCTCAAGGGTGGCGTGATCATGGACGTGGTCACGCCGGAGCAGGCGAAGATCGCCGAGGCCGCGGGCGCGGTCGCGGTGATGGCGCTGGAGCGGGTGCCCGCCGACATCCGGGTGCAGGGTGGGGTGGCCCGGATGTCGGATCCGGACATGATCGAGGGCATCGTCAACGCCGTGTCGATCCCGGTGATGGCCAAGGCCCGGATCGGGCACTTCGTCGAGGCGCAGGTGCTGCAGTCGCTCGGCGTGGACTACATCGACGAGTCCGAGGTGCTGACCCCGGCCGACGAGGTCAACCACATCGACAAGTGGGCGTTCACCGTGCCGTTCGTGTGCGGCGCGACGAACCTCGGGGAGGCGCTGCGCCGGATCTCCGAGGGCGCGGCGATGATCCGCTCCAAGGGTGAGGCCGGGACCGGCAACGTGGTCGAGGCCACGCGGCACATGCGCCAGATCCGCGCCGACATCCGCCGGCTGTCGGTGCTGGACGACGACGAGCTCTACGTCGCGGCAAAGGAGCTGCGGGCGCCGGTGCAGCTGGTGCGGGAGATCGCCCGGACCGGGAAGCTCCCGGTGGTGCTGTTCACCGCGGGCGGCATCGCGACCCCGGCGGACGCGGCGATGATGCGCCAGCTGGGCGCGGAGGGCGTGTTCGTGGGTTCGGGCATCTTCAAGTCGGGCGACCCGGCCAAGCGCGCCGAGGCGATCGTCAAGGCGACGACCTTCTACGACGACCCGGACGTGATCGCGAAGGTCTCCCGCGGTCTCGGCGAGGCAATGGTCGGCATCAACCTGGACGACCTGTCGGAGCAGCAGCGCTACGCCCAGCGGGGCTGGTGACGACCGGCTGAGCGGGCGCCTCCTGCCACGGGCGGAGGGCGCCCGCTCAGCCCTGCTCGCGGGCGGAGCGGTGGACCACGGCCAGGCGTTGGCCGATGGTGATCAGGCTCAGCAGTACCAGCAGCCACACCGCGACGTCCAGGACGTGGGGCACGCCGAGGCCGTGCAGGCCGGTGCCGACGAGGATGACCAGGAAGCGCTCGGCGCGTTCGGCCAGGCCACCGTCCGCGCTCAGCCCGTTGGCCTCCGCGCGCGCCTTGACGTAGGAGATCACCTGGGCGCTGACCAGGCAGATCAGCAGGCCGACACCGCGCGTGCGGTCCACCTCGACCACCAGCGCCCACCACACCAGCGCGCCGAACAGCGCGCCGTCGACGAGCCGGTCGCAGCTCGCGTCGAGCACCCCGCCGAACGGCGAGGCGCGGCCACCGGCGCGGGCCATCGCGCCGTCGAGGATGTCGAAGAGCAGGAACACCGCCACCACTACGGTGCCCACGAACAGCTCGCCGCGCGGGAAGAACCACAGCGCGGCGGCAGCACTGGCGATCGTCCCGGTCAGGGTCACCGCGTTCGGCGACAGACCGAGCCGCACCAGGCCCGCGCCGATCGGGTTGGTCAGTCGGGACACCGAAGCCCGCGCGAAGATGTTGAGCATTGCTTGGAGGGTCAGCCGCCTGTACTCGTCGTTCACCGTGCCAGCAGACTAGCTCGCGCTGATCACCGGGACCGGCGGACGCCCACCGACACGACCGGCGGTGACGTCCACCACAGGCCGGAATCATTGAAGGTTCAACGTTGTTGGCCGGGGCGAACTCCTGCGACGACGGTGCGCGGCAGGCGACCGCGGCAGGCCTGTCGCGTCGAGTTCGAGGCAGACCCCCCACGCCACATTGGAGGCAGCATGACCGCCATCGAGCAGATCCCCGGCTACGTCGCGGGCACCTGGGACATCGACAGCGTCCACTCGGACATCCAGTTCACCGTGCGGCACATGGGCGTGGGCAAGTCCCGCGGCCGCTTCGGCAGCTTCCAGGGCGAGATCGTCACCGCCGCCGACCCGCTGCAGTCCTCGGTCACCGCGACCATCGACACCACCTCGATCGACACCGGCAACGCGGACCGGGACGCGCACGTGCGCAACGCCGACTTCCTGGACGTCGAGCAGTTCCCCACCGCGACCTTCCGCTCCACCGGGGTCCGCCAGGACGGCGAGGACTTCCTCATCGACGGCGAGTTCACCCTGCACGGCGTGACCCAGCCGGTGACGCTGGAGACCGAGCTGGGCGGCTTCACCGAGGACGGCCTGCTGGGCCTGTCCGCGAAGGTGGTGCTCAACCGCACCGACTTCGGCGTGGGTGCGCCCGGCGGCGCGCTGATCGGCGAGAAGGTGACCATCACCCTCGACATCGAGGCCAAGCTCCGCGGCTGAGCACCTCGACGTGAGGAGGGCCGGGGACCGCACGGGTCCCCGGCCCTCGCCGTCTCCACGCGATTCCCACCGGAATCCGTCAGCTCACCTCGGCCCAGGCGTCGGCGAGGAGGCGCCGGGTGTCGCCGAGCAGCTGGGGCAGGACCTTGGTGTGGCCGATGACCGGCATGAAGTTCGAGTCACCGCCCCAGCGGGGCACCACGTGCTGGTGCAGGTGGGCCGCGATGCCCGCCCCCGCCACCGGCCCCTGGTTGAGCCCGATGTTGAACCCGTGCGGCGCGGACACCCGGCGGATCACCCGCATCGCGCGCTGGGTGAACTCCGCCACCGCCACCGTCTCCGCCGGGGTCAGCTCCGTGTAGTCGGCCACGTGCCGGTACGGCAGCACCATCAGGTGCCCCGGGTTGTACGGGTACAGGTTGAGGATCGCGAAGACCAGCTCGTCGCGCGCCACGATCAGCGTCTCGTCGTCCGGTCGCCCGGACTCCAGCAGGCGGCAGAACGGGCAGCCGTCGCTGTCGTCGCCCTCGGGCTTGTTCTCGCCCTGGATGTAGGCCATCCGGTGCGGGGTCCACAACCGTTGCAGGGCGTCCTGGACCCCGACCCCGTGCTGCTCGGTCAGCTCCGCTCCTCCCGGTCCGACCCTCACGCCGTCCCCGCCTGGAAGTTCTCCGCGGTCGGCGAGGCGTTCTCGCGGCGCTGCACCCAGTCGACCAGCGCGGCGACCGCGGTGTCCACCGGGACCCCGTTGATCTGGGTGCCGTCGCGGAACCGGAACGACACCGCACCGGCCTCCACGTCCTTGCCACCGGCCAGCAGCAGGAACGGCACCTTCTGCGTGGTGTGGGTGCGGATCTTCTTCTGCATCCGGTCGTCGCTGGTGTCGATGTCGACGCGGATCCCCTTGTCCCGCAACGACTCCGCCACCCGCTGCAGGTGCTCCACGTGCTCGTCGGCGATCGGGATGCCGACCGCCTGCACCGGGGCGAGCCAGGCCGGGAAGGCGCCCGCGTAGTGCTCGGTGAGCACGCCGAAGAACCGCTCGATGGAGCCGAACAGCGCCCGGTGGATCTTGATCGGCCGCTGCTTGCTGCCGTCCGGCGCGGTGTACTCCAGGTTGAACCGCTCCGGCAGGTGGTAGTCGACCTGGATGGTCGACATCTGCCAGCTGCGGCCCAGCGCGTCCTTGGCCTGCACCGAGATCTTCGGGCCGTAGAAGGCCGCGCCGCCCGGGTCCGGCACCAGCTCGAGGCCGGAGTCCTCGGCCGCGCTGCGCAGCGCCTCGGTGGCGACCTCCCAGCTCTCGTCGTCGCCGACGTACTTCTCGTCGTTGCGGGTGGACAGCTCCAGGTAGAAGTCGTCCAGGCCGTAGTCGCGCAGCAGGTCCAGCACGAAGCCCAGCAGCGACTTCAGCTCGTCCTGCAGCTGGTCGGGCGTGCAGTAGATGTGCGCGTCGTCCTGCGTCATGCCGCGCACCCGGGTCAGCCCGTGCACCACGCCGGACTTCTCGTACCGGTAGACCGACCCGAACTCGAACAACCGCAGCGGCAGCTCCCGGTAGGAGCGCCCGCGGGAGCGGAAGATCAGGTTGTGGAACGGGCAGTTCATCGGCTTGAGGTAGTAGTCCACGCCCGGCTTGCGCAGCTCGCCGTTGGCGTCGCGCTCCTCGTCGAGGTGCATCGCCGGGAACATGCCGTCCTGGTACCAGTCCAGGTGACCGGAGGTCTTGAACAGCGTGTCCTTGGTGATGTGCGGGGTGTTGACGAACTCGTACCCGGCCTGCTCGTGCCGCTTGCGGGAGTAGTCCTCCAGCTCGCGGCGGATGATGCCGCCCTTGGGGTGGAACACCGGCAGCCCGGAGCCGATCTCCTCCGGGAAGGAGAACAGGTCCAGCTCGGCACCGAGCCTGCGGTGGTCGCGGCGCTCGGCCTCGGCCAGCAGCTCGAGGTGCTCGTCGAGCTTGTCCTTGGACTCCCAGGCGGTGCCGTAGATGCGCTGCAGCTGCTGGTTGTTCTGGTTGCCGCGCCAGTAGGCCGCGGCCACCCGCATCAGCTTGAACGCCGGGATGAACCGGGTGTGCGGCACGTGCGGGCCGCGGCACAGGTCGCCCCAGACCACCTCGCCGTGCCGGTCGATGTTGTCGTAGACGGTCAGCTCGCCGCCGCCGACCTCCATCACCTCACTGGTGTCCACATCGGACTTGAGGTCCACCAGCTCCAGCTTGTAGGGCTCGCTGGCCAGCTCCTCCTTGGCGGCCTCGACCGACTCCAGGCGACGGCGGGAGAACTTCTGCCCGGACTTGAGGATCTGCTTCATGCGCTTCTCCAGCGCCTGCAGGTCCTCCGGGGTGAACGGCCGGTCCACGTCGAAGTCGTAGTAGAAGCCGTCCTTGACCGGCGGGCCGATGCCCAGCTTCGCGTCCGGGAACAGGTTCTGCACCGCCTGCGCGAGCACGTGCGCGGCGGAGTGGCGGATGACGCTGCGCCCCTCCTCGGTGTCGGCGGCGACGGCCTCCACCTCGACGTCGGTCTCCGGGGCCCAGGCCAGGTCGCGCAGGGCGCCCTCGGCGTCGCGGACCACCACGACCGCGTCCGGTCCCTTGGACGGCAGCCCGGCCTCGGCCACGGCCGCGCCCGCGGTAGTGCCCGCCGGAACCTTCACCCGGGGAGCTTGCTGGGCTTGGGAAGGCTGTACGGACACGATCACTCCTCGGCTGGGCCGGTCGCCGACCGGCGCGGACACGCTTCGCATCCCGATGCTATCGGCTGGTCGCGGACGGTTTTCGGCCGCCACCCGCAGTCAGCCGGGCTGCTCCAGGACCAGTTCGGCCAGCTCGGTGGCCGAGACCAGGCCGCCGGTGAACGGCCCCATGGCCAGCAGCACACCCCACTCGCGCAGGCGGCTGACCTGCAGCTCGTCCCGCACGCCAGCCGCGCAGACCGGCAGGCCGAGCAGCTCCGCCGCGCCGCAGGCGGCCGCCACGAGGTGCTCGTCCAGCGGGGCGGGGCCGTCCGGGTCGCTGAAGCTGTCCAGGTGCGGGCCCTCGATGCGCGCCGAGCCCAGCGGCAGGTCCGCCAGCCGGCGCATCCGGGCGTAGTCCTCGCCGAACTCGTAGACGCACAGCCGCAGGCCCATGTCGGCGAAGATCTCCAGCACGTCCTCGGCGTCGCCCTGCGGGTCGAACAGGGCGGACTCGGGCAGCCCGAACGCCAGCTGGCCAGGCGGCAGCCCGGTGGTGCGCAGGACGCGCTGCACGTCGCCGACCAGCTCGGGGTCGCGCAGGTGCCGCGGTGACAGGCGCACCGCGGCGGCCGGGGCCCGCTCACCGAGCTGCTGCGCCCAGCGCGCCGCGTGCTCGCAGACCTGCTCCAGGGCCCAGCTGCCGAGCCGGGTGATCAACCCGGTCTCCTCGGCCAGCGCGAGGAAGTCCTCCTCGCCGAGCTCGCCGAAGTCCGGGTGGTCCCAGCGGATGTTGGAGGCGGCCCCGACGTACCGGCCGGTCCGCAGGTCGACGATCGGGCTGTACTCGACGAACAGCTCGTACTGCTCGATCGCGGCGGGCAGCTCGGCGGAGAGCCGGAACCGGTCGCGGGCGACCGCGTTGCGCTCCGGGTCGAACAGCACCCACTGGGCCCGCCCGTCCTGCTTGGCCCGGTAGAGGGTGATGTCGGCGTCGCGCAGCAGCGACTCCGCGTCAGCCCCGGCGACCGGGCGCTCCACCACCCCGACGCTGGCCGAGGCGCTGAGCTCGTGGGAGCCGATGCGCACCGGTTTGGTGATCTCGGCCAGCAGCACCTCGACCAGGGAGACCAGGTCGTTGGCTCCGGTCGTGTCGGGCACCAGGACGACGAACTCGTCACCGCCCATCCGCGCGGCCAGGGCGCCCTGCGCCGCCCCCTGCAACCGCTGGGCGACGGTGCGCAGCAGCTGGTCGCCGATCGGGTGGCCGAGGCTGTCGTTGACCGCCTTGAACCCGTCCAGGTCGAAGTAGCACAGCCCGACCCGCCGCCCGGGCGTGGTCTCCTCCAGCGCCTTGTCCAGGCTGGACTGCAGGCGGGTCCGGTTGGCCAGCCCGGTGAGCGGATCCTGCACGGCCTGCCGCCGGAACTGCTCCTGGAGCATGTGCCGGTCGGTGATGTCCTCGTAGAGCACCACCTGGTACTCGGGTTCGCCGCGGGCGTCGCGCACCAGCGAGGCGGACAGCTGGGTCCACACGTGCGAGCCGTCCGGCGCGGTGAACCGGGTGTCCAGCTGGTAGCGGTCGTCGCTGGCGCTGATCAGGTTCTCGTTGGCGGCCCGCAGCTCCCCGAGCCACTCCTCGTCGGCCAGCTCGAAGATGCTGCGCCCGACCAGCTCCTCCTCGCCGCGCCGGAAGATGCGGCGCATGGCGGCGTTGGCCTCCTCGATGCAGCCGTCCAGCCGGACCACGGCGATGCCCAGCGCGGAGGAGATGACCACGGCGCGGGAGCGGGCTTCGCTGGCGCGCAGCGCCTCCTCGGCGGCGTCGCGGGCGGCCGACGCCGCGCGCTGGATCAACGCCTGCTGGGCCAGGGTCTGCTCGCGCAGCGCCCCGGCGTACCCGGCGGCCAGCTCGCTGAGCACCTCGGTCAGGCGCACCGGGTCCGTGGCGCGGATCTTCGCCAGCCCTGCCGCCAGGTGCTGGAGCGTGCGGGACAGCGCCTCGGAGTTGGTGAAGTGCACGTCGACCAGGCGCTGCCCGACCCTGGTGGCGCGGGCGACCGGACCACCGTCGAGCGCGGCGAGCAGGTCGTCCAGGCAGTCCGCCAGGAAGTGCTCGAGCTCGGGACGCCCCATCGCGACGTAGCTGGTGTAGATGACCCGGCGAGCCCACTCCTTGACCAGCTCGTCGTGTACCGGCGCCCGGTTCGGCACGGAGCTCACACCTTGCGCCCGACGGCGCCGTAGACGATGGACCGCTCCGGGTGCTCCCAAACGTCCTCCTGGGTGTCCGGCCGCCAGTCGGGGACGTAGACCACGCCCGGCTCGACGAGCTGGAAGTCGCTGATCAGCTCGGCCACCTCGTCGCGGGTGCGCAGCGTGACCGGGTTGATGCTGTTCTCGTAGAGCTTGACCAACCCCTCCACGCCCTCCCTGTGGTGGTCCCCCGTGACGTGCGAGAAGCCGATGTGGCTGCCGACCGGGAGGTGCTCGTAGTAGTGGCGGATCACCTCGCGCGGCTTGCTGCTGTCGGGCACGAAGTGCACCAGCGCCACCATCATGATGGCGATGGGTTCCGAGAAGTCGAGCATCCGGCGCGTTTCCGGCGCGTCCAGGACGCCCGCCACGTCCAGCAGGTCGGCCTGCACGATGCTGGCCCCCTCCACACCCTCCAGGATGGAGCGGCTGTGCGCGACCGCGACCGGTTCGTTGTCCACGTAGACCACGCGGGCCTCCGGGTCCACCGAGTGGACGATCTCGTGCACGTTGCCCGCGGTGGGGATCCCGGACCCGATGTCCAGGAACTGCCTGATCCCCTGGTCCAGGCAGTAGCGCACCGCGCGGCGCAGGAAGGCGCGGTTGTTCACCGCGATCTCCTTGAGGTGGGGCACCACCTGCAGGGCCTTGCGGCCCAGCTCGCGGTCGACCTCGAAGTTGTACGCGCCACCTAAGTAGAAGTCGTAGCACCTCGCCGCGCTGGGCTTCTCCAGGTCGACTCCGTCGGGGATCCACTCCGGCCGCTGCTGCATCTCGCCTGACCTCCAGCCGTTGGTCCGCCCGGCCCCGAGATCATCTCTGCGTGTTCGAGCGAGGCGTCCACCGCGACCGGAACGTTGATCAAGCGGCGATCCTACTGTCACCCGCCGCATCGAGTCACGCACTCAGCGTATAAGAGAAACGATCTTGATGCCTCGATATGAGCATTGTCACCGTCCGCATCCCGGGATCCCGGGTAAGGGCTACCTAAGCTTGGTGACGTCTTGGTGGACGTCGTCCACCAGCCCAGTCGCATGGGCAAGTCAGCGAGCACTCCGGGTCGGCCGAGGACCGTTCGGCGCGGTGCGGAGTAGGAGGAGATGCGATGTCTCGCCCACTGCGGGTAGCGATCGTCGGTGCCGGACCGGCCGGTGTGTACGCGGCCGACATCCTGACCAAGTCCGAGACACCGGTCGAGATCGACCTGTTGGACCGGATGCCCGCGCCCTACGGTCTGATCCGCTACGGCGTGGCTCCCGACCACCCGCGCATCAAGGGCATCGTCAGCGCGCTGCACCGGGTGCTGGAGAAGCCGGAGATCCGCTTCCTCGGGCACATCGACTACGGCGTGGACCTCAAGCTGGAGGACCTGCGGCAGCACTACGACGCGGTCATCTTCGCCACCGGCGCGGACAAGGACCGCCCGCTGGACATCCCCGGCATCGACCTGCCGCACAGCTACGGCGCGGCCGACTTCGTCTACTGGTACGACGGCTACCCGGAGGCGCCGCGCGACTGGACGCTGGACGGCGAGCACGTCGCGGTGATCGGCGCCGGGAACGTGGCGCTGGACGTCGCCCGCGTGCTGGCCAAGCAGGCCGACGACCTGCTGCGCACCGAGATCCCGGACAACGTGCACCGCGGCCTGCAGGACTCCAAGGTCACCGACGTACACCTGTTCGCCCGGCGTGGTCCGGCGCAGGCCAAGTTCACCCCGCTGGAGCTGCGCGAGCTCGACCACCAGGACGGCGTGGAGATCATCGTGCACCCGGAGGGCTTCGAGCTCGACGAGGCCAGCGAAGAGTCGATCCGCACCAACAACCAGGTCAAGACGATCGTCAAGACGCTGCAGGACTGGGCGCTGCGCGACCCGAAGCACGACACCCCGCGCCGGCTGCACCTGCACTTCCTGCGCTCCCCGGTCGAGGTGCTGGGCACCGACCGGGTCGAGGGCTTCAAGGTCGAGGTCATGGAGCTCACCGGCGACGGCGGGGTGCGCGGCACCGGCGAGTACGAGACCTACCCGGTGCAGCAGGTCTACCGCGCGGTGGGCTACCTGAGCTCGCCGCTGGCGGACATCCCGTTCGACCACGCCTCCGGCACGGTGCCCAACGAGGGCGGCCGGGTGCTGGACCTGGACGGCGAGCACCTCCGGGGCGTCTACACCACGGGCTGGATCAAGCGCGGCCCGGTGGGCCTGATCGGCCACACCAAGGGCGACGCGCTGGAGACCATCAACAACCTGCTCGCCGACCTGGAGTCGCTGCCGGAGGCGGAGGAGCCCGCGGCCGACAGCATCCTGCGGCTGCTCGAGGACCGCGGCGTGCAGTACACCACGTGGGAGGGCTGGGGCCGCCTGGACGCCCACGAGAAGGCGCTCGGCGAGGCCCAGGGCCGCGAGCGCATCAAGGTCGTCCCCCGCGACGAGATGGTCCGCATCTCCCGCGCGGAGTGACCGCTGCCCGGTGGAGGGCGTCTCCGGCCACCGGAGGCGCCCTCCGCGCTGCTGGGCTGGTCGGGTGAAATCCTCGCTGGGTGCGCGCGCACGCGGGTGAAGGACCGCGAGCGCGGCAGGTGGGCGTCCCTATCGTCCACGCATGATCATCCCCACTGAACCCATCGGCAGCATCCCCCGCCCCGGCTCGCTGCAGACCGCAGTCGCCGAGCACGCCGCCGGGCGGCTCGGCGACGCGGAGCTCAGCGAGCTCCAGGAGCAGGCCACCGCCGACACGATCGCGAAGCTGTCCGCGCTGGGCTGCCCCGTCGTGGTCGACGGCGAGCAGGCCAAGCCGAGCTTCGCCACCTACCCGCTCACCGGGCTCGACCTCGCCCCGGACGGCGCGGTCATCCCCTTCGCCGACGGGCACACCCGGCAGCTCCCCCACCTGACCGCCGGGCCGTTCCGCTACGGGACCCGCGCCGAGACCTACCTGCGCGCCGCCCGGCGCCACACCGACCTGCCGGTCAAGCAGGCGGTCATCGCCCCCTCCGCGCTGAGCCTGCTCTACCCCGCCGAGCCGCTCGACGGCTACTCCCGCGAGGACTTCATCAGCGACCTCGCCGACGAGGCCGAGGCCGACATCCGCGGTTGCCTGGAGGCGGGCGCGCACCGGGTCCAGCTGGACTTCACCGAGGGGCGGCTCTCGCTCAAGCTCGACCCCTCGGGCGGGCTGCTCCGGGACTTCGTCGCGCTCAACAACGAGGTGTTGGGCCGGTTCAGCGCCGACGAGCGGGCGCGGCTCGGGGTGCACACCTGCCCGGGCGGGGACCTGGACTCCACGCACAGCCTGGACGTGGACTACGCGGAGCTGCTGCCCGAGCTCTTCCGCCTGCAGGTCGGGAACTTCTACGTCCAGCTGGCCAACGAGCAGGACCCCGAGCGCGTGCTCGGCACCATCGCCCGGCACCTGCCCGAGGACAGCCGGGTGTTCGTCGGCGTCACCGACCCAATCGACCCGGTCGTCGAAAGCCCGGAGCAGGTGCGCGACCGGGTGCTCGACGCGGCCCGCCACCTGCCCGCCGACCGGCTCGGCACCTGCGACGACTGCGGCTTCTCCCCGTTCGGGGACGACACCTCCACCTCGCGCGACATCGCCTTCGCCAAGATCGAGGCCCGCGTCGCGGGCACCGCCCTCGCCGCCGAGGCCCTCGGCGGCTGATCCCCCGCGCGGTGGGGGGGGCACCTCCGGAGCGCCCTCCACCGCCGAACGTCGTCCGACCAGCCGGGTGCGTACTACGGTGTCGGGAGAACGCCGCACGCACCGCGCGAAGGACGGGCACGTTGACCGAGATCCCGGACACCACGCCAGCCGAACTCGACACCGCCCTGCAGCGGGCCGCCGACGCCGCCGAGGCGTTCGGCGCCCAATCCCCCGCCACCCGCGCCCGGCAGGTCCGCGCGGTCGCCGACGCGCTCGACGCGGCGGCCGGTGAGCTCGTGCCGCTGGCCATGGCCGAATCCCACCTGGGCGAGGGGCGGTTGACCGGCGAGCTCAAGCGCACCACCTTCCAGCTGCGCCTGTTCGCCGACGTGCTCGACGACGGCGGCTACCTGCAGGCCACTGTGGACAGCGCGGACGCCGGGTTCCCACTGGGCGCCAAGCCCGACCTGCGCCGCGTGCTGGTGCCGGTGGGCCCGGTGCTGGTGTTCGCCGCCAGCAACTTCCCGTTCGCGTTCTCCGTCGCCGGTGGCGACACCGCCTCGGCGCTCGCGGCGGGCTGCCCGGTGGTGCTCAAGGCGCACCCGGGGCACCCGCGCCTGTCCGCGCGCACCGGCGAGATCATCACCGGTGCACTGGCCGGATCCGGTGCCCCGGACGGGGTTTTCCACGTGGTGTTCGGCCTCGAGACCGGGACGGTGGCGCTGCGCGACCCCCGGATCAGGGCGGCGGCCTTCACCGGGTCGGTCACGGCCGGTCGGGCACTGTTCGACATCGCCCACTCCCGCCCGACCCCGATCCCGTTCTTCGGCGAGCTGGGCAGCCTCAACCCGGTCTTCGCCACCCCCGGCGCGGTCCGGACCCGCGGCGAGGAGATCGCCAAGGGCTACGTGACGTCGTACTCGGGCAACGCGGGCCAGCTGTGCACCAAGCCGGGCCTGCTGTTCCTGCCCGCCGACCACGGCCTGGACGAGGTGCTGGCTGCGGAGTCCGAGGCGGTCACGGCGCACCAGCTGCTCAACGACCGCCTGCACGAGGGCTACTGCACCCGCCGCGCGGCGGTGACCGGGGTCCCGGGCGTGCGGGTGCTCGCCGAGGGCAGCGTCGACGACGGTGCCGCGCCGACCCTGCTGACCACCGACGTCGACACGCTGCTGGCCAACCGGGAAGCCCTGCTGGAGGAGGTCTTCGGCCCACTGTCCATCGTGGTCACCTACGCCTCCGAGGACGAGGCGCGCCGCGCGGCCGAGGCGTTCGAGGGCAACCTGACGGCGACCCTGCACGCCGAGGACGACGACGCGGAGTTCGCCGCGAGCCTGGTGGGCCGCCTGCGCGACCGAGCGGGCCGCCTGCTGTTCAACGGCTGGCCCACGGGCGTCGCGGTCTCCCCCGCGATGCAGCACGGCGGCCCCTACCCGGCGACGACCGACGCCCGCTTCACCTCGGTGGGCACGGCGGCCATCGACCGCTTCCTCCGCCCGGTGACCTACCAGGACGTCCCCCAGCACCTCCTCCCGGAACCCCTCCAGGACGCCAACCCCTGGGGCATTCCCCAGACCCGGCACGAACCGGGGTGACCGGCGCGGCCCTCCGGTGATCCGGATCAGCTTGCAGGGCGCAACCGGTAGTAGCCTGGTCGGAACCGGGTGCGGCCTGCGAGCAGTCCGGGGGACAGCGGGAGGAGCCGTGAAGGACGAGCACCGGTCGGGGTGCCCGATCAACCTCGCCGTGGAGGTCCTCGGCGACAAGTGGTCGCTGGTGGTCATCCGGGACTTGATGTTCGGCAACCGCCGGCACTTCCGCGAGCTGCTGCACCGCTCCGAGGAGGGCATCGCCTCCAACATCCTCGCCGCCCGGCTGCAGCGCCTCACCGAGCACGGCCTGGTGTCCAAGGCCGCCGACCCCAGCCACAAACAAAAGGTGATCTACAGCCTCACCGAGCCAGCGATCCAGCTGGTCCCGGTGCTGGTCCACCTCGCCGCCTGGGGGCGCCGCCACCTGCCGGTGACGCGTGAGCTGTCGATCCGCGCGGAACTGCTCGAGCGCGGCGGGCCCGAGCTGTGGGCGGAGTTCATGGACGAGCTGCGCGAACAGCACCTGGGCATCCCACGCGCGGAAGGCGCCGGGTCGGTCTTCGACCGCCTGCAGGCCGCCTACGAAGCCGAACTCGCCTGACCGTCAGCGCTTGGGGCGGTAGGTCGCGATGGTGACCGACGCCGTCGGGCTGAGCGGTTGCGGAAGGGCGGCGATCCGGGCGCGGAGGGCTCCCGGGTCCGCGTGCCAGGCGCTGGGGCCCATCGCGACCACCGCTTCGGCTTCCGCCGCTTCCAAAGACAGCGGGAACACGCAGGGCCGCTGCGAGACCAGGTCGAAGTGGTCGGCGAGCTGCCCGGTCAGGCGCTCCTGCTTGCGCTCGTCGACGGTGAGCAGGCCGAGCGCCGACACCAGGTCCGCCAGGTGGTCGCCGTTCGGCACGACGACCACGAGCCGCCCTCCCGGGCTCAGTACCCGGTGCATCTCCGCCGCGTTGCGGGGCGCGAAGACGTTGAGCAGACCCCCCGCGGCGCCCGTGCGCACCGGCAGCCGCTGCCAGGCGTCGGCGACTGCGGCACCCATGCGCGGGTGGGCCTTGGCCGCGCGGCGGCTCGCGTACTTGGAGACGTCCAGGGCGAGCCCGACCCGGTCCGAGTCCCCCAGGGCGCGGGCGAGGTAGTAGCCGGTCCCGGCACCGATGTCGACCACGCAGCCCGCGACGTCGGCGAGCTCCTCGGTCACCGCGTCGGCGATCGGCGCGTAGTGGCCCGCGGCCAGGAAGTCCGCGCGGGCCGCCACCATCGCGGCGGTGTCCCCGACGACCTTCGTCCCCCCGGGCAGCAGGCTCACGTAGCCCTGGCGGGCGACGTCGAACACGTGGTTCGCCGCGCAGCGCAGGCTGTTGCCGCTCCGGTCCAGGTCGGCACCGCAATGCGGGCAGGCCAGCACCGCCACCACGTCGTCCAGCACGCCAGCCCTCCACACCGCATCGTCGGTAGGCGATTGTAGGAGCGGCCTCGCGCGGCTACCCCGGTGAGGCGACCGCGGACGGCGAAGGCGGTGGGTGCGGATGTGGGAATGGGCGGCAGCCCCCGACTACTGGGCAGCGCGGTTCGCGGTCTCGCACCTGGTCGCCCTCACCTACCTGCTCGGCTTCGTCAGCGCGCTGCGGCAGTTCCGCGGGCTGCTCGGCGAGCGCGGGCTGACCCCCATCCCCCGCTTCCTGGCGCGCGTCCCGTTCCGGGCCTCGCCCAGCCTGTTCCACCTGCACTACTCCGACCGCTTCTACGCGGGCGCGTGCTGGGTCGGCGTGGTCGGCAGCGTGCTCGCGATGGTCGCCGACCTGGCGCCGCTGTGGGCGTGGCTCGCGCTGTGGACGCTGCTGTGGCTGCTGTACCTCTCGATCGTCAACGTCGGGCAGGTCTGGTACGCCTTCGGCTGGGAATCACTGTTGCTGGAGGCCGGTTTCCTGGCGATCTTCCTGGGACCCGCCGAGATCGCGCCGCCGACGCTGGTGCTGTGGTTGCTGACCTGGCTGCTGTTCCGGGTGGAGTTCGGCGCCGGGCTGATCAAGGTGCGCGGCGACTCCTGCTGGCGCGACCTCACCGCGCTGCACTACCACCACGAGACCCAGCCGATGCCCGGTCCGCTGAGCCGCTGGTTCCACCACCTGCCTCGGCCGCTGCACCGGGTCGAGGTGCTGGCCAACCACTTCACCCAGCTCGTGGTGCCGTTCCTGCTGTTCGCACCGCAGCCGGTCGCCACCGCGGCCGCCCTGGTCGTGGTGGTGACGCAGGGCTGGTTGGTGCTCAGCGGGAACTTCGCCTGGCTGAACCTGCTGACCATCACGCTGGCCTGCTCCGCGGTGGCCGTCCCGGCCCCTTCCCCACCGGCGGCCGGGCTGCCGCCGTGGTTCGCCGTGCTGGTGATGGTGCTGGCGGCGGCGTTCGTGGTGCTGAGCTACTGGCCGGTGCGCAACATGATCGGCAAGCGCCAGGTGATGAACCGCAGCTTCAACAAGCTGCACCTGGGCAACACCTACGGCGCGTTCGGCAGCATCACCCGCACCCGCTACGAGGTGGTGGTGGAGGGCGCCGCCGAGGTCGGCGGGGAGTGGCGGGAGTACGGGTTCAAGGGCAAGCCCGGCGACCCGCACCGCCGACCGCCGCAGGTCGCGCCCTACCACCTGCGGTTGGACTGGCTGATGTGGTTCCTCGCGCTGTCCCCGTCCTATGGCCGGGCGTGGCTGCCAGGCCTGGTGAGGGCGCTCCTGCGCAACGACGAGCATGTCCTGCGCCTGCTGCGGCACAACCCGTTCCCCGACCAGCCGCCGCTGCTGGTCCGCGCGGACTTCTACCGCTACCGCTTCACCACCCGCGCCGAGCGGCGTGAGACCGGCGCCTACTGGATCAGAACCCGCGTCGGCGACTTCGTCCCCCCACTCACCCTCGACGACCTCCCCTGACGGGCCCCACCCTCCGGAGCGTGCGCCGCCAGGCGAGATCCGCCGGAGATCCGCGGTTTCGAGGGGAGTTCCACCGGTGGTGTGTGCGATTCCAACGGAAATCAGATGATTTCCATCGAAATGGCGGGAGGTCCCGACACTCCTCGGCGTGTCGGACGTACGACACGCCGAGGAGCACAGTTTCAACTGAAACTGTGGTCAACGAGAGGCCCGTCCGAGTTACAGTTTCAACTGAAACTGTGGTCAACGAGAGGCTCGGCCTAGTTACAGTTTCAACTGAAACTGTGGTTTGACGAGGGGCACCTGCGGGTGGGTAGGTGCCCTCGTGGTGTCGTGGGACTCCGGTGCGGTGGTCACGGACGGGCGTGGTCACCAGGTCGGGCGGAGCGGGTAGTGCGCCTCGGTGCCGTCGAGGCGGACGCCCAGCACCTGGTGCAGCTGGACGACGTTGCGCTCGAAGCCCAGGCGGCAGGCCGCCATGTACAGCCGCCACACGCGCGCCCGCTCGAGGCCGACCTCCGCGACCGCCTCGTCCCAGTGCTCCTCCAGGTTCTCGCACCAGCCCGCCAGGGTCAGGGCGTAGTGCTCGCGCAGGTTCTCCTCGTGGCGCACCTCGAAGCCGTTGTCGTTCATCGCCGACACCAGGGTCCCCACCGGCTCCAGCTCCCCGTCCGGGAAGACGTAGCGGCCGATGAACTTGCCCGGCCGCGCGCCGAAGCTGCCGTCGGGCCGGGTGATGCAGTGGTTGAGCAACCGCCCACCAGGCACCAGCTTGTCGCGCAGGAACGAGAAGTACGACGGCAGCTGCGCCAGCCCGATGTGCTCGGTGAGGCCGATCGAGCTGACCGCGTCGAAGCCGGACTCGGCGACGTCGCGGTAGTCCAGGTGGCGCACCTCGGCCAGGTCGGCCAGCCCGCGCTCGGCGATGGCCTTCTGCGCCCACTGCGCCTGCTGCCGGGACAGCGTCACGCCCAGCGCGCGGACCCCGTGGTGCTCGGCGGCGTGCATCACCATGCCGCCCCAACCGCACCCCACGTCGAGCAGCCGCATGCCTTCCCGCAGCCCGAGCTTGCGGGCCACCAGGTCGTGCTTGACGAACTGCGCTTCCTCCAATGTAGACGTCGCCGCGGGGTACACCGCGCAGGTGTAGGCCATCGACGGCCCCAGCACCCACTCGTAGAACCGGTTGGACACGTCGTAGTGGTAGGAGACCGACTTGCTGTCGCGGCGCTTCGAGTGCCGCCACCCGCGCGGCCGGTGCTCGACCGCCGGCGGGCGGACCGGCCACCACAGGCGGTACCCGGCCAGCTTCACCAGCAGTTCGCGGCGCAGGCTCGGCGGGATCTCCTCCAGCGCCACCGAGGGGAACGCGGCCAGCGCGGTGTACATGTCGCCGTGCACCTCGAGCGCCCCGCTGACGTAGGCGCGGGCCAGGCCGAGCTCGCCGGGTGCCGCGGCCAGGTGCGAGAGCGCCAGCGGGGAGCGGACCTCCACGTGGACCGCAGCGCCCGGTGGTCCGGTCCGGCTGCCGTCGAAAGCGCTGATCTCCACCGGGGCCTCGCCCCCGAGGACGCGCGCGAACACCTCTGCCCAGCCCATCGGCGAATCCCCTTTCACTTCTCCCGAACGCACTTCTCGTACAGCCCGGGTAGTCGGCGCTGCGGGTCGTAGCGCTCCTTGAGCTGCTGGTAGGCGGGTTGGTTGTAGAGCCGCCAGAACTCCTCTTCGGTGAAGTAGGAGTTGGAGTACAGGGACTTGTGGCCGTCCAGCTCGGTCACCACGCGCTCGATCGCCCTGTTGTGCCGCCCCGGCGCTTCCCCCCGGCGCAGCGGCACGGTGGACCAGAACCCGACGTTGACGTAGAGCACGTCCGGGTCCATCGGGTACAGCGGCCAGCCCTTGGCGTCGCGCAGCTGCACCGGGCACAGCCAGACCGGGGAGATACCGATGTCGCGGTGGAAGAACTCCAGGAACTCCGGCAGCCGGTCGACCGGGATCTCCACGTCCTGGATCACCGGCTCGTTGAGGCCCCGGCCGCGCAGCACGGCGAGCCGGTCGGTCAGCGCGTGCCGCCGGTCCCAGGCCACGATGCGGCGGTAGACGTCGGAGCGGCGGTAGCGCCGCGGCCAGAGCCGCCGCACCAGCGGGTGCTGCGCGCCGAACGCGCGCGAGCACCAGAACCAGTCGGTGTCCCAGCGCCACAGGTAGTCGTGGGTGGTCAGGTGGTCGGTGCGCCGCTGCTGGATCGAGCGGTAGTAGACCTGCTGGCCGGTGTAGTCGCTGGTGCGCGGCGCCTCGTCCACATAGGACCCGATGGTCAGGTACTGCTCGCGGGCGTTGAAGGCGGTCCCGTCGAGGAAGTCCACCGGGCGGCCGTCGTAGCTCCGGTCGCGGCAGATCTGCGCGATCGCGTCAGCGCACTCCCTGGCCGTGCCGAACCGCACGTGCTCCAGCCGGACGTAGGGGCGGACCCGCTCCAGCTCGATCTCCAGCCGCAGCGAGTAGCCCAGCGTGCCGTAGGAGTTGGGGAACCCGCGGAACAGCTCGGCGTGCTCGTTGTCCGGGCGGGCGCGCACCACCTCCCCCGAACCGGTGAGCACCTCCAGCTCCCGCACCGACTCGTGCGGCAACCCGCTGCGGAACGAGCTGGACTCGATGCCGAGGCCGGCCACCGCGCCGCCGAGCGTGATCGTCTTCAGCTGCGGCACCACCAGCGGGATGTGCCCGGACGGCAGCAGCGCGTCCACGATCTGCTCGTAGGTCGCCATGCCCTGCACCTGCGCGGTGCGATTGGCGGTGTCCACCTCCAGCACCCGGTTGAAGCGGCCGACGTCCAGGCCCGGACCCGCCGCGGGGTCGCGGAACCGGAACAGATTGGAGGTGGGTTTGGCCAGCCGCACCGGGGCCCCGGCGGGCAGTCGCGCGTACTGCGCGACCAGAGCGGCCACATCGTCGGAATGGCTGCGTGTCGCGACTGATCCCCGATCCGCCATGCCTCGACTCTATTGCCGGGGCTGCCCCCGGGCATCCCGCTTTTCGGCCGCTGGGCACCACCCGGGAAGCGGCAAACCCGAAGAAACGCCCGGCCCGCCACCCGTCGGGGTCGCGATAACCGCAGGTGGCGACCACTCGGGTGGCAATATCAGATGAACTTGCTTGCGACAAGCAAGTTCGTCGCGATTTCGATCACACGGACGAATTCCCGGCGCGGCGCAGCGCCCAGGCGCGCAGCCCCCGGAAGCCCTGCACCTTGGTCGGGCCGACCGGGATCAACCGGTAGTCCGGGTGCCCCCGCAGCGACGCCGCCAGCTCGCGGTCCACCAGCGCCGACGCCGGGCGGGCCACCGAGGTCAGCCGGCTGGCGATGTTCACCGTCGAGCCGTAGACGTCGCCGAAGCGGGCCAGCACCGGGCCCTGCGCGAGCCCGATGCGCAGCGGCGGCAGCAGGTCGTCCTCGGCGATCTCCTCGTTGAGCTTCAACGCGATCTCGGCCGCCTCGGCGGCGGTGTCGGTCACGAACAGCACCTCGTCGCCGACGGTCTTGACGACCCGGCCGTGGTTCTCCGCCACCACCGCCCCGGCCAGCGACTCGAAGCCGTCGATCAACCGGGCCAGCTCCAGCTCGGTGAAGTCCCGGATCAGCCGGGTGTAGCCGACCAGGTCGGCGAAGCCGATCACCTGGACCCGCTCGTCGGCGCCCGGGTCGCGCTCGGCGAGCTCCCGCGAGGCCGTCGCCGCCAGGTGCCGCCGCCACACGTAGTCCTGCATCCGCTCCATCACCGGCAGGATCACCGAGGCGACCTGGGCGGTGGTCTCGACGTCCACCGCGAACTTGTCGCCCAGCAGCGACTTGAAGATCCCGACCTGCCACTCGGCCAGCCGGGACATCGTCTGCGCCAGCGAGCGGGCCACCGCCGACTCCAGCTCGGGCGGGATCACCTCCGCCGAGACCAGCTCCACCAGCGCGCGCAGCGCGGCGATGTCGGCGTCGGTGAACACCACGGCCGCGTCGTCGACGTGCGCGAACCCCATCGCCTGCCACAGCTGCTCGGCGCGCTGCACCGGCACCCCGGCAGCCTCGGCGACCTGGGCCTTGGTGAAGCGCGGCGCACCACCGAGGATGGTCTGCTCCAGCTCGTCGCCGCGCGCGGTCGGCTTATCGCGTGGTCCGGACAACGAGCACATCGCATTCCGCTCGACGGGACACCTCGGACGGCACCGACCCGAGGATGCGCCCCTTCAACGTGTTCAATCCGCGGCTGCCCACCACCAGCAGGTCGGCCGCCTCCTGCTCCGCGGCGTCCAGCAGCACCCCGATCGGCGCGCCGACCGCGGCGGAGGTGTCCACCGCGTGCGCACCCGCCCGGCGGGCGACGTCGACGGCGTCGCGCAGCGTGGCCTCGGCGGGCGCCGAGCCGACCACCTGGAACGCCTCGTCACCCAGTTCGTCGCTGGCCCGCTCGACCTCGCGGGTCGGCATCGGGTAGTAGGCGCAGACGATCACCAGCCGGGCTTCGGAGTCGCTCGCGACGGCCCCGGCGCGGGCCACCGCCCGCAGCGAGGGCTCCGAGCCGTCCGTGCCGACTACGACGGTGCGGTAACTGGACATCGCACTCCCACTTCCCTGGGCTGTT
Organism: Saccharopolyspora sp. NPDC000359; assembly: GCF_040300525.1. Lineage (NCBI taxonomy): Bacteria > Bacillati > Actinomycetota > Actinomycetes > Pseudonocardiales > Pseudonocardiaceae > Saccharopolyspora > Saccharopolyspora sp. NPDC000359. Next base: position 42,472 of record NZ_JBEPDU010000014.1, on the reverse strand, counting down.
CCTGGGCCTGGCACCGGCGTGAACCTTAACGATCGCGGCGCCGCCCAGTCACGGTTCGCGACGCGCCGCGTCCAGCTGTGAGCCGACCGACACGCCTCGACCGGCCGTTTTGTCCCATCGGCCAAACTGCGCGAGGAACTCTCATCCAACCCCACAACATGATCACGCACCGCATCCGCGTAGGTTTCGCCAACAACGTGCAAACCAATTGGTGAGGCAGGACACGGACGACGTTGCGCGGGACGTTCGCCGGGCCGGATCACGCCATGTACGTACCCTTTCGCGCATGAAGAAGCACCAGGAGTAGAACCGTGACCGCACCAAGGCTCCAACCCGGGCGGGGGATCTTCCGCCGCAAGCCGATCGACACCATCACCGAGGACACCGGCGGTGGTGGGCTGCAGAAGTCGCTCGGACTGTGGCAGCTGACCGCCATCGGCGTCGGCGGCATCATCGGTGCCGGGATCTTCTCGCTGGCCGGGGCGGTGGCCAACGAGAAGGCCGGCCCCGCGGTGCTGATCTCGTTCCTCATCGCCGGCATCGCCAGCGCGGCCGCCGCGTTCTCCTACGCGGAGTTCGCGGGCATGATCCCCAAGGCTGGTTCGGCCTACACCTACGGCTACGCCGTGCTCGGCGAGGTGGTGGGCTGGCTGATCGGCTGGGACCTGCTGCTGGAGTACACCGCGATCGTCGCGGTGGTCGCCATCGGCATCTCCGGCTACTTCAACGAGCTGGTCGGTTTCCTCGGCATCGACCTACCGGCGTGGATGATGGGCGCCCCCGGCACCGAGGACGGCGCCGCACCACCCGGCAGCTACAAGATCAACCTGTTCGCCGCCCTGCTGTGCCTGCTGATCGCCTTCATCCTCAACCAGGGCATGAAGAGCGCCGCCCGGTTCGAGACCTTCCTGGTGTACCTGAAGGTCGGCGTGGTCCTGCTGGTGATCGTGGTCGGCGCGTTCCACATCGACGCGGGCAACTACAACCCGTTCTTCCCGTACGGCATCGGCGGCGCGTTCGCCGGGGCGGCGACGGTGTTCTTCGCGGTGTTCGGCTACGACGCGATGAGCACCGCGGCCGAGGAGTCCAAGGACGCCCAGAAGCACATGCCGAAGGCGATCATGTACTCGCTGGTCATCTCGATGGTGCTCTACGTGCTGGCCTGCCTGGTGCTGACCGGCATGATCCCGTTCCAGGAGATCAGCACCGAGAGCGCGTTCGCGTCGGCCTTCGCCGACGTGGGCCTGCCGGTGCTGGGCGCGGTCATCGCGGTCGGCGCGATCCTGGGCATCCTGACCGTGCTGTTCACCTTCATGCTCGGCGTGACCCGCGTCGGCTTCGCGATGAGCCGCGACGGGCTGCTGCCGGAGTGGTTCGCCAAGACCCACCCGGTGCGCAAGGTCCCGAGCCGGTTCACCTGGCTGATCGGCATCGCCTCCGCGCTGATCGCCGGTCTGCTGCCGATCGGCGAGGCCGCCGAGCTGACCAACATCGGCATCCTGCTGGCGTTCGTGATCGTGTGCGCCGCGGTGATCGTGCTCCGCTACAAGCGCCCCGACCTGCCGCGCGGCTTCAAGTGCCCGGGCATGCCGGTCGTGCCGGTCATCGGCATCGCGTTCTCGATCTGGCTGGTCACCTTCCTGGACCCGGTGACCTGGCTGCGCTTCGCGGTCTGGTTCGCGATCGGCCTGGTGATCTACTTCGCCTACGGCTACCGCAAGTCGAAGCTGAACACCGCTGGCACCAAGGCCACCGACACCCCGGAGGAGTGACCCGACTCCCCTGACCCACCCCACAGGACGCCGGGCCACCCCACGCGGTCCGGCGTCCTGCCGTTCCGCAGTTTCAATTGAAACTGCGATCCGGCGTGGCTGGGGTTCGCAGTTTCAATTGAAACTGCGGGCCTGGGGCACCCGGACGTGGGGACGCGATCGATCAAGCGGTGTTCGCTGCGTCTCAGCGTGCAGTGGATCACAGCGCTGCGGGCGTTCGGCAGCTTAGGGTCCTCCGCGAAGTTCCTGCCGGGCCTCAACGCCGAGGGGTGCCTGTGACGCGCGTTCGCGAACTGAGCCCATATGTCGAATTGCACCGGGACCAGTGGCGGGAACTGCGAGATTCCCTGCCGCTGCCGCTGACCGAGGACGAGCTGACCGCCCTGCGCGGGCTCGGCGAGCAGGTCGACCTCGCCGAGGTCGCCGACGTCTACCTCCCGCTGTCGCGGCTGATCAGCCTGCAGGTGGCCGCCCGCCAGCGGCTGCACGAGACGACCACGACGTTCCTCGGCGAGGAGACCCGCGGCACCAAGGTGCCGTTCGTGATCGGCATCGCGGGCAGCGTCGCGGTCGGCAAGTCGACCACCGCGCGGCTGCTGCGCACCCTGCTGGCGCGCTGGCCCGACCACCCGCGCGTGGACCTGGTGACCACCGACGGCTTCCTGTACCCGAAGGCCGAGCTGGTCCGGCGCGGCCTGATGCACCGCAAGGGCTTCCCGGAGAGCTACGACCGGCGCGCGCTGCTGCGGTTCGTCACCGAGGTGAAGTCCGGCGCCCCCGAGGTGGCCGCGCCGGTGTACTCGCACGTGGCCTACGACATCGTGCCCGACGAGCAGAACGTGGTGCGCCAGCCGGACATCCTGATCATCGAGGGACTCAACGTCCTGCAGCCCGCCCCCAGCCTGGCGGTGTCGGACCTGTTCGACTTCTCGATCTACGTCGACGCGCACACCGAGCACATCGCCCGCTGGTACGCGGACCGCTTCCTGGCGCTGCGCAGCACGGCGTTCGCCAACCCGGACTCGCACTTCCACCACTTCGCGCAGCTGTCCGACGAGGAGGCCCGCGCCGAGGCCGACCACCTGTGGCGCACCATCAACGAGCCGAACCTGGTGGAGAACATCCTGCCCACCCGCCCGCGGGCCACCCTGGTCCTGCGCAAGGACGTCGACCACTCGATCAACCGGGTTCGCCTCCGCAAGCTCTGACACCGCGCGGTTCGTCCGGCCCGTCGGGGAAGGGTCGGACGAACCGCGGGCCCTGCCGCTGGGGGCGGCAGGGGGCGGTGCCTCCGGAGACCGGCTTCGGGGGGAGAGAGCGGTCGACCGGTTCCTGCGCGCTCCCCTCGGGGAGCTGGTCCGAGGGTGCCCCATCAGAGCCCCCGGCGGACCGGTGCAAATACCCACACCCGTACGTAGTCACGGAACGCTATCCCGACAATTCGGTGGAAGTGGTCGGATCCCCTCCCCTAGCCTGCCGCGCATGACGGAAGCCGACCTCTCCCGCACCCCGCACCCGCTGCGCGGCCGGACCGCGCTGGTGACCGGGGTCAGCCGCAGGCAGGGCATCGGGTACGCGATCGCGCGCCGGTTGGCGGCGTACGGCGCCTCGGTGTTCCTGCACCACCACCGGCCGCACGACGTCGAGCAGCCGTGGGGCGGTGACGACCTCGAAGCCGTCACCGCCGGGGTCGCCGAGCAGCTGGTGCCCGCGGCGCGGCTCGCCGACACCGGAGCCGACCTGGCCGCTCCCGGCGCGCCGGAGCAGCTGGTCGACGCCGTGGTGGCCGAGTTCGGGCACCTCGACATCCTGGTCTGCAACCACGCGCGCAGCGGCGGCGACGGGGCGCTGGGCGAACTGGACGCGGCTGTGCTCGACGGGCACTGGGCGGTGAACACCAGGTCGTCGATCCTGCTCGCGCAGGCCTTCGCCGCGCAGCACGACGGTCGCCCAGGCGGGCGGATCGTTTTCATGACCTCCGGCCAGCAGCAGGGCCCGATGCCCGGCGAGGTCGCCTACGCCGCGGCAAAGGGAGCGCTCGCCGAGATCACCCTGACCATCTCCGAGCAGCTGGCCGACACCGGCATCACCACGAACACTGTCAACCCGGGCCCAGTCGACACCGGCTACCTGGACGAGGCGACCTGGCGCACGATCCGGCCGATGTTCCCGCAAGGCCGCTACGGCGAACCCGACGACCCGGCCCGCCTGATCGCCTGGCTCGTCACCGACGAAGCCCGCTGGATCACCGGCCAGGTCCTCAACACCGAAGGAGGCTTCGCCCGCTGGCGCCCCCGCGCCTGAGTCACGGGCGGCGGGCTCGGCGGGCGAGGAGGAGTTGAAGGTGGGCGTTGAGGCGTTCCGCTGGGTTGGAGAGGTCGATGCCGGTGATCTCGCCTGCTCGGCGGACCCGGTAGCGGAGGGTGTTGGGGTGGACGTGGAGGCGGTCACTGGCCGCTCGGACGTCGCCGAAGGCTTCCAGGTAGGCCAGCAGGGAGCGGGCCAGGCCGGTGCCGTGCTCCGCGTCGTGCTCCCGCAGCGCGTTCAGGCGGGCGTCGCGGAAGCGCTCGTTGCCCTGCAGGACCGTCAGGAGCTCGCTGATCACCACCTGCGCGCGGACGTCCGAGATCGTCGCGATCTCCGCCTGCAGGTCGTGGGTCATCGCGTCGAGCACCCGGTCCGCCTCGTTGCGCGACTCGGCCGCCTCGTCCAGCGTCCGCACCTCCGAACCGACGCCCACCTGGACGCGCGCTCGCAGGTGCTGCTTGGCCGCCGCGACGATCTCCCGCGTCAGGCTCAGCGTCGAGGCGATCGCTGAGCGCTCCGGCAGATCCGGCAGCAGCACGTAGACCCGCGAACCGATCGTGGTGACCAGCGCGCTGCGCCGGTACGCCGAGGCGTGCACCGAGATCAGGCTGGTCATCTCCGCGCGCTGCAGCTCCAGTTCGGAGCGGTCCGCGTTAGGTTCGGCTGGGCGCAGCGTGAACACCACGACCACCGCCGGTTTCGCCGCGTCCGCACCGATGTTGTCGGCCACCGACTGGGCGTCGATGCGGCCGTCGAGCAGGCCGGTCAGCAGGTTCTCGCGGAAGCGCGGACCGGCGGTGGCCTCGGTGCGCTGCCGGACCAGCTGCAGCGCCGCCACCCGCGCCGCGCCGAGCAGGGCCCGCTCGGAGCGTCCCGACAGCGGGCGGCTGCCCTCCTGCACCCAGATCGAGCCGAGCGGCTGGGTCCCGGCGTGGATGCCCACCGCCATCCGGCGGCGGATGCCCAGGTCCGGCCGCTCGTCGATGCGCACCACGTCCTCCCCGGCGCGCAACCGCTGGTAGACGCCCCACTCGCGGAGCATCACCAGGTACGGCTCGGGGCCCTGGCGGCCCAGGATGGACAGCCTGCGCAGCTCGTCGACCTCGTCGTCGGAGCGCGAGTAGGCCAGCACCCGGCTGGCCGTGTCCTCGATCGACACGATGCCGTCGGTCATCGCCGCCACCGTCTGGGCCAGCGAGAACAGGTCGCCGAGGGCCTCCCCCAGGTCGGCGTCGGTGGTCAGCCGGGCGTTGTCGATCGCGGAGCGGGCGAAGGACTCCAGGCGCTCCCAGCGCACCTCCGGCCGGACGCCGAGCAGCGCGACGCCGCAGTCGATCGCGGTGTCGCGCAGCACCCGCACGTCGCTCTCGGCGCCCACCTTGACCGCGACGGCCACTGCACCCTCGCGCGCCGCCGCCCGCACCAGCCGCACCGCGGCCCGGCCGCGGGCGCCGATGACCAGCACGAAGTCGCCGGCACGACCGCTGCCGGAATCCTCCTCCGGGTCGACAATGACCACGTCGCGCACCTCGACGTCGAAACCGCGGGGCGCGGCGAGCACGTCGACCAGGGGTTCCCCCACCGCGATGAGGAGCTGGCGCAATGGCACCCCGGCCACGGCGACGCCGACCGCGTCGACCTCGACTTCGCGCACCACGAACCCCACTTGTTCAACCGGACAACCCGATACGGACAACGATAGCCGATCGGACAAGCTCCGCTGCCGGTTGAAACCTTAACCTCCCAAGTAACAGCGGCACTGACGCACAACAGCGACTTCTCCCAAGGAGGCGACTTCACCCATGGACGCCATCACCTCGGTACCGGTTCCGTACAACGAGCCGGTCAAGGGCTACGCGCCCGGATCGCCGGAACGCGAGTCGCTGCAGAAGCGCGTCGCGGAACTGGAGTCCGAGCAGGTCGAGCTGACCCAGACCATCGGTGGGGTGCAGCGCCTGGCCGGTGGCGAGAAGTTCGACGTGGTCCAGCCGCACGACCACTCGCACGTGCTGGGCACCGCCGCGCAGGCCACCCGCGAGGACGTCGCCGCCGCCGTGCAGGCCGCCAAGGACGCCGCCCCGGCGTGGGCCGCCACCTCCTTCGACGAGCGCGCCGCCGTGCTGCTGCGCGCCGCGGACCTGCTGGCCGGACCGTGGCGGGACACCATCAACGCCGCGACCATCCTGGGCCAGTCCAAGTCGGTGCAGCAGGCCGAGATCGACGCCGCCTGCGAGTTCATCGACTTCCTGCGATTCAACGTGCACTACGCGCGGCAGATCATCGCCGAGCAGCCGCGGTCGGTGCCCGGTGAGTGGAACCGGATGGACTACCGCCCGCTGGACGGGTTCGTCACCGCGATCACCCCGTTCAACTTCACCGCCATCGCGGGCAACCTGCCCACCGCCCCGGCGCTGATGGGCAACACCGTGGTGTGGAAGCCGACCCCGTCGCAGCAGTTCGCGGCGCACTTCACCATGCGGCTGTTCGAGGCCGCCGGCCTGCCCCCGGGCGTGATCAACCTGGTCACCGGCGACGGCCAGGCCGTCTCCGAGGTCGCGCTGACCGACCCCGGCTTCGCCGGCCTGCACTTCACCGGCTCCACCGCCACCTTCAAGAAGCTGTGGCGGATCGTCGGGGACAACCTCGACACCTACCGCAGCTACCCGCGCATCGTCGGTGAGACCGGCGGCAAGGACTTCATCGTCGTGCACCCGTCCGCGGACCCGGCCCCGCTGGCCACCGCGTTCGCCCGCGGCGCCTTCGAGTACCAGGGCCAGAAGTGCTCGGCGGCCTCCCGCGCCTACGTGCCGCGCTCCATCTGGGAGGGCGGCCTGCGCGAGGAGCTGGCCGAGGTGACCCGCCGGATCAGCTACGGCGACGTCACCGACTTCTCGCACTTCGGCGGCGCCGTCATCGACGCCCGCGCGTTTGCCAAGCACAAGGCGGCGCTGGACCGGGCCAAGTCCACCGACTCCATCGAGGTCCTGGTCGGCGGCGGCTGCGACGACTCGGTCGGCTACTTCGTCGAGCCCACCGTGCTGGTCTGCAGCGACCCGAGCGACGAGGTGTTCACCACCGAGTACTTCGGGCCGATCATCGCGGTGCACGTCTACGACGACGCCAAGTACTCCGAGGTCCTCGACGTCGTCGACGCCTCCAGCCCGTACGCGCTGACCGGCGCGGTGTTCGCCACCGACCGCAGCGCCATCGACGAGGCGCACCGCAAGCTGCGCGGCGCGGCCGGCAACTTCTACGTCAACGACAAGCCCACCGGCTCGATCGTCTCCCGCCAGCCCTTCGGCGGCAGCCGTGCCTCGGGCACCAACGACAAGGCCGGTTCGCTGCTGAACATCCAGCGCTGGACCAGCCCGCGGGCCATCAAGGAGACCTGGGACGCCCCCACCACCCTCGGCTACCCGCACATGGGCTGAGGTGGCGGGCACCTCTGGCCGACCCACTCGGCGGGAGGTGCCCCTCCACCCCTCCACACCTCATCCTCTGAACTGCTCGTCGGTGCCTGCTCCCGAGGTACCGGCGACCGCGGCACGCATCACGCAGGCAACGCGGAAGGCAGGAGATCCCCACCCCGAACACTTCTGGAGCAGAAGGAGAGCCGCGATGCTGCGCAGCACCCTGCTGGCCGCCGCCCGATCCCAGGGCGTGCGCCGACTCGTCGAGGCCAACCCGCTGACCAAACCGGTCGTCAAGCGGTTCGTCGCCGGGACCACCCCGGAGGACGCGGTCGCCGCCACCCGCGCGCTCCGCGACCAGGGCATGCACGTCACCCTCGACCACCTCGGTGAGGACACCCTCGACGCGCAGCAGGCCAACGACACCGTCCGCGCCTACCTGCGGATGCTCTCGGTGCTCAAGTCCGAGGGCTTGGCCGACCGGGCCGAGGTGTCGGTGAAGCTCTCCGCCGTCGGCCAGTTCCTGCCCAACGACGGCGAGAAGATCGCGCTGGACAACGCGCGGCTGATCTGCGAGGCGGCGGCCGACGCGGGCACCACGGTCACCCTGGACATGGAGGACCACACCACCACCGACTCCACCCTGGGCATCCTCCGCGACCTGCGGGTGGACTTCCCGTGGACCGGCGCGGTGCTGCAGGCCTACCTGCACCGCACCGAGCAGGACTGCCGCGACCTGGCCACCGAGGGCTCCCGGGTGCGCCTGTGCAAGGGCGCCTACTCGGAACCGCCTTCGGTGGCCTACCAGGACAAGGCCGAGGTGGACCGCTCCTACGTGCGCTGCCTGAAGATCCTGATGAACGGTGCGGGCTACCCGATGGTGGCCAGCCACGACCCGCGGATGGTCTCGATCGCCACCGACCTGGCCGCCCGGGCCGGGCGCGACGCGGACAGCTTCGAGTACCAGATGCTGTACGGCATCCGCACCGAGGAGCAGAAGCGGATCGCGGCCGAGGGCGGCAAGCTGCGGGTCTACGTGGCCTACGGCGACGAGTGGTACGGCTACTTCATGCGCCGCCTCGCCGAGCGCCCGGCGAACCTGGTGTTCTTCCTGCGCTCCCTGATCACCCAGAACTGACGCGGCGCCCCCGCGCGTGCGGGCCCGGTCCGGAGCTCCTCCGGACCGGGCCCGCTGGCGCGTGGGGATCGACACAGCCCGCTCGGTCCGGCCTTCCCGGCAAATACCCTGGAACGGCAAGTCACGAGCGGGAAGAGGGATTTTCGTTGACGCCCAGCTACTTCGAACGCCTCGACGCGAACCGGTTCAAGCCGACCGCCCACGCCAGCGGCGCGTGGCGCAGCGACGAACAGCACTTCAGCCCGCTGGGCGGTCTGCTGGTCCACGCCGTCGAGCGCGCGGCGGAGCGCCCCGGGCTGCTGCTCAGCCGGGTCAGCTTCGACATCCTGGGCAAGATCGACCTCGACGAGTTCGAGGTGCGGGTGGAGACGGTCCGCCCGGGCCGCACCATCGAGCTGGTGGAGGCCACCGCGGTCATCGGCGGTCGCCCGGTGGTCCGCGCCCGCGCCTGGTACCTCTCCGCGCAGGACACCAGCGCCGTCGCCGGCGGTGCCCCGGAGCCGCTGCCGCACCCGGACGCGCTGGAGCCGTGGCCGATGAGTTCGGTGTGGTCGGGCGGGTTCATCGCGTCCCTGGAAGCCCGCACGGTCGGCGAGCCCCAGCCGGGCCGGACCACCGCGTGGATGTCCACCTCCTACGACCTCGTGGCCGGGGAGCAGGCCGGTCCGGCGGCCTCGTTCATCGCGCTGGTCGACACCGCCAACGGCATCGCGGTGCGCCAACCCCCGACCGAGTGGATGTTTCCCAACGTCGACCTGACGATCCACCTGCACCGCCAGCCGGGGGGCGGCTGGACCGGGCTGGACACCAGCGTGGTCTTCGGCGCCGACGGCCGGGGCATCACCAGCACCGTCCTGCACGACACCCGCGGCCCGGTCGGCCGCGCGGAGCAGATGCTCACGGTCCGCTCGCTGGCGCGGTAGGCGGTGCGTCGGGGATCACGTCGGACCGCCCGGCCCACCTCGCTACGCTGAATCGTGAATGATCTTCTGGATCTGCGGGGTGGGCATGGGTAGGCCGTCAGCAGCGCTGTTCCGGATCGCCGTGCTCCTCACCGCGGCCCTCGGTGTCTACCTGACCTGCAAGGACGGCGTCGTCAGCTCGCTGGTGTACTTCACCGTCCAGAGCAACGTGCTCGTTGCGGTCGTCTTCGCCTGGGCGTCCTGGGCGACGGTGCGCGGCAGCGGCCAACCGCCTGCGTGGCTGAAAGGCGGCACCACGCTCTACATCGCCATCACGGGGCTGGTCTACAACCTGGTGCTCGCCGACGCGCCGTTCCAGATGACCACCGGCACCTCCGGGACCGCGGACCTGTCCAACCAGCTGGTGCACCTGGTCGTCCCGCTGGCCGCCGCAGCGGACTGGCTGCTGTTCGACGAGCACCGCCGGTTCCGCTGGGCCGCCGCAGCGGCGTGGTTGGCCTACCCGGTGGGCTACCTGGGGTTCGCGCTGGTCCGCGGCGCGCTGCTGGACGGCCCGAACCGCTATCCGTACCCGTTCCTCGACGTCGACGCCATCGGCTACGACGGCCTCGCGCTGAACCTGCTGGTCTACGGCGGGGCCTTCTGGCTCCTCGGGCTGGTCCTCGTGGGCGTCGACCGGGCCCTCCCCCGCAACGCCGCCCCGACCCCGGAGCCGGAACCGAAACGCGTCGCGGCCTGACCGGTGGCGGGCTCCCGGGGAACCCGCCACCGGTGCTCAGCAGAGCTCCGGCCTGGGCTGAGCCCGGCGCGTCCGCGACGTGGAGCGCCGGTCACGCCGAGGCGCGCACCGCTGGCGCCTCGGTGTCCACCGCCGGTGGCTGGTAGCCGAGCCTGCTCCGGGTCGTCACCAGCAGCACGCAGGAAGCCGCGCCGAAGACGATGAGGATGATGTGCGCCATCGTCTGGTGCGAGTCACCGAGGGTGGGGAAGATGAACCCCCACGCCATGGAGAAGAAGTTGTTGATGCTGCCGTGCAGCAGCGCCGCCACCGGCAGGCTCTCGCCGGTGCGGTTGAACACCCAGGTCATCACGATGCTGATGGCGATGCAGGAGATGGTGAACTCGACGGGGTCCACCCAGGTGACGTCGGGGTAGCCACCCCACTCCGTCAGGAACAGCGGCAGGTGCCAGACGCCCCAGACCACGCCGAGCAGGACCGTGCCGGGCAGCGGGCCGAACCGCGGCTGCACCAGCGGCAGCGCGAAGTCGCGCCAGCCGGGTTCCTCGGCGACACCGGTGGTGAGCAGCTGCATGACCAGTCCGGGCACGAGCAGCAGCAGCACCGACGTGGGCGGGACGGCCATGTTCTCCAGGCCGGCGAACGGGATGGATCCGATGATGAGGGCCACCGGGACACCGACGACCGCCAGCAGGTACCACCCCCAGTGGACCCGCCAGCGCAGCAAGCGCCCGGCCCACTTGCGCAGCCCAGCCCGCCCGCCCGCGACGGCGGTGACGATGAACGCGGCGCAGATCGGACCGAGGTAGGCGCCGGGCAGCATGCCGAGGACCTGCGACGTCCCCAGCACCGGGGGGAACGCGAAGTCCTCCACGCCAAGGCCGTTCTGGGACACCACGTACGGTGTCCAGGCGATCCAGCTCAGTCCGATCGTCAGCGTGAAGAAGCTCGTCAACTGGTGCCGAGCGATGAGCGAGCGCAAGCCGCCCATGCGGCCGGTTCGCACGTGGTCAACCACGGGGAATCCTCCTGGTGCTTCGTAGTTCCGCCCGGTGCACCCGGTGCGGTGGATCACGAGCGGCAGCGGTGGCGCAGCCGCGCCAGCCACCAGACCTCGTTGGTCGAGTTGTTCAGGACGGTTGGGTGCGCGCCTCCACCGGCGGTGTGCGCAGCAGCCTCCGGGTGGGCAGCTCGGTGGACAGGAAGGTGATCACCACCACCACGACCGCGATCAGCGGGAGCAACCACGCTGGCCCAGCGGGCCATGGTCGGCCCAGGAAGCTGGTGGACAGCAGCACCACGGGCACGGTCGACAGCAGCAGACCAGCGGTCAGGGACACCGCGCAGACCAGTGCCGCCTCGCGCCGCACCATCGCCAGGACCTGCCGCGCGGTGGCACCGGTCAGCCGCAGGGTGGCGATTTCGCCGCGTCGTTGGGCGGTGGCGGCGACCACCTTGTTCGTGATCCCGATCAGCAGGTAGCCGAGCAGCACCGCCAGCACGGCGATGTTCACCCACAGCTCAGGGCTCACCTCGGCCGCACCGCCGAGCGCGGCAACGGGATCGCCGAGGACCACACCGGGGCGGGACCCGGCGACGGCGGCGAGGTCCTGCCTGGCCAGGTCGGTGCCATCGGTGCGGATCAGGAGGCTGTCGTCCAGCCCGGTGCTGGTGTGCCCGGCCACGAGGTCACGGGAGAGCACCACCGGGCCGAAGCCGAGACCGCGCGCGTAGGTGGCGACGACCCTGGCGGTGACCTCGGTGCCGTCACCGAGGACGAGGCCCACCTCGCTGCCCACCGGCGCACCGCGCGACCTGGCCCACCCGGTGTCGACGGCGATGGTGTCTCCGGTCAGCTCGGCGAGGTCACCGGCGCGCACGTCGAGGTCGAGCACCTCCGGCGCGGCAGCGGTCAGGACGAGCGCGGAGGTGCTCTCCACCTCGGTCTCGCCAGCGAACTGGTAGGGCCACAGGACCGTGGTGCTGGAGACCGGGACCGCGGCCCGCACGCCCGGGCGGGCCGCCGCCGCGGCGGCCAGATCAGCAGGCACACCACCGAGTTTCGGGGCGCTGGCGCTGATCTGCGCCCGGTTGCCCGCCACCACGTCATCGGCGGTGGCCGCCGCCAGGGTCGTCTGCGTGAAGGTGTAGGTGATCGCGAAGACCACCGCCATGGCCAGGGTGGTGCTGGCCGCGGCCACCCGCAGCGCGTGGTCCCGGCCGTTGACCACCGCGAGCCAACTCGGCGCGGAGGCCCCCGCGGGCAGCTTCCGCTCGAGGGCGCGGCCGACCCAGCCGACCAGCGCCGGGCCGACCAGCGCGAGCCCGACCACCGCGACGATCCCGGCGGTCGCCGTGGTGGCGGCCCCGAGCTGCGAGCGGACCACCAGCGGCGTCGCCGAGACCGCCGTGGCACCGGCGATCAGCAGGAGCCCGGCCCACGTCCGGAACCTCGACGGAACCCGCGGTTCGCTCCGCGACTCCGACACCGCCTCGGTGGCCGGGAGGCGGGACGTCCGCCACGCCGCGCAGCGGGCGGCCACCTGCACGACGACGACCACGAGCAGCCCCGCGCCGATCGCCGGCAGCGGGCTGGTGCTCAGCGCCAACGTGGGCGGCACCAGGCCGATCGAGGTGAGCAGCCCCCGGAACTGGTCGGCCAGCAGGTATCCGGCGGCGAGGCCGAGTGCCGTGCTGGGAAGCGCGGCGGTGGTGGCCTGCGCGGCCGCGTACCTGCGGATCTGCCGGGGCAGGGCCCCGATGGCGCGCAGCAGCGCGAGGTCCTGCCGTTGCGCCCCCACCGACACGGCGGACGCGCCACCCACGATGAACCCGGTGATCAGCAGCACGGTTCCGGCCATCGAGAACGCGAGCAGCGGGAGCAGGGACCGGGCCGCCGCGGCGGACAGGTCTTCGACGTCACCGATCTCCGGACCGGTGGACACCACGAACCCGTGCACGGCCTTGCGCGCCTCGTCGGCGACCAGCTCGGCAGCGCCGGGCGCGGTTCGCAGCGCCACCAGGTCGACGGTGCTGCCGCCACCAGCGAGCTCAGCCGCGATGTGGTCAGCGAAGTAGACCCCACCCCGCTGCGGCGTGGTGATCACTGCCGACACGCGGTGGTCGCCCTGCTGCCCGGCCGCGCTGATCACCACCCGGTCGCCGGGCCGAACACCTGCCGCGGTCGCGAGGTCGTCGTCGAGGGCGACCTCGCCAGGACCGGCAGGCGCCACACCGAAGACGTGCGGCGCGTCGAACAAGGACGTCGAGGACCAGCCGTGCCCGCCAGTGCGCGGGTCCGCCACTGCCACGACTTCGCCTCGAGCGTCGATGACCGCAGCGGGGAAGCTCACGTCACCCACCGCCGTCGTGACCCGGGGCAGCCGAGCCAACCGGGCGGTCAGGTCGGCCGGCACCCCGGCGCGTTCCGGCAGCGCGATGGGCAGATCACCGGCTGGGGTGTAGGACTGCTCGGCCGACACGACGACGTCGGCCTCGGCGAGGCGTTCAGCCGGGGCGTGCGAGCGCAGACCGGACTCGGCGATCACCGCGGTGCAGGTGATGAGTGCAGCGCCGACGAGCGTGGCGCACGCGATCGCGAGCAGGGCGGCGACCCGGTGGCGGGCCGCGGACGAGGCCAGGCGCAGCATCGCCTACTCCGCTCCGAGTTCGGTGACCCGCTTGGCGAGGTCGGCGGCGCTGGGTGCGTCCACTGTGTCCACGATCCGCCCGTCGGCCATGAGCAGCACGCGGTCGGCGTGCGCGGCTGCGGCGGCGTCGTGGGTGACCATGACAACGGTCTGCCCGAGGTCGCGCGCCAGCTCGCGGAGCAGGTCGAGCACGTCCCGGGCACTGCGCAGGTCCAGCGCGCCTGTTGGTTCGTCGGCGAAGACGACCGCCGGGCGGGTCACCAGTGCCCGGACGATGGCCGCCCGCTGCTGCTGTCCGCCGGAGAGCTCGGCCGGGCGGCGGGCGAGGTGGTCGGTCAGACCAACGCGGTCGACCAGCGTGCGCAACCAGTCCTCGTCCGGCGCGGTGCCCGCCAACCGCAGGGGCAGGGTGAGGTTGTCCGCGATGCTCAGCGAGGGCAGCAGGTTGTAGGCCTGGAAGACGAAACCCACGCTCTTCCGGCGCAGTTCGGTGCGCGGGGTCTCGCTCATCTCGCTGATGACCGCGCCGTCGAGGACGACCTGCCCACTGGTCGGGGTGTCCAGGCCGGAAGCGCAGTGCATCAACGTGCTCTTGCCCGATCCGGACGGCCCCATCACGGCGGTGAAGGTGCCGCGCCGCACGGTCAGGCTCACCTCGTCGAGCGCCCGCGGGCCGTGGGGGTAGGTCTTGGTGACTCGCGTCAGTTCAAGGGTGGACAGCGTCTTCGTCCTTCTCGGTCGGTCGGTTGCCGTGCTCATGGCCTGCGGCGCCGGTTCTGGTAGTGGTGGACGACCAGGCCGGTGCCGCTGGCGGCGGTGAGCACCCCGAACCCGAGTACCACGGCGACATCCAGGGTCGTGGCCGAGGCGACCAGGTTCCCGGCGGCGCTGAACACCAGCACCAGCCACAGCAGCGGCCGCAGCGTCCCGGAACCACCACTGGTCGGCCTGGTTCCCGGGTCGTCGGACTTCTCCGCGCTGTGGTCGGTCACGGGCGCTCCACGGTCGACGGCCTGTCAGGTCCCACCGAACCTATGAGCCCCGTGGCGCCGGGACGATCCCGCGAACTGGACGCTTCTGGTACAGCAGGCACTACTTCCCGAGCCGAGAACCGCACCGCCGCGCTGCTCCCGTGGTGTCCTAGCATTCGATCTTCACCAAGGAGGTGCGGCGGATGTCGACCCGCGAACCCCCGGGGCCGAGCCGTGCGCGGAAGCTGGCCGCCCGCGCGCGCGACACCATGGACGCGTTCGAACACCTCGTCGGCGGGTTGGGCACCGCGATCATGGTTGTCGGCGCCTTGCTCGCGCTCACCGCGACCGCGCTGCTGTGCCTGGTGGGTGTGGGCCTCCTCGTGGCCCCCTGGACGCTGCGGGTGGTGCGCCTGATCGCCGACCGGGAGCGCGCGCGGCTCTCGCGCTGGGACGCGGCGATCATCAACCCGGGGCCGGTGCCGCCCGGTCTGGTCACCGCCCTGAAGGACCCGGCGGTGCGCCGCGAGCTGGGGTGGACCGCCTGCCACGGCACCCTCGGGCTGGCGCTGTCCCTGGTCGGCGTGACGCTGGTGCTGTACGTGGTCACCAACGGCACCTTTCCGCTGTGGTGGCACCTGGTCCCGCCGGAGGAGGCCTCCGACTCGCTGGAGCTCGTGCTCGTCCGCAGCACCCAGGACGCCCTCTGGGTGAGCTTGATGGGCTTGGGCTGGCTGGTGGTCGTCTTCCTCGTCCTGCCCGGCATGGCCCGGCTGCAGGCGTGGCCCGGACGCCGCCTGCTCGGCCCCGGCCCCGGTGCCGACCTCGCCCTGCGGGTCGCGGAGCTGACCGCGACCCGAGCCGCCGCGCTGGACGCGCACGCCGCCGAGCTACGGCGCATCGAACGTGCGCTGCACGACGGCGCGCAGAACCGGCTCGTCGCAGTGAACGTCCTGCTCGGCGCGTCCCGCCGGGCGCTGGCCCGGAACCCGTCCGAAGCCCTGGAGGTCCTGGACCGCGCCCAGGACACCGCGGAGGAAGCGCTCCAGGAGCTGCGCCGGGTGGTCCGCAGCATCCTGCCGCCCGGACTGGCCGACCGCAGCCTCCCCGACGCCCTCACCGCCCTGGCGGCGGCCTGCCCGGTGGACTGCCAGATCGACGCCGACCTGCCCCAGCGGTGCGCCGCGTCCGTCGAGGCGACGGCCTACTTCGTGGTGGCCGAGGCGCTGACCAACATCGCCAAGCACAGCGGCGCCCGGCGGGCCGGGGTACGGCTCCGCCACCGGGATGGCGAGCTGCGGGTGGAGATCACCGACGATGGACGCGGCGGCGCCGACGAGCGCAGCGGGTCCGGGATCACCGGCATGCGCCACCGGGTCGAAGCCGTCGACGGAACCTTCTCGCTGGTCAGCCCGACCGGCGGCCCTACTGCCCTGACTGCGAGCCTGCCATGCGGATAGTGATAGCCGAGGACGACCTGCTGCTGCGCGAAGGCGTGTCGCTGCTGCTGCGCGCCGAGTCGCTCGACGTCGTGGCCACCACCAGCACGCCGGAGGACTTCCTGGCCGCGGTCGAGGCGCACCGGCCGGACGTGGCCATCGTCGACGTCCGGATGCCCCCGACGCACACCGACGAGGGCATCGTCGCCGCCGTCGAGGCCCGGCGGCGGCAGCCGGGCCTGGCCGTGCTCGTCCTGTCGGCCTACGTCGAGCAGGCCTTCGCCACGGAGCTGCTGGCCCGCGACACCAGCCGACTGGGGTACCTGCTCAAGGAACGCGTCGGGCGCGTCGAGGAGTTCCTGGAAGCGCTGCACCGGGTGGCGGGCGGCGGCATGGCCATCGATCCGGAGGTCATCGCCCAGTTCATGACAAGGACACGACCCGACGCCGGGCTGCAACGCCTCAGCGCGCGGGAACGCGACGTGCTGGCGCTGATGGCCGAAGGACTCGGCAACGGCGCCATCGCGGAGCGGCTCCACGTCACGAACGGGGCGGTCCACAAGCACATCCGCAACATCTTCGCCAAGCTGGACCTCGCGCCGACCGACCGCGCGGACCGCCGGGTCGCCGCGGTCCTACGCTACCTCGACAACACCCAGGGGCGGTAGCGCTGACAAGGCAATATCGGGCCACAGTGGACACTCCCGCGCCGGGCAGCGAGACGGGTTCGACCTGACCCTGGCGGACACCTCGACCCGCTCGCCGCAGCCGCGGTCGCGCCCGGTGTCCCGGCACCCGAGCAACGCGGAGCCGCCGCCCCGGTCCGGAGCAGCGGCTCGGCATTCCACAGTGGACTACGCTCAGCAGAGCTTGGGCGTCAGGTTGAGCCCGACGTCGAGGACGTTCAGGTTCTGGCCGACCCCGCCGCACGGCTGGGCCGCGCGGTTCTCGGTGGTGGCCTGGGTGGCGGAGACGGCGTAGGACCCGACGAGCACCGCTGCGGCGAATCCGGCTGCGGCGGCGAAACGGGCGATGGCTCGGTGCATCGACTTCTCCTCACTGGTTGGGGACGATCACCAACTTGCCGGAGATCAACGCCCGCGCTCGTTCACTGCCACCAATGAGCGTCACGCGAAACTTCCTCAACCCCGCTCGCGGGGGTTGCCGGTGTTCGCGGGCGCTGGGCACTTCCTCTCCGAGGACGACCCGCAGAGCACCGGAGCCGAACTGATCCGTTTCCGCAAAAGCGACCGGCAGCCGGATTCGACGACGGCCCCAGGTGTTGACCGGTCCGGGAAACCAAAGCTCGGCAGCGCACTGCCGTCGAAACCCCACACGACCGATAACCACAGGTCAGAGCCGCACTGCAGGCAATGCGGCGAGAAATCAAGCCCGCGAGAGGTAGCATTCCCGGCTATTTGTCAAATTGTTCCGGCGAACTGGGCTTTTGGAGATTCCCGATTGTTCCCGGTACCGTTCAGAACCACCGGGAATTCGCAGTCGGGGGCGCCTTGCGCCCTCTGACGGCCGCTGAACGGAGGCCCCGCCATCCCCACTCGAACACCCGCAGTTCCTGACCGGTTGCAGGCGACGTTCCGGCCCGCGGCGGCCGAGCTGGCCCTCTGGGGCACGGCGGACCCCGCGGCGGCTGCCCGCGAGCTCGGCTTCCCGGGAGGTCGCGCGGACGTGCTGGCCACCGTGCTGCCCGGCGACGGCGAGGTCGTCGCGGCGGAGGTCCCCGCCGTCGCGGTGCCGATCCCCGACGCGTTGGCCCCACTCGCCGCGATGCCGTCCCCCGAGCGCTGGCCCGCGTGGCAACGCCCCGGGGACGCGCTGATCGCCTGGAGCGTGGCGGCGAAGCTGGCGTTGGAGCACGTCACCGCCGGGCACCTGGTGCCCGACGTGCGCGGCAGCAGCGCGTGCTGGCGGTTGGCGAACCTGGGAGACAGCCGGTTGGCCGCGCTGGCCGCGGCGATGCCCCCGGCCGCGCACGCGTTGCGCTGCGACGGCGGGGTGTGGGCAGCCTCCGAGGTGCTGGCCGCCTTCGGCGACCTCGTCGCCGACACCTGCGCGCGTGGTGCGTCGATCACCGGTGACGGCACCTGGGCCGGGGCGTGGGTCACCGCGCTGACCGGCCCGGATCCGACCGTCGAGCTGGACGAGCCCACCCGGTCGGCGCTGCAGGAGTGGGCGCAGGGGCTCCCGTCGGAACCGGTCGCACCGCTCGGCGGGACGCTGGTGCTGCGGCTGGAGGTCCCCGCCGACGACGACGGCCCCTGGGCGCTGAGCTTCCACCTGCGCACCGATGCCGACCCGGCGGCGCCAGTACCGGCCGAGCGCGTCTGGTCCGGTGCCGCGGAGCTGCCCGGAGCACCGCAGGACGCGCTGGTGCACGGGCTCGCCGAGGCCGCGCGCGTCTTCCGGCCGCTGGACACGGCGTTGTCCGAACCGCGGCCTGCGCAGGCGCGACTGGACGTCGGGCAGGCCGCGGAGTTCCTGGCCACCGGGCAGCGGGAGCTGGTCGCGGCGGGCATCGCCGTTGAGGTGCCAGCGGATTTCGGCGGGGTGCGCCGACTGCGAGCGCGCCTGCACTCCGCGGACGACGGCGAGTTCCGCTGGGAAGCCGTGGTCGGCGACCAGGTGCTGCGCGCGGACGAGCTCGACGAGCTGATCGCGCTGGGTCGACCGCTGGTGCGCTGGCGCGGCCGGTGGGTCAGCGTGGACGCACGGGAGGCGGCGGAGGTCCGGGCCAGGCTCGGGACGACGCAGGTGCTGTCGGAGTCCGAGGCGCTGGCCGCCGTGCTGGAAGGGCGGCGGAGCACCGAGTTCGGCGAGGTCGACGTCTCGGCCGGGGGCCGGTTGCGGGCGCTGGTGGACCGGCTCGGCGAGCCACCGCCCGAACCGCGGCTGACCGGTGTCGACGCCACGCTGCGCGACTACCAGCGGCGGGGTGCCGCCTGGTTGCAGGGCATGGCCGAGCTGGGCTTCGGCGCGGTGCTGGCCGACGACATGGGGTTGGGCAAGACGCTGCAGACCATCGCGCTGCTGGCCTCGCGCGCCGGGGACCGGCCGCAGCTGGTGGTGTGCCCGACCTCGGTGGTGGACAACTGGCAGCGCGAGCTGCAGCGCTTCGCCCCGGGGCTCCCGGTGGTCCGCCACCACGGCCCGCGCCGCCCCACCGACCCCGCCGCGTTCGCCCCCGGGTGCGTGGTGATCACCACCTATCCGCTGCTGCGGTCGGACACCCTGTTGTCCGATGTGGACTGGGACGTGGCGGTGCTGGACGAGGCGCAGCAGATCAAGAACCAGTTCGGCCGGACCGCCCAGGCCGCTGGCCGGTTGCGCGCCCGTGCCCGCGTGGCGCTGACCGGTACCCCGGTGGAGAACCGGCTCGCCGAGCTGTGGTCGATCATGCAGTTCGCGAACTCCGGGCTGCTCGGCGGGGCCCACCGCTTCAAGGAGCGGTTCGCGGTCCCCATCGAGCGGTGGCACGACGCCGGTGCCACCCATCGGCTGCGCTCGATCGTCGCCCCGTTCCTGCTGCGCCGCCGCAAGGCCGAGGTGGCCACCGACCTGCCGCCCAAGATCGAATCGGTGGTCACCTGCGCGCTGACCGACGAGCAGGCCGCCCTGTACCGCAGGGCGGTACGCGAGTCGCTGGACGCGGGCCTGGGCACCGGGATCGGGCGGCGCGGGCGCATCCTGAAGCTGCTCACCGCGCTCAAGCAGATCTGCAACCACCCGGCGCACCACCTCGGCGAGCCCGGCCCGCTGCGCGGGAGGTCCGGCAAGCTCACCCGCGCCACCGAGATGCTGGGCGAGGTGGTCGCCGCCGGCGACCGGGCGCTGGTGTTCACCCAGTACCGGGCGATGGGCGAGCTACTGGCCGGTCACCTCGCCGACGAGCTGGGCCTGCCCGGGGTGCCGTTCCTGCACGGCGGGCTCAGCACCGCGCGGCGGCAGGCCATGGTGGACGCCTTCCAGGACGACGACACCGCGGCCCCGCTGCTCGTCATCAGCCTCAAGGCCGGTGGCACCGGGCTGAACCTGACCCGCGCCACGCACGTGCTGCACTACGACCGCTGGTGGAACCCCGCGGTGGAGGACCAGGCGACCGACCGCGCGCACCGGATCGGCCAGTCCCGCCGCGTGCACGTGCACAAGCTCGTCGCGCACGGAACGCTCGAGGAGCGCATCGCCGAACTGCTGGAGCACAAGCGCGCGCTGGCCGATTCGGTGGTCGGCAGCGGTGAGTCCTGGCTGACCGAGCTCACCGACGAAGCGCTGCGCGAACTCGTCGAACTGTCCACGGAGGACTGATGTCGCAGAACTCGGGCGCCACTGCCTTCGGCGCCACCTGGTGGGGGCGGCGCTGGCGGCGCGCGCTGGAATCGCTCGGCGCCACCTACCCGAACCCCCGCCTGCCGCAAGGACGTTCGCTGGCGCGCAACGGTGCCGTGCGGGACCTCGTCGTCGAACCGGGGTCGGTCCACGCCCAGGTGCACGCGCGCAGCAAGGTCCTCGACGTGGTGCTGACGCTGCCGGTGTTCACCGACGCCGAGTGGCGGACCGCCGTCACGGCGCTGGCCGGGCAGCTCCGGCACGCCGCCGCGCTGCTGCGGGGCGAGCTGCCGGAGGACGTGGACGACACGCTGCGCGAGGTCGACCTGTCGCTGTTCCCGAAGACCGGGGAGCTGCGCTCCACGTGCACCTGCACCAGCCGCGCGGATCCGTGCGCGCACGCGACGGCGGTGCACTACGTGCTGGCACCGGCTCTGGACAGCGACCCGTTCCTGCTGACCCGCCTGCGCGGCCGGGACCGCGACCCGCTCCTCGCCGAACTCCGCGCGACTCGCTCCGCCACGCACCTGGACCCGTCCACGCTGTTCACCGCGCGCGACGACCTCGCGGCGATCGAGCTGCACCCGCACCAGCCCGACGACCGGACGCCGGAGGCGCTGCACCTGCTCGGCCCGGCTCCGGGCATCGGCGAGCACGCCTGGCAGCAGCTGGTCACCGCAGCTCAGCGCGCCCGCGTCCGCGCGTGGGAGCTGGCCGAGGAGTCCTGACCGTCAGGGCTTGACCGCGACGGCCCCGTACATGTGGACGTGCTCGTCGGCGACCTCGGCCGCGGCGGCGTCCGGGTGCCAGCGGTTGACCAGGACGACGCCGGGGTCGAGCAGGTCGAGGCCATCGAAGAAGCGCTCCACCTCGGCCTTGGTGCGGGACCTGAGCGGGAGGCCGTTGGCGTTGTAGGCCGCCACCCCACGCCGGACCTCCTCCGGCGCGCTGATCTCGGTGGTCATCGACAGCGCCACGGCGCTGCGTGGCGGCAACGGATCGACCATCCGGCGCACCAGGTCGATGGCCACCTCGTCGTCCGGGATGAAGTGCACGATCGCGAGCAGGCTCAGCGCCACCGGTTCGTCCGGGTCGAAGACCTCGGCGAACTCGGTGGACTCCAGGATGGCCGCCGGCTGGTGCAGGTCCGCGTCGACGTAGGCCGTGCGGCCCTCCGGGGTGCTGGTCAGCAGCGCACGCGCGTGCACCAGCACGATCGGGTCGTTGTCCACGTAGAGCACCCGCGAGGTGGGGTCGACCTTTTGTGCCACCTCGTGCAGGTTCGGCGAGGTCGGCAAACCCGTCCCGATGTCGAGGAACTGCCGGTAGCCCCGCTCGGCCAGGAACCGCGTCACCCGGCACATGAAGTCCCGGTTCGCCCGCATCGACTTCGGCAGGTTCGGCCAGTCCGCGGTGATCGACCCGGCGGCCTCGCGGTCGGCGGCGAAGTTGTCCCGGCCGCCCAGCAGGTAGTCGTAGACCCGCGCGGTGTGCGGCACATCCGTGCGCAGGTCGGCCGGCGGGTGCTGCTCGGTCGTGTGCTTCACTACCCAGTCCACGAGACGCTCCAGCATTGATCACCTGGTGGTCCGAACCACCCTAGCTCGCCCGGATAACGCCTTGATCCCGAGATCGAGAACACCTGGGGTTTGGGAAGAGGTGCCCCGCCGGGCTGCGACGGGGCACCTCCGGTCTGGTTGGTCAGGCCGCGACCGGCTGCGGGACCGCGACCGGACGCTCCACCGGCTGGTGCTCGACGACCGGCTCCAGCACGGGCTCCAGCTCCGGCTCCAGCTCGGCGACCGGCTCCAGCACGGGCTCCGCGACGGGCTGGCGCTTGCGGTCCACGCCCGCCAACGTCGCGGCCAGCGCGATCCCGATCGCCGCCAGGCCCACGCCCACCACGTTCGGCGCCAGCAGCCCGAGGCCGCCCGCGATCACCAGGCCGCCCGCGTAGGCACCGATGGAGTTGGCGATGTTGAAGGCGGACTGCAGCGCGGCCGACACCAGCGACGGCGCACCACCGGCCTTGTCCATCACCAGGGCCTGCATGATCGGCGCGACCATGAAGCCGACGGCGCCGATGGCGAACACCGTCACTGCGGCGGCCACCTTGTTGCCGGAGGTGAAGGTGAACAGGCCGAGCACCGCGGCCACTCCGACCAGCGCGGCGAACACGCCGGGCATCACGGCCTTGTCCGCGATCCGGCCGCCGATGAAGTTGCCCGCGGTCATGCCCAGCCCGGCCAGCGCGAGCAGCAGCGTGACGGCGGTCGGCGAGTAGCCGGAGACGTCGGTGAGGATCGGGGTCAGGTAGCTCAGCACCGCGAAGGTGCCGCCGAGGCCGAAGGTG
This sequence comes from Saccharopolyspora sp. NPDC000359, assembly GCF_040300525.1. Classification (NCBI taxonomy): domain Bacteria; kingdom Bacillati; phylum Actinomycetota; class Actinomycetes; order Pseudonocardiales; family Pseudonocardiaceae; genus Saccharopolyspora; species Saccharopolyspora sp. NPDC000359. The sequence continues at coordinate 19,429 of NZ_JBEPDU010000014.1, read as the reverse complement.
ACGATCGCCAGCGCCAGCCACACCTGCGGCGAGCGGAAGGCGGCGAGCTGCTCGCGCACCGCGGAGCCGCCCGCTGCGGGCCGCCCCTGGTCCGGGACCAGCCAGGCGAGGGCGGCCACGCCCGCCGCCCCGATGGCGGCGACCACGACGAAGGTGGCCCGCCAGCCGAACTGCTGCCCGAGCAGCGTGCCCAGCGGCACACCGACGACGTTGGCCAGCGTCAGGCCCATGAACATCATGGACACGGCCTTGGCTTTGTTGCCCGGCCCGGCCATGCTGGCGGCGACCACGGCCCCGGCGCCGAAGAAGGCACCGTGCGGCAACCCGGTCAGGAAGCGGAAGGCCACGCCCACCCCGGCGCTGGGCGCCAGCGCGAAGAGGGCGTTGCCCGCGGTGAACAGGCCCATCGTGAGGACGAGCATCGTCTTGCGGGACAACCGGGCACCCAGCAGCGTCAATGCCGGTGCTCCGACAACCACACCGAGGGCGTAGCCGGAGATCAAGTTGCCCGCGGTCGGGAGGGACACACCGAGATCGGCGGCGGCCTGGGGCAGCACACCCATCATCACGAACTCGGCGGTGCCGATGGCGAAGGCGCCCACGGCGAGTGCGACCAGCGCGAAGGGCACAGTTCTCCTCTCGGGGAAGGCTGGGAAGTCGGTGGGCCCAGGTCGCCGCAGGTCGGGGAAGCGACGAACTGGATCGATAAAGAGCTAGTCCGGAGGGAGGACGACCATCTTGTCGGAGTGGTGCCCCCATCGGCTGCCTGGAATCCAGTTTCCGGGCCGCACCCCCCGGATGTCCATCCGAAATGAGGTGAACCGAAACACGCAGTAGCCAAACCCGAGGGACTACGTAACCCACATGGGCGACACAGGGGGGTTTCGACCCCCGCCAGTCACTCCCCGTTGCTGAGGCCCAGCACCACCTCGTACGCCTGGCGCCGCGACCAACCGGCCGAGTCGATCAGCGCCCGCGAGATCGTCTTCTGCGACACGCCCTGCGCGAGCAGCGCCCGAATCAAGCCGTTCGCGTCGACCTCGGTGTCCGCACCGGCGTCCCCGGCGGGCGCGACGCAGCAGAAGACGTCGATGCCGGCGGGCAGCCCCGAGGCACCCCGCCGGGGCCGCTCCGAGGTGACCAGCGTCGTCACCGCGCGCTCGCCCGCCGCCTCCGCGAGGATCCCCGGCAGCTGGTCGGAGGCGGACCGGAAGACCACAGCGGCGTTCGCGTGCCGACGGACGGCCCGGACGATGCCGCGCCGCCCGGTGTCGTCGACCAGCACCACCGGGCTGCGGGTCGAAGTCGTCGCGGCCACCGCCAGCTGCGGCGGCAACCCCAGCACCTCGAACGGCACCTCTGCCCCGCCGAGCAACCCCGCGACCACGTCACTGCGAGCGCTGATCGCCGACACCACCAGGACGCGCTCGCCCTGCTCCAGCGCGGCGCCGAGCCGCCCGAGGTCGGCCTTGCGCGCATCGACCACGGGACGCCCGCTGTCGACCAGCGCACGAGCGGACTGGTCCTCGACAACCACATGGTCGGCGCAGGCCACTTCGGCCGCCAGCCGCGGCGCATCGCCCTCGCGCGCGTGGAAGAGGACGAGCCCGCCCGCGACGTCGAGATCGCGCTCCACGGTGATGTCCACTTCGGCCCCGGGCTCGCGCAGCACGTCGAGAAGTTCGCGGGGAAGCGTGCTCGCCGCGAGATCGGCGTCGGTGGCCAACGTGTTCAGCAGCCGCTCGGAACTCCGGCGCACCACAGCCGTCGACCCGGGACGCCACAGCGAATTCGCCACCGCCCGCGCAGTTGCGCTGCGCTCCCCCGCGCTGATGGTGATCCGCACCGGCCCGGCGATGCCCGGCGCCGCGAGCTCACGCACCTCGGCAGCCACCCCGACAACGCACGTCGCCCGCTGGGTGATCTCCGCGTCGACGGCGAACTCCAGGGTCTTGCCGTGCGTGGCGCGGATGTCGGCGTGCCCGCGGCACACCATGCGCAGCAACGCGTCCCCCACCGCGGTCACCCCCCGATGACGCCGGTGAGCCCGAGGACGTCGAGCTCGTCGCGGGTCGACCCCAGCCGCCGGGTCCACGAGGTGGCCAGCGCGTCCAGCTCCTCGGCGCCGAAGTAGCGCGCCTCCTCCAGGGTCCACCCGGCCGCCGCGTAGTACGGGGCGAGCAGCTCCATCGCCGACTCCGGGGTCGGCTCCGGGTGGTCGCCGACCTCCGGGACGGGCGGCCGCCAGGCGTGCAGGTTGAGCGTGATCAGGAACTTCGCGCCAGGCACGCAGAGCTCCGCGAGCCCCTTCAGCATCCCGGTGTCCGAACCGAGCATCCCGCGCAGCAGGCTCCCCCACGGCATCAGGGAGTGCAGTTCGGTGACGCCGCGCAGCTCCGGCGGCGGGTTCTCCGCGGACGCCCACACGCAGAGCAGGTTCGGCACCCCGCCCTTCTTCGGCGAAGCAGCGGCCTTCCCGGCGATCTTCTGCATGTTGTCCTTGGCGGCGTCGAGCGCGATCACCAACGTGTCCTGCGCCCCACGGGCGAGCTGGTAGGCGTGCTTGGCGTTGCCCGCACCGACGTCGAGCACGACCCCGCCGGAACACCGGTCCGCCACCGCGTCGAACTCCTCCCCGGAGAACTCCACGACGTTCTTGCCCACCACCCTGCGCATGCGCTCAGTCTAGAGACCGCGCTCCCCGTGATCCCCGGCGCAGCGGCGGTCAGCGGGTGTGCACCGACACGGCGTAGTCGCCGCCGTCGAAGGGCGCCCGGTCCCAGGTGGCGAACCGCTCGGCCAACGTCAACCCGGCCGCGGCGGCGTGCTCGTCGTAGTCGGCGACCCGGTAGCCGCGGTCGAGGCTGAACCCGGCGATGAGCCGACCACCGGGGCGCACGTGGCGGGCCACGCTCGCCACGAGCTCAGGCTGCGTGCCGGGACGCGTGAACAACGGGACGTTGCCGGCCATGACGACCACGTCGAAGGTCCGCCCGAGGTCGAGCCCGACCAGGTCGGCGCAGACCCAGGGGATCTGCGGCGCCAGCCGCCGGGCGGTGGCCAGCATCGAGCGGTCCAGGTCGGCCCCGACCACCTCGATGCCGTGCCGGGCCAGCTCGATGGCCACCCGCCCGGTCCCGCACCCGGCGTCGAGCACGCTCGCCGGGGAGAAGGAACGCACCAGGTCGGCCTCACCGTGCACGTCCGCCCCGGACGCCGCGAGCTCGTCGAAGCGCCGCTGGTAGTCGCGCCCGTCCCACTCGACTGGTCCGCCCGGGGTGCGTCCGGTTCCTCGAAACATGCCCCGATCCTCACATGCGCCGACCGGCCACCACCAACGGCGCTGCCCTCCGCTGTGGACAGTTGTGCGCCGGTGTCACGCCGAGAAGTAGCGGCGCGGGTTCTCCACCAGCATCGTGGTGATCTGGTCCTCGGTCACGCCCCGCTCCCGCAGCGCGGGCAGCACGTCGTCGCTGATGTGGGTGTAGATCCAGTTCGGCACGGCGGCGACCTTGGACTCCTCGGGGAACCAGTCGATGAAGCACGAGGCGTCGTGCGAGAGCACCATCTTCTCCGCGTAGCCCCGCTTCGCGAGCTCGGCGACGGTGTCGACCCGCTGCTCGAACGGCAGCAGGACGTCGAGCCCGAACCGGTCCATCCCGAGGTAGGAGCCCGCGTCGGCGATGGCGCGCAGGTAGTCCAGGTCGGTGCTGTCCCCCGAATGCCCGATGACGACCTTGGTCAGGTCGACCCCCTCCTCGGCGAGCACCTTCTGCGCGACCAACCCGGACTGGTTGTGCACGCTGGTGTGCACGGTGATCGGCGCACCGGTCTCGACGTGCGCCTGCGCGACCGCCCGCATCACGCGCTCCACACCCGGGGTCAGGCCCCGCTCGTCGATGGCGCACTTGAGGAAGGCTGCCCTGACACCCGTGTCGGCGATCCCCTCGCGGATGTCGGTGACGAACAGGTCCACCATCGGCTCGGGTGCGTCGAAGAGCAGCCCCGGGCCGGTGTGGTGGAACTGGATCGGGACCTCGTCGTAGGTGTAGACCCCGGTGGCCACCACGATGTTGATGTCGACCTGCTCGTTGATCCGCTGGATGCGCGGCAGGTAGCGGCCCAGGCCGATCACGGTCGGGTCGACGATGGTGTCCACCCCGCGCGCCTTGCACTGGCGCAGCTTGTCGACGGCGTCGGCGATCCGCTCGTCCTCGTCCCAGCGGTTCGGGTAGTCGGGGTAGTTCTGCCGCATCTCCGCACCGAGGACGAAGACGTGCTCGTGCATGAGCGTCGCCCCGAGCTGGTCGACCGGAACCGGGCCACGGACGGTGCGGGCTTCCGCCATCGCGGGTACCTCCTGGAACACGCTTGTAACCTGTGCCACAACTGGAACAGATCGAAAGTCTGTGCCACCTTTGGAACAAAGTCAAGGTTTGTCCCATACTCGACCCGTGAGCGACAAGCGACGACCGGTTCGCCCCCGGACAGGCCCACGCCTAGGCACCGAGCTGAGCCGCCGAGCCGCCCTCGACGCGGCCACCCGCGCCTACCTGGCGTGCGAACCGCTGGACATGTCCGCCCTGGCGGAAGAACTCGCCATCAGCCGCTCAACGCTCTACCGCCTGGTCGCCAACCGCGAAGAACTCGTCTCCACGATCCTGGCCGAACAAACAGAGCGCACCTTCCGATCAGTGGCGGCCCGCGGCACGACGAGGACCGGAGCGGACCGGATCCTCGACGTGCTGGACCGCTGGATGCGCGCGGTGGCCGAAGCGGAACCCCTCCAAGCCCTGGCCAGGAGGGAACCCCTCCTCTTCACCCGCCTTGCCCTGCTCCCAGGCCCGGTGGAACGAACCAGCGCCCGCCTACTGGCAGAACTCCTCACCACCGAACAAACCACCAACAACCTCCACCTACCCCTACCCCCACAGGTCCTGGCCCAAGCGGTGGTCCGCATGTGCGACCCCCACCTCTACGCCCCCCTACTAGGCCACCCCAACCCAGAAATAGGAACAGCCCTAGAACTGACAAGAACTCTCCTAACAACCCCCAAGACCCAATAACCCCACCCCACCCCAACCACAAGGAAGCAAACCCCAAGCAGACCGAAGCAAACCCCCAACCGCCCCAAAACCAGTCGCAGCGAAGCAAGCCACCCCAAGAACAGCCCCCAAGCAGCCGCAGCGAAGCAAGACACGGCCCCGGAATGGCCGCAGCGAAGCAAGGCAACACACGCTGGTCCCCAACCCAGGCCGGGAACGCCACCCCACGCAAGGAGCCAACGAAACCCCCACCGCACCGTGGGGGGCGTGGGGGCTCGGGCCCCCCACAACGAATGACGAAGAAAAACCCCCAAGCGAAGCAAGCCTGGGGGATTTTCGAGTGGGCGATACTGGGATCGAACCAGTGACCTCTTCGGTGTGAATGATGCGATCAGGTGCTGACCTGGTATTTTGTGGTGCCGCCCAGTGCTAGCGCGTCCGGCTGACCTGCTGTTTCGTGCTGATCAGTAGTAGGCGCGACCGCTGCTCGTGCTGACTTCCTACTGACTCGACGGCTGTCCTTCCCACCTACGAGGGAGGGCCTCTGCCCTCACCCCGTCGACCTGTCGAAGACCGATCAGGTCGTGTCAAGGGGGCAACATCCGATGTCGACGTTACGCCTCCGCGGGAGCTTGCCCCCTTGACGCGGCCTGATAGCCCTGTGGGAGGTCGATGGGGTGAGGGCAGAGCAGCCACGACCGAACCGCAGTGTTCGATCTTGAACCCTCACCTCGGAGACCTGCCCGTCCGGCGAGGACATCTCTTTGCGATCAAGCGTGCCCCTTGGTGGCGCGGGGCCGCCTGCCTTCCGATCTGCCCGGCGCGCGGGGTGCCGGGGTGCCGGAGGCGGGCCCCCGGCGGGGCCCCGCTGCGCCGGGCTCGGAAACCGCAGGCAGGCGGCCCCGCAGGGGCCGCCCTTGATGAAGAAAAGAAACTCTGAACACGAGCGTCGCGGTAGGCGAATGCCTAGGCGGGGACAAGCCTGGAGACGTAGCCAGCGTCAACGAGTCGGCGGTACGCGGCATCGACCTCCGCCGGGACATCTTGGGGGATCGCGAAGCCGCGTTCCGCGTAGACGGTGATGCGCTGGGTGTCTCCGACGAGCATGTTGATCACCCGGCTAACGTCTCCGATGGCGCGCACGTACTCGTCCAACGGCAAGCGCTGCGAGCTGCACACGATCTCGACCTCTGGCCAGATCTTCTTAGCTGTGGCGAACGCTCGGCGCTGCTGGTAGGGACGCGATACCAACAGCAAGGAGCTAACGGGAATGCCCTTCGCCCCCAGCAGCTCTCGGGTGTACTCGATGTTCTCGGCCGTATTGGTCGCCCGCGACTCAACCAGGATCGCCGAGTCTGGGACCCCAAGCTCAATGGCGTGCTCGCGGTAGTGCACAGCTTCACCCCGGGGGAAGCGGCCCACCGTCGTCGGAGCGTTCGCACCGGTGAACACGATCAGGGGAAAGCTCCCTGCTCGGTAGAGGTCGACGACATGGTCGGCTACACCGAGATCGTGGCTGCCTAGGCCCACACCTACATCGCAGTGGCGAACCTCATGGTGAAGGTCGTGGTAGTCCCACAGCTGCTCTACATCCGCCCGCAGGCTCTCCGGAACTTCCACTGTCGGCGCGTTCATCGTGGTTCTCTGCCTCAGCTCAGTCGGGGATCTTGAATGTGTATGACCAGGCAAACCGCGAAGCCGAGTGCACTCCGCGGGCAAATTCGACCACCCGGCCACTTGCAGTGGATGTCACCCGGTTCAGGATCACAACCGGTTCACCGGCCGGAAGTTCCAGCGTCGCAGCCTCCTCGGGGGTCGGCATCCTCGCGTAGACGGTCTCGCTGATCGTGTCGGGTTCGAGTCCCTGAATGGTCAGGACGGCGAATCCTCCTCCACGCCCCGCTGGTCCGGCCGTTGGGTCAACCAAGGGGGTCCCCTCGACATCGTCCGGCCGGTAGTAGCTCGTCAACGTGTGTGTCGGTGTTCCCTGATCTTTGACGAGTCGAGCACGCTCGTACACAGGCGCTCCAACATCGAGCCCCAGCGCGCCGGCCACCTCCTGGTCCGCCTCAGTTTTTCGGACCTCATTGGTTTGATCTTGAGGCGTCCACTTCCGCCCTGAAGCCTCGCGGTCCGCGGCGAACGCCACGACGTTGCCGAACTTCCATTTGCTCTTGGCGTAGCGGTCCGCGCCGAGCCTCCGCATTGGCGGTCTGCTCCGTACGACAGTGCCGCGTCGGCGCACCGGGGTCACGAGCCCCTCTGCTTCAAGGACTGCGATGGCCTTGCGCACGGTTCCGAGGTTGACGTCGTAGCGCTCAGCAAGCTCCTTCTGCTTGGGCAAGGTCGAGTCGGGCGGGTACTCCCCACCTTCGATCGCTTGCCGCAGCTCAGCGGCGACCTCCTTGTAGCCAGTTCCCACGCCTATGCCCTCCTTCTGACCAGCGGAGATAACCGTACCTCTATCCCGGCGACACCGTCCAACGAGTCATTAGATGTACATCTATTGACAGACGCCGGGGCGCAGTGTCTAATAGATGTAGACCTAAGAGGTCGCGAACCAAACCACAGAGCCACTCGGAGGCAAGTCATGGCGCTGAAGAACATCCCGGTCAACATGCAGGGTTACGACCTGATGGTCACGGAGGTTCCGTCGATCAAGATGCGCGAGGACGAGGAGACGGGCGAGTTGAAGCCGGTCACCGACCGCGAGGGTGTGAACCAGTTCGTGGTGTCGCTGTTCGCGAAGAAGCGTCCGCAGGAGGGCCAGTACGCGGAGAAGGGTGAGGAGATCAAGGTGACCCTGACCGCGGACCCGGGTGAGGGCTTCTCGCGAGGTACCTACGTCGAGTTGGTCGGCGCGACGGTGAGCCCGTGGCAGATCGAGGGTAAGGGTCGGGTTTCTTCGGGCATCTCGTTCAAGGCCCTGGGTTTGAAGCCCGCGGCCTGAGCCTCGCCTTGCGTTCGAATGAATTCGCTTTTCTGAGTTCCACCTTCTGAGCCGTTTGGCTGTGTTGTTTGAGAATTCCAGAGTGGGCCGAGCTATGTCTTCTTCGGCGCTTATTTGTGCGTCGGGGAGGCCTTATTGACCCCCGGATGAGCGGCGTTTCTTTTCAGCGCCGGGGGTCTTCATGGTCTCCAGCAGAGAAAAGGAGTGGCTGACATGGTGGGAACCACTGCGACTCGATGGTTGATGACCAGCGACCGTTTTCACGCCCTGTGGTCGGCGGCGATGAACTGCGAGTTGCGGATTCCGGCCGATACGCGGTCGGACGTGGCCGCCGGGCTGCGGAAGTTCGGGATGGTGACCGAGTCCGGAGAGATCAGCGTTACGGGATTCCGTGCGCTGAGCCGCTTCGCGATCAGCCGTCAGCGGAAAGACCCGGACTTCGATTTGGTCCGCTGACAGCTTTCGAGAATCGAATATACCTGTGGTTGTTCGCGTGTTGATTGATGATGTTGACCCCCGGCGTCTTGTTCCGGGGGTCTTCATGGTTTTTTCAACACGAAAGGGGTTTTAAATGACGATTTCGAGGAGGCAATACGGGCAGATGCTTCGCGCCTATGTGACGGCGTGGGAGAGCATCGAGAAGGCCGCCGGTGCCTTTGAGGACGGGTCGGCCATGATTTCCGCTGCGGGTGAGCAGTTTGTTCGGCCGAGCGGTGTTCTCCTCGCGGAGATGCACCAAATGTGTTCCGCGCTGAAGGTGTGGCTGAACACGTTCGAGTCCGAAGCCGAGATTGAGAAGGAGTGATTGTCGTGTCGTTGCAGTACTGCCCGGCGTGTTGGATCGCCGATCGGGGTTACCGGCACTCGCACGACGAGTTCTGCGCCCAGAGTCAGGGCAAGGGGTGAGTAATGAGGGGCGCGAATTCGTCTTCTGCATGGTTTGCCAAGCTCACAAGGAAGGTCCGCGCGATTGAGTCCGAGGTCGAATCGTGCTCCCTCCGCCTTCCGGGACGAGGGGTTGGGGGCCTGTTGGTAACGCTGGCACCGCGGTCAGATCTAGCGAACGCGACCGATGCATTCGAGGCCCTCAGTGAGGAGTGGGCAGATGCGGGGTTTTGACGGTGTGGGTTTTCACGGTTCCGGCTGTTTGGGCTCGGGCGGTGATCGCCGGTGATCGAGGAGACTGACTTGTTCGGTAACCCGGTGGTCCCGCTCAAGGCGCGGCGGTCCCCGCGTGCGGTGGTCAATGACATGGCCGTCATCGAGCAGGTATTGCGCCTGGCGACGTCGCCGGGGTTCGTGCTGGTGGGCCGGTTTCGGGAGGAGGTCTACCAGCGGACGACCGGTGATGAGGTGGAGAAGGTGACCGCGGAGGTGGATGCAGCGGTGCACCAGCTGATCGAGTCCCGGTGGCTGGAGGTGGGCGGCACCCACCAGGTGCGCTACGGGCGGTATGAGGGCCCGGCGCGGTCGGTGCTGGTGCCCTGCAGGTCGCGCAAAGCCTCGTATCGGTGGAGCGCGTTGACGAATCCGTGGAAGGCGGCGTGAGACACGAGCGGGCTCCACCGTCACGGAATTGTCGTGGCGCTGATCGGGAAAGGTTCGAGAATGGAAAGGTGTTCGCAGTTTTGCAAACCGGATTCGGATGATCCCGCATGTCGCGTGTGTCGACTGGCTCCGGTGGGTTCGCCGGATGGTCCGGCGACGACTGACCAGAGGCTGTACAAGATCCTCCAAGATGTGCATTCCGAGGTCGCTTTCTTCACCAAGGAGTTGGAGAATTTCACGGTGTTGCGGTGCTCCTTGCGGGTGCACAACGCGCGGGCAGATCTGCTTGAGTTGCTGGATGCGATGCGGGCGTGGGCCGCGCGGAACATGGAAGCGTTGGAAAGGCGGCTGTCGTGAGCGATCTCGAAGACCTGCTCCGACGGGCCAACGAGTCCATGAACCGGCTAATTTCGTTGGAGGATTGCTTTCTGTCCCACCGCCGAGGGGGCGAGGAGTTTTCCGAACTGAAGGAGTTCACGACGCTTATGGATCACCTGAACGTCGTGTGCTTGGAATTCGAACGGGAATTGTACCGACAAATCGACGAGGGAGAGTGATCGGCAGTGCAGGTACAGGCGCTGAACAGGCGCGCGATGAACAAGTACCAGGAATTGCACAACGCGATGGAGGTCGTCCGGATCGCGCTGGGCGAGGCCGCCAAGCTCCACAAGAAGATCAAGGAGCCGTCGCGGGAGGAGGCTGGATGGCAAGTGCCGTCCAAGGAAGAGGTGAAGGCCGCCTACGAGAAGGCGGTGGCGCAGCTGAACACGCTGCACAACTCGACGGTGGAATGGGAGAAGGAACTGGTTTCGCGCGGATGGAGGGTGTGAGCATGGCACGCAGGTTCCAGATCGATGCCGTGATCGAGGACGTCGACAAGGCGATGAAGAAGCTCCGCGAGGCCATGGCCGGGATTCAGGTTCGCACGGCCGGGTTCAAGCGCGAGCACGACGAGCTGGCCCGCCAGGTGGCTAACTACAAGGTCGACCTGGAGGACATCGCGCCCTACATCAAGGTCGACTGACACACGGCGCACCGCACCACCCGCGGGGCTCGGCTACCTGAGACCGGTAGTCGAGCCCCGTTTGTTTTTGATTTCCGCTGAAAGCATTACAGGAGTTGATCAGTGATGGGCAAGGAGTCTCGCCGCAAGGGCATCGAGTGGCGCGCGGCCGGATGGATGGCCCGCCACCCCGGCATGACCACGGCCCCGGTTGCGCTGGGCACGAGCATGGTCGAGCTGGGGCCGGTGACCACTGCGGGCGTGTTGGCCGGGCTCGGCGCGGCGGGCCTGTCCTGGTACCGCGGACACCCGTCGACGTTTGACCGGCATGCCGCGCCGTGGCTGCGGGCGTTCCGGCACCGCTGGGTGCGCTACGTCGGCAGACGCTGGCGCGGAATCATGATCGATTGCGAGTTCGGACGGGAGAACCGCCGCACCGGCCACGTCGAGGTTCCCCGCCTGCTGCGGGTGCGCTCGGCGTCGCCGTCGATTGACACCCTGTACGTCAGGATCTTGCGTGGCCAATCGGTCAGGCGGTTCCAGGACGCCCAGGATGAACTGGCAATGGCACTGCGGGCCGACGCGCTCGGAATTACCAAGGTCAAGCCTGGCGTGATCGCCCTGACTGTGGTCCGCGGCAACCCGTTCACCGAGATCGTCGCCCCCGCGGAGATCCCCGCTGAAGCCTCCGATGTTGACCTCTCCGCCCTGTACATGGGCGAGGACGAGCACGGCAACGACTGGACCGAACCGCTCATCGGCGGAAACCACCTGCTGGTGTGCGGCGCAACGGGCTCGGGTAAGGACTCGCTGATCTGGAATCCGCTGCTAGCGATGGGCCCGGCAATCCGAGACGGCCTGGTTCAGGTCGACTTCCTCGACCTCAAGGGCGGCATGACCGCGGGCAGCCACCGACAACTCTTCCACCGCTACGCCGACGACCCAGACGACGGCCTGGAGGTCATCGAGGCCTTCCGCAACGACATGAAGGCCACCCAGCGCCACCTGGCCGCCGAAGGGCTGCGGAACTTTACCGTCAGCCAGCAGACGCCGTTCCGGCTGCTGATGATCGATGAGCTGGCCATGATGACTGCACTCGGCAGCTCCGGCACCACCCGCGCGGCGATCAAGCTCATGGCCGAGGTCATGACCCAAGGGCGCGCGCCGGGCTTTGGAATCTGCTCCTACGTGCAGGAACCCACCAAGGACATCGTTCCGGTCCGGGACCTGTTCACCCGCCGCGTGTGCCTGCGCACCACCGCCGAAAACCACGCCGACATGGTGTTGGGCGAGGGCATGCGCCAGAAGGGCGCGCTGGCTGACGAGATCCCCGCCGACGCTGAGCACGCCGGGGTCGGGTTCCGCGTGGACAAGTACACCCGCCGCCCCATCCGAGTGCGCGCCGGATACCCCACCGACGACGACATCACCGAACTGGTGCGCACCTGCACCCCCGACCCCCAGTCCAACGTTGTCCCCCTCCACCGCGACGAGGACACCGACGACGAGCAAGCCGCCTGAAACACATTGGCACAGAAAGGAAACCACCATGTCCAATCCGAATCCCGGTGAACCCGACGACATCCCGCCGCCGCCCGAACCCCCGCAGGACTACGACCCGTTCGAAGAGGAGGACTGATGACCCCATTCCCGCCGACCCGGTACTTCTACGCGGGCCACCCTGAGGCGATCGTCTCCATCCACCCGGTGAGCACGGGTGTCGGGATCGCGATCACGTGGCCTACCGACGACACCAAGCCCGGTACGGCTTGCCGGATGAGCCCTGATCAGTTCCGGGAACTGCTCGCCGATGGGGCCGCGGCACTTGCCGAGATCGAGCGACGCCGCGCCGAAGCCACTCACCAACCCTCGTTCACCGACCAGGAAGGAACGCGCTGATGGGTCCCGTTGTCCACGTTGAACTGACCGGCAAGGCGATCAAGACCATCCTGCTCCTACTGCTGATCACCACCGGGGTGCTGGCGTTGGTCTGGCTGCTGGTCGGCCCCGGCTACGCCATCGCCGGAGCCATCATCGTGATCATGATCGTGCGGGGCCTCTACGCCCTGTTCGCCCCCCGCCGCGATTAGGAGGCACCGATGCGTGACCGCCGCGCACAGCACACGGACGGGCCCGAGGCGGGCGAGACCAAGCGGGTCCAGCGGTTGCGGGACCAGATCGCCGAAGCAAGCCAGCTGCGCGGACTGGTCCGCAATCCCGACTTGGTGGCGGTGGAGATCGAGCGCCGTCGTCGGCGCACCCTGACGGGACTGTGGTTCTTCCTCTCCCTCGGACTCGCGTTCACCACCGCGGGCGTGCAGCGGTTCCTAGCCGGGGACACCACCCTGGCCGACCCGCTGTGGTGGGCTGCTTGGACGGTCGAGCCGATGTTCGCCGGGTTGCTCATCGTGTTGCTCAACTTCGAAGCGGTGATCCTCTCCCACGGCATCGAAGCCGATCACCCGTGGTGGTCCCGGCTCAAGCATGTGCTGTTGGCCTCGACGTTGTTCATGAACGTCATCCCCCAGCTCGTGCCGCTACTCACCGACTGGAGAAGCTTCAACCCCGGTTCCGCGCTTGTGCACGCGATCATCCCGGTAATCGTCTACGCGCTGGCCGAGGTCATCCCCGTCATCCAAGCCCGGGCACGCGAAGCCGTCCTCAACGGATACGCCGAAGCCGACAAACACCAACCGGCCCCCGCGCCGGAACCAGGACCGGAACCAGCACCATCGACACCGGCACCTACGCCAGAACCGGAACCTGTGCCGGAGGCTGAACCCGAGCTCGCACCGGCACCACCTGCGGCAGTCACAGCGGTCAAGCGAGGGCCCAAGCTACCCCCGCAGATGATCCAGGCGATCGACACCGCCCACGCCCACGCACTCCGCGAGGGCCGGGAGTTCACCGCCGCCGACGTGCAAAAGGTCGTCAAGCTTCCCGACGACATGGCAGCACAAGTCGCCACGAGCTACCGCACCAACGGCCACACCGTGGCCTGACAACCCCATACCGCACAACCTGTTCCAGCTCGGCGGGGCACCACCGAGTACGAGCTCAGGCGGTGTCCCGCCCCTTTTCTTGCGTGAGGAGGTGGGCACCCGTGCCCGGAGTTCCGCTACTCGACCACACCACCTACGCCCGCATCAATGCGGACGGCATGCAGCGCCGTGCCCGCGCTGCGGGTTTCCAGCAGTGGCGTACCGCGGTCACCGCCACCGGAGGCTGCACTCAACCAATCCGGCTGTCCGGCTCATGGGCACTGCAGGACTCCGGCACCGGACAAGTGCTGACCAACCGCACCGGCCACGTCCTCATCCCCTGCGGCAACCGCCGTGAATCCGTCTGCGTCGCCTGCTCCGACCGTTACGCCGCTGACGCTTACCACCTGCTCAAGGCGGGCCTGGCCGGAGGAACCAAGGGCGTCCCCACCGAGGTGGCCGACAAGCCGCGGCTGTTCGTCACCCTCACCGCACCGTCGTTCGGGCCGGTGCACAACCGCCGCGCACCCCACGGCAAGGCCCTGCCCTGCCGGTGCGGGCAGTTCCACCACCCCGACGACCCCGCTCTAGGCCAGCCGCTGAACCCCGCCTCCTACGACTACATCGGGCACGTGCTGTGGCAGGCCCACGCCGGGGCGCTGTGGCACCGCTTCATCACCTACCTCAAGCGCCACCTGGCCGAGGCCGCCGGGTTCCGGCAAGCCGACTTCAACAAGCACGCCCGGCTCTCGTTCGCCAAGGTCGCCGAGTTCCAGCGCCGCGGTGTCATCCACTTCCACGCCGTGATCCGCCTCGATGGCCCCGCAGGCTCCAAGGACCCCACCCCGCCGTGGGGCGGCATCGACGCGCTGGCCGAAGCTGTCCGCGCTGCCCACGCCAACGTCACGATGACTTCCCCCGACGTCGGCGGTCAGCGCTGGCAGCTGGCGTTCGGCGACCAGCTCGACATCCGCCCCATTCGGCCTGCGCAGGCCGCGGAGGTCGAGAACACCTCCGGGGTGATCACCGATGACCGGTTGGCCTCCTACGTGGCCAAGTACGCCACCAAGGGCACCAGCGCCAGTCAGGCCGCGGACCGCCGCATCCGCTCCCAAGCCGATATCGACCGCCTCACGGTCAGCGCCCACCACCGCAAGATCATCCAGACCGCGTGGGACTTGGTCGCGCCGGTGCCGTGCCCGGACTGCCACCCTCACGGCCCCCACCGGCCCGAAGGCTGCGGCTGCCAGCAACGCACCCACGCCCAGTACTGCGCCACCTGCGACAACGGCGGCGAGGTCACCCGCACCACCCGCCAGCACTTCCTGCACCCCGAAGCAGACGACAAGCCCGACCCGCTGGACGCGCTCAAGCTGCGGCACTGGGCACACATGCTCGGCTTCCGCGGCCACTTCCTCACCAAGAGCAAGCACTACTCGGTGCCCTTCCGCCAGATCCGCGAGGACCGCCGCCGCTACCAGCACGAACACACCCTCGCCGAACTCGGCATCACCGACACCGACTCGATCACCGTGATCAACGACTGGTCCATGACCAGCGTCGGCCACCGCACCCCCGAAGAACGCGAACTCGCCGCCGCGATCGCCGAGGGGCAGCGGGCAGTGCGGAAACGCAAGTACGACAGCGAAAGGAAGGACTAGCTATGGAACGCCAGACCTACACAGTGGACGAGATCGCCGGGGTGCTCGGCGTGTCCCGCAGTGTTGCCTATGAGCAGGTACGTGAGGGGGCAATCCCGTCGATGCGGCTGGGCAAGCGGTGGATCATTCCCAAGGCCCGCTTCGACGCGTGGTTGGCTGGGGAGGGTGCCTGATGGGATTCGTCAACTCCACCCCCAACGGCAAGTGGCGGGCCAACTGGCGTGATCCGGAGGGCAAGCAACGCGCCAAGACCTTCCGCACCAAGCGCGAGGCCGCCACGTTCTTGGCCCAGATCGAGACCCAGAAAGCCCAGGGTGCCTACGTTTCCCCACATGCCGGACGTATCCCCTTCGGCGAGCACGCCCAGCGCTGGATGGACACCTGGAACACCGAGGCCACCACCGCGGCCCGCGATGCTTCGATCATGCGCAACCACGTATTGCCCCAGTGGGGTGCGTGGCCGCTGGCCAAGATCGACCACATGGCCGTGCAGGCCTGGATCAGCGAGCTCTGCGAGAAGCGTTCCCGTGCCACGGTCGTGGAGTGCTACCGGCTGGCCTCCAGCGTGCTCAAGTCGGCGGTGCGCAACCGGCTGATCCCGTTCAACCCGGCTGAGGAGGTACGGATCCCGAAGAAGCGCACCCGCGACACCGATGAGCGGATCATCAGCCGTGCCGACCTGCGAGCTCGGCTCCTGCCTGCGGTCCCGGACTTCTACCGAGGCGTGATCGCCACCGCCGCCGGGACGGGTTTGCGCTGGGGCGAGGTCGCCGGGCTCTGCACCGACGCCCTCGACCTCGACGGCGGGACCCTGAGCGTCGTCCGCACCGTCACCGAGGTCAGCGGCCACACCACGTTCAAGTCCTTCCCGAAGTCCAAGGCAGGACGCCGCACCGTCCCCCTGCCGCCGTGGCTGATCGAGATCATCGGCGAGCACCTCCGCAGATGGCCACCCCAGGCTGATGGACTGGTGTTCTCCAACACCGTCGGTAAGCCGCTCCGGCGGACTTTGTTCCGGTCGCGGGTGTGGAAACCCTCCCTGGTGCGGGCCGGGCTACTCGGCGGGCTCACCCCAACTTCGGCGGACGGCTGGATCGGTACCTGGACCAACCAGGACGGCACCGCTGGGTCCTCCGAGTTCGCCACTCGCGACGCCGCGGTGTTCGAGGTCGCCAAGCGGGCTACCGGCGGGTTGAAGTTCCATGATCTCCGTCACTCCTACGCCACCTGGCTCGTTGACGAAGGTGTACCGGTCAACATGGTCCAGCGCGTCATGGGGCACGAACGGTCCTCGACCACCCTCGACCTGTACACCCGCCGCACCGACGACGGAGAACGTATTCTCCGCGCCCTAGCGGACGACGATGAGGGCGACGCAAGTAGCGGGATTCCACTTCGCTGATCGGGTTGCTGACGAATTGCTGACTGCGGTGGCCCCGAGAAAAACCGAAAGTCCTGGTTGGAGCCTTCTTACGAAGCTCTGACCAGGACTTTCGCGCTGTGGGCGATACTGGGATCGAACCAGTGACCTCTTCGGTGTGAACGAAGCGCTCTCCCGCTGAGCTAATCGCCCTTGTTCTGTTGTGTCCGCCGCCGTTCCTGGCGACACGAAGAACAATACACGACCGGTTTCAGCGCCCGAACAGGGGGGAGGCCAACCACTCCCAGCGCAGGCCGAACCAGCCGCCGACGGTGCCGAACATGCCGAGCATCCACAGCGTGACCAGCACGATCGCGCAGGTGCCGCCCATCACCGCGAGCTTGGTGGCGAGGTTCTGGCGGGCGAGCCAGTCCACCCAGCGGCGGTAGTGGCGCTTGGCGAAGGCGTTGACGCGCCCGGCCCAGTGGAACTCGGTGGCGAGGATGCCGAGCCCGGCGAAGACGACGAGCCAGCCGGGGCCGGGGTACGGGATCATCAGGATGCCGGCGATGAGCACCAGGCCGCCGATGACGCCGATCGCCACGCGGTAGGCGAGGTTGAAGCTCGGCTTGCTGCGGACGCGTTCGCGGAACGCGGCCAGTCGCTCGCGCAGCGCACCCAGCCGGGTCTTGCGGGGTTCGTCGGTCGCGGGGTCCGCGGGGCGGGATCCCGGCTCGGTCTTCTCGCTCAGGGCTCCACCTGCCGGTCGTGCTTGCTCGTCGTGGCCGGGACCAGTCTCGCCGACGGTGCCCAGCTCCCGGCCAGAATACGACCCCGCCGCGCTCCGGGGCGCGTTTCGCGCACTCCGACACGACCGCCGCGGGGCGACTACTGTCAAGCCGACAGTCGGACGTCGGCGCGTCCCCGGCCACCTCTGAAGTGTGACCCGTCTCATGGCCCGCAGGGCACCCGGCCGGGCCCTTCGGCCCTGTTCCACCATTTCGATCCTGGTCACAGTGTGACGGCGCTCTCGATCGGGCGTTCGGCCACACGCCTGTCACGTAACCGAAACGCCGAGCATCATTAGCCCAATACGGGGATGTGCCGTGGCGAGCGTCTCACCTGCGACCGGCGCGCCAGGCCAGCCGAGGCGGTCGATCGCCTATTCTCGAGGGGACGTCGCGCTGACTCGGCGGAGCGGCAAATCCGGTGGTCAAACCGGACGCGAAGGCGAGTTCCGCGGGACGGGGGCGACGAGTCGAGGACCAGGAGCGGGACCGATTCGCTCAGTTGCTGGCAGTAACGGAGCGTGGTCACCGATCGAGTGCTGGCCCCGCGGCTCGATGTCTCGTTCGCAACGGCTCCCCCGCTGGCGCGAGCAACGGCCCCGACGCACTTCACCCCCGAAGGGCGCGAGCCGCTGCCCACCCCGAACCGGAGTCCACCGCGAACACGCAGCGCATCCAACTGATTGCCCAGCGAAGTGCACCCTGCCCCGTACGGGTGATCTGAGCGAAAGTCGCGAGCGTGCGAGCCCGTCGAGGCGTCACAACTGTGTTGCTCGGTCGATAGAAGGACCGGGAGGGAGCAGAAAGGGGAGGACAATGCGTAACGATCACGTCACACTGCGTTCCACAGCGGTGTTCGATCTCTTGGCTCCACAGGCGCCTGCCGTGCCGGTCCAGGTCGAGCTGCGCTACGACACCCGGGACCCGTACGCGGTGGTGGCCGCGTTCCGCACCGGTCGCGCTGGCTGGGTCGAGTGGGTGTTCGCCCGCGACCTGCTCGCCGACGGGCTGATCGCGCACGCCGGTGAGGGCGATGTGACCATCCGCCCGGCCGTCGACGACCCGGAGGTCGTGGCGGTCGAGCTGAGCTCGCCGTCGGGGCACGCGGTGTTCGAGGCCTCCGCGCAGGAGCTGGCCGACTTCCTCGACCGCACCTACGACGTGGTGGTTCCCGGCAACGAGAACCTGTGGGTCGACGTCGACGAGGCGCTGACCAGGCTGCTGCCGCACGACCTCGGCTGACCAGGAACAACAGGCTCGGCGCGGCCCGCGCCGAACGTCTGGTGGACCCCCCGTTGATCGCGATCTCGGGCGTGGTCTAAAGTTCTCTGTGCAACGCGGCGGACGGCCCCGGCAGATCCCGGGACCTGGAAGTCGCAGGCACGCGGATGTAGCGCAGCTGGTAGCGCATCACCTTGCCAAGGTGAGGGTCGCGGGTTCGAGTCCCGTCATCCGCTCTGGATCCTCTGGCGTTCCAGCCGACTCAGGTGTGGATGCGGAGTCCGGCGGAGTGGCCGAGTGGCTTAGGCAAGGGCCTGCAAAGCCCTGTACGCGGGTTCGATTCCCGCCTCCGCCTCGCGCGATTAGCTCAGTGGGAGAGCGCTACCTTGACACGGTAGAGGTCACTGGTTCAATCCCAGTATCGCGCACCAGTTCTTCTTCACGGGCCAACGGCCCTGCTCTTCCACGGGGCGGGCTGACTGTCAGCTAGCGAATCGCGATCTGATCTCTAGCCCTTCCGCCCTGCCCCGATGCGGGTGGCGGCACCACTCGGATCACTCGATCGAAGCTCTCAGCTCCACGCACCACTGGATGGTTGTTGACGAGCAACGGGTCGGCACTGCCACTGCCCAACTGCTGTTTCGTCTGGAATCTGGCTTCCGTTCTGCTGAGCAGCACGAGTCACCGATGATCTCGCCTCACTCCTCGGAGCGGCAGCACGTCGGCTCGGTGAGCTGATCACTCCTGGGACTGGCGGTGCTCGCCGTCGTCGGCGAGCACCCCGTGGTCCGGCCGCCGCGGCGATCGGAAGAGCGGCGGGGGGGGGGAGAGTGTTATTAGGTGGGGGTAGATGTCGGGGGGGGGCGGGGGAG
>NZ_JBEPDU010000013.1:0-133979 GCF_040300525.1 Saccharopolyspora sp. NPDC000359 | reverse complement strand
GACCGCGGGCCGCGTCGCGACAACTTCCGCCGCGATGACCGCGACCGCGGCGACTTCCGCCGGGATGACCGTGGCGGGTTCCGCCGGGATGACCGTCGTGACGACCGCCGGGATGACCGCGGCGGCTTCCGGCGCGACAACGACCGCCGGGACAACTTCCGCCGGGATGACCGGCGCGATGACCGTGGTGGGTTCCGTCGGGACGATCGGGACCGCGGTTTCAACAAGGACCGCGGGCCGCGTCGCGACAACTTCCGCCGCGATGACCGCGACCGCGGCGACTTCCGCCGGGATGACCGTGGCGGGTTCCGCCGGGATGACCGGGACCGCGGTGACTTTCGTCGGGATGACCGTGGCGGGTTCCGCCGGGACGATCGGGACCGCCGGAACGACCGCGGCGGGTTCCGCGGGGACGACCGTCGCGGTGGTTACGGGCGCCGGGACGACCGGGACTTCGGCGACCGCCCGCGTCGCGATGACCGCCGCCGGGACGACCGCGACTTCAAGGACCGCCCCCGTCGGGACGACCGGGGGTTCGACAAGCGGCCTCGCCGCGACGACCGCGGCTTCGACGACCGCCCGCGCCGGGACGACCGTCGCGACGACCGCCGGGACGACCGGCCGCGGCGGGACGGGGACCGGTTCGAGCGCGGCGGTCGGCCGCGCCGGGACGAGCGGGACTTCAAGGACCGTCCGCGCCGGGATGACCGCCGTCGGGACGACCGCCGGGGTGACCGGGAGCGCAGTGGCTTCCGTGAGGACGCCGCGAAGCAGTCGACCGAGGCTGCCGAGTCGGACCCGAAGCTGCAGGAGCCGGAGCTCCCCGAGGGCCTCGACCCCAAGGAGCTCGACCCCGAGGTGCGCCGCGAGCTGCTGCCGCTGCCCAAGGGGCTGGCCGACAAGATCGCGCTGCATCTCGTGGCGGCCGGCAAGCTGGTCGACGAGGACGCGGAGAAGGCCCTCGAACACGCCCGGTTCGCCCGGCAGAAGGCGTCCCGCATCCCGTCGGTGCGCGAGGCCAACGGGCTCGCCGCGTACCTGGCTGGTGAGTGGAGCGAGGCGCTGTCCGAGCTGCGCGCGGCTCGCCGCATCGCGGGCGGCCCCGGCCACCTGGCGATGATGGCCGACTGCGAACGCGCGATGGGGCGGCCCGAGCGGGCGGTGGAGCTCGCCCGCAGCCAGGAGGCGACCCAGCTGGAGCAGGAGGACGCGGTCGAGCTGCGCATCGTGGCGGCCGGGGCGCGCCGTGACCTCGGGGAGGTCGAGGCCTCCGTCGTGAGCCTGCAGACCGCCGAGCTCGACCCCCAGCGGCAGGAGCCGTGGAGCGCGCGGTTGTTCTACGCCTACGCGGACAACCTGCTGGCTGCTGGCCGCGAGCGCGAGGCCTTCACCTGGTTCGTGCACGCCGCGCACGCCGATGACGAGGAGGAGACCGACGCTCCGGAGCGCCTGGAGGAGCTGGCCGAGAAGATCGGCGGGCCCGAGGTGGTCGAGGAGCTGGTGACCGAGGCCGAGGCCGCCGCCGGGATCTCGGACGCGGACGAGCTCGACGACGACGCGGACGAGCTCGACGACGAGGACGAGCTCGACGGTGCTGCGGAGACCGAGGCCCCGGCCGACTCGGCGGATGCCGAGGAGACGGAGCAGGACACCACCGACGGCGAAGCCGGGGGGAGCGCGCGAGCGCAGTGAGCGGCACGCTGCTCGACGGCCACGACGTCGTGCTGTTCGACCTGGACGGCACGGTCTTCCGCGGCGGTGAACTCGTTCCCGGTGCCCTTGAGGCCGTCCGGGAGGTGCACCGTCGCGGCGTCCAGGTCCGCTACGTCACCAACAATGCGTCCAAACCGGACCAGGCGGTGGTCGACCACCTCGCGGGTCTCGGGTTGACCGCGAAGCGGGCCGAGGTGAGCACCAGCGCACAGGCTGGTGCTGCGGTGCTGGCCGAGAAGCTGCCCGCCGGATCCCGAGTGCTGGTGGTTGGTTCCGCCGCCCTGCTGTCCGAAGTGGACCGCGTCGGGCTGGTCCCGGTCTCGGACTTCGCCGACGACCCGGTCGCGGTCGTGCAGGGGCTGTCCACCGACATCGCCTACCGCGACCTCGCCGAGGCCTGCTTGGCGATCCGCGCCGGGGCGCTGTGGGTGGCGTGCAACGGGGATCGGACGCTGCCGACCGAACGCGGCCTGGTGCCGGGCAACGGTTCGCTGGTCGAGCTGCTGCGGGCGGCCACCGACCAGGAACCGCTGGTGGCTGGCAAGCCGGAGCGCCCGCTGCTGGACCGCGCGGTCGACTCGGCGGGCGGGCGGTCGCCGCTGATGGTCGGCGACCGGCTGGACACCGACATCGCGGGCGCGGTCAACGCCGGGATGCCGTCGCTGATGGTGCTGACCGGGGTGAACACCCCTGCCGACCTGCTCGCCGCCGATCCGGCGATGCGCCCCGACCACGTCGCCGCCGACCTGCGCGGGTTGTTGCAGGACCCCGCGGAGGTGGCGGTCGCCGCGCAGACCGGGTGGCAGGCGCGGGTCGAGGACGGCGTGCTGGAGCTGACCCGTTCCGAGGACGGGGCCGATGCGGTGGCTGCGCTCCGGGCGCTGTGCGCGGTCTGGTGGGCCACGTCGTCAGGGCCCGTCGAGGTGCGAGCGGCGGACGAGCCCGCGCGGGCGGCGCTGCGCGAGCTGGGCTTGGCCTGAAGCTGCGGACGTCGCGGTGTCACCGTCGGGGCGTTCCGATAGCGTGGAGGCGTCGCCGCACAGCGGTCGCGGCGTGATCGAGGGGAGCAGGAGCGGATGACCTCTCCGGGGCAGATGCCGAATCCCGCGATGCTGGCGCGCCCGGTCGACGACGGTCAGCCGGCGATCGACGCCATCGCAGCGGCCGTGGCCGCCCTCGACGAGGTGCGGGAGCGGCCCGTGGCCGAGCACGTCGAACGGTTCGAGGCGGTGCACACCGCGCTCACCGACGCGCTTTCCGAATCGAGTGCACACAGGAGCTGACGCAGTGCCACGCAGGGCGCGGTTGGATGCCGAACTGGTTCGTCGCGGGCTGGCGCGGTCCCGCGAGCACGCCTCCGAGCTGGTCGAGGCCGGTCGGGTGAGCGTGCGCGGCATGGTGGCGCGCAAGTCCGCCACCGCGGTCGAGACCGACGCGCCGGTGGTCGTCGCCGACGACGTGGACGACCCCGGTTGGGCGTCGCGGGGCGCGCACAAGCTGCTGGGCGCGCTGGAAGCCTTCGAACCCGAGGGGTTGGCCGTGGCTGGGCGGCGGTGCCTGGACGCGGGTGCGTCGACCGGCGGGTTCACCGACGTGCTGCTGCGGCGCGAGGCGCGCGAGGTCGTGGCGGTCGACGTCGGCTACGGGCAGCTGGTCTGGAAACTGCAGACCGACGAGCGGGTGCGCATCCACGACCGCACCAACGTCCGCTCGCTGACCCCGGACGACATCGGCGGGCCGGTGGACCTGGTGGTGGCGGACCTGTCGTTCATCTCGCTGAAGCTGGTGCTGCCCGCGCTGGCCGCCTGCGCGACCCCGGAGGCCGACCTGGTGCCGATGGTCAAGCCGCAGTTCGAGGTCGGCAAGCAGCGGCTGGGCTCCGGCGGGGTGGTGCGCGACCCGCAGCTGCGGGCCGAGGCGGTGCTGGAGGTCTTGCAGGTCGCCGCCGAGCACGGGCTGGGGCTGCGCGGCGTGGTGGCCAGCCCGCTGCCCGGGCCGTCCGGCAACGTGGAGTACTTCCTGTGGCTGCGGCCCGGTGAGCGCACCGACGTGGCAGCGGCGGAAGTGCTGGTGGCGGACGCGGTCCGGCGAGGACCGCAGACCGCCGTCAAGAACTCGCACCGGTGAGGAGTGGGAGTTGACCCGAGAGGTGCTGCTGGTGGTGCACACCGGCAGGCAGCACAACCTGCGCACCGCGGAGAAGGTCGCCGGTCAGCTGATCGGCGCCGGGCTGCGGGTGCGGGTGATGGCGGAGGAAGCGCCTGAGCTCAGCCCCGACTGCTACAGCCGGGTGGTGGCCCCGGGGCCGGAGGCGGCAGCGGGCACCGAGCTGGTGCTGGTGCTCGGCGGGGACGGCACGCTGCTGCGCGCGGCCGAGCTGGCCCGGCTGGCCGACGTCCCGGTGTTCGGGGTGAACCTGGGCCGGGTCGGGTTCCTGGCCGGTGCCGACTCCGACGCGCTGGACGAGGCGCTGGCCGCCGTGGTGGAGGGCCGGTACCACGTCGAGGAGCGGATGACGGTCGAGGTCACCGCGAAGCTGGACGGGCAGGTGCTGGCCCGGACCTGGGCGCTCAACGAGGCCAGCGTCGAGAAGAGCAGCCGGGAGCGGATCCTGGACGTGGTCGTGGAGGTCGACGGGCACCCGGTGTCGGCGTTCGGCTGCGACGGCGTGCTCTGCTCCACGCCGACCGGGTCCACCGCGTACGCGTTCTCCGCCGGGGGACCGGTGGTGTGGCCGGAGGTGCAGGCGCTGCTGGTCGTGCCGAGCAACGCGCACGCGCTGTTCGCCCGGCCGCTGGTGGTGTCGCGGGAATCGCTGGTGGCGGTGGAGATCGACCAGCACGGCCACCACGCGGTGCTCAGCTGCGACGGGCAGCGGCACTTCGACCTGCCGCCGGGGTCGCGGGTCGAGGTGGTCGCCGGGGACACCCCGCTGCGCCTGGTGCGGCTGCACAACACCGCGTTCACCGATCGCCTGGTGCACAAGTTCGAGCTGCCGGTGCAGGGGTGGCGGGGCCCGTCCGCGCGCTGAGCAGCGCACGGGCGGGTTGAGCGATTCGTTATTCCCAGCGGGGCATCGCGCGTCCCGGCGTGCCAGTAGGGTGCTTGATGTGTTGGCGGAGATGCGCATCCAGGGACTGGGCGTCATCGACGACGCCACGCTCGCACTGCACGAGGGACTGACCGTGGTCACCGGCGAGACCGGTGCCGGCAAGACGATGGTGGTCACCGGGCTGCACCTGCTCGGCGGTGGTCGCGCCGACTCCTCCCGGGTCCGCTCCGGTGCGCAGCGTGCCGTCGTGGAGGGCCGGTTCCAGACCACGATCGACTCACCCGCGGCCAAGGTCGCCTCCGAAGCCGGGGCCGAACCGGACGAGGACGGGAGCCTCATCGCCCTGCGCACGGTCACCGCGGACGGCCGGTCCCGTGCCCACCTCGGAGGCCGTTCGGTACCCAACGCCGTGCTCTCCGAGCTGGCCGAGCAGGTGCTGGCGGTGCACGGCCAGAACGACCAGCTGCGGCTGCTGCGCCCCGGTGAGCAGCGGGCGGTGCTCGACCGCTTCGCCGGGGAGCCCGTGCTCCAGGCGCTGGCGAACTACCAGCGGGTGCGAGCCGAGTGGGCGGAGGCGGTCCGGGAGCTGACCGAGCGCACCGAGCGCTCCCGGGAACTGGCCCGGGAAGCGGACCTGCTGCGGCACGGGCTGGGCGAGATCGAGGCGGTCAACCCGGAGCCCGGCGAGGACGTCGCGCTGGTCGACGAGGCCCGGCGGTTGGCGGACGTCGACCAGCTGCGGGAGATCGCCGCGGGCGCGCACCTGGCGCTGACCGGTTCGGCAGACGGGGACCCGGACGCGCCTGGCGCGATCGGGCTGGTCGGGGAGGCCCGGCGGCGCCTGTCGTCGGCCGAGGACCCGGCGCTGCGGGAGCTGGAGCCGCGGGTGGCCGAAGCCGTGGCGGTGCTGGCCGACGTCGGCGGCGAGCTCGGCGGGTACCTGGACCGGCTGGACGCCGACCCGGCCCGCCTGGAGCAGGTGCTGGCCCGGCAGGCCGAGCTCAAGCAGCTGACCAAGAAGTACGCGGCGGACATCGACGGCGTGCTGGCCTGGGCGGAGGACGCCCGCACCCGGTTGTCCAGCATGGACACCTCCGAGGAGGCGCTGGCGGCGCTGGCCGCGCGCCGCGACGAGCTGGCCGCCGAGCTGGCCGAGATCGCCGTCGAGCTCACCGAGGCGCGGCGGGAGGCGGCGGTCCGGCTCTCTGCGGCGGTGTCCGAGGAGCTGGACGGGCTGGCCATGGCGCAGGCCCGGCTCGAGGTCGTCGTGCAGCCGAAACCGGCCGAGGCCGGGGACCCGAACGCGCTGCCGGTGCGGGGCACGAGCGTGCACGCGGGACCGGAGGGCGTGGACGAGGTCGAGCTGCAGCTGATCGCGCACTCCGGCGCTCCCGCCCTGCCGATCCACAAGGGCGCTTCGGGCGGTGAGCTGTCGCGGGTGATGCTGGCGCTGGAGGTGGTGCTGGCCGACGCCGACACCGTGCCGACGCTGGTCTTCGACGAGGTCGACGCCGGGGTCGGTGGGCGCGCCGCGGTGGAGATCGGGCGGCGGCTGGCCCGCTTGGCGCGCACCCACCAGGTCGTGGTCGTCACGCACCTGCCGCAGGTCGCCGCCTACGCGGACCGGCACCTGGTGGTGGACAAGGGCAACGCCGAGGGCGGGTTGACCCGCAGCGACGTGCGGGTGGTGGCCGACGAGCTGCGGGTCGTGGAGCTGGCCCGGATGCTGGCCGGGATGGACTCCACCGAGACCGGTCGGGCGCACGCCGAGGAGCTGCTCAACACCGCGACCGCGTACAAGCTGGCGCAGGACCGCTTCCGGCGGAAGAAGCCCGCGGGGAAGAAGGCCAGGAGCGGGAAGTGACCTGGGCCATTTGGCCGAACATTTCTGCGCCGAGCGGACCAGCGGCATCGGCGTGGCGGACCGGAATCGGGTGATCGGTTTGTCACCATCGGTGCATGAAACTCAGCGGTCTGCGCGCTCGCCAGCAGGGCAACCTGCCCGGGGTGGTCGGGGTGGCCAGGATCGAGCGCCGCTCGGACGACGTGCTGCGCCGGGTCCGGCCCGGCGACATCGCGGTGATCGACCACGCCGACCTGGACCGGCGCACGGCTGAAGCGCTGGTCTCGGCCGGGGTGGTCGGGGTCGTCAACGCGGCGCCGTCGATCTCCGGGCGGTACCCGAACCTGGGCCCCGACGTGCTGCTGTCCGCCGGGGTCGTGCTCGTCGACGGCGTCGGTCCCGAGCTCGCGCGCCAGCTCAAGGACGGCACGAGGATCCGGCTGCACGAGGGCGGGGTGTTCGTTGGGGAGCGGGAGGTCGGCCGGGGCGCGGCGCAGGACGCCGACTCGGTCGCCGACCTGCTCATCGAGGCCAAGGCCGGGATGTCGGCGCAGCTGGAGGCGTTCTCGGCGAACACCATCGAGTTCCTGCGCAAGGAGCGGACGCTCATCCTGGACGGCATCGGTGTCCCGGAGCTGAGCACGCCGGTGGCGGACCGCCAGGTCCTCGTGCTGGCACCCGGCTACGGCCACGCCGACGACCTCAAGCGGCTGCGCAAGTACATCCGCGAGTACAAGCCGGTGCTGATCGGCGTCGAGTCCGGCGCCGACGTGCTGCGCGAGGCCGGGTACAAGCCGGACGTCATCGTGGGCGATCCGGACATCATCAGCACCGACACCCTCAAGTGCGGTGCCGAGCTGGTGATCCCGGCCCACCTGGACGGGCACGCGCCCGGGCTGGAGCGCATCCAGGACCTCGGCATCGGCGCGGTGACGTTCCCGGCCTCCGGCAACCCGGAGGACCTGGCGCTGCTGCTGGCCGACGCGCACAAGGCGAGCCTGGTGGTCACGGTCGGCTTCCACGCGACGCTGGGGGAGTTCCTGGACAGCGGGCGCTCCGGTTCCAACCCGTCGACCTTCCTGACCCGGTTGCGGATCGGTAGCAAGATCATCGACGGCCGGGCGGTGGCCGCCCTGCAGCGCAGCCGGACGCCGACCGGTGCGGTCGCGCTGCTGGTGACCTCGGTGCTGCTGGTGGTGGTCGTGGCGCTGCTGGTCTCCGGGCTGGGCACCGCGTTCGTGGAGGTGGTCGCCGACGCGGGCGACCAGGTGGCGGCTTACTTCAAGGGGTTCTTCACGTGATCTCGATGCGCTATCACATCGTGTCGATCGCCGCGGTCTTCCTGGCGCTGGCGGTCGGCGTGGTGCTCGGTTCGACCTCGATGAGCGACCGGCTGCTGGCCGGTGTCGGCGGCGAGCGGGACTCGCTGCAGTCGCAGGTCGAGCGGCTCAACGCGGAGCGCAGCGCGCTGAAGGCGCAGGTGGCGGCCTCCGCGCAGTTCGACTCCGCGGTGGCGCCGATGGCCGTGCAGGAGCAGCTGGCGCGGCGCAGCGTCGTGCTCATCAGCTCGGCGGAGGTGCCCGACCAGCAGCGGGCGGCGATGTCGCAGCTGCTGCGCGACGCGGGCGCGGAGCTGACCGGCGAGGTGCGCTTGGGCGAGGACTTCGCCGACCCGGACCGGGCCGACCAGCTGCGCCGCGTGGTGACCGAGCTGCTGCCCGCCGGGCTCCAGCTGCCCACCGCGGCCGACCCGGGCACCCTGGCCGGTGGTTTGATCGGCCCGCTGGCCCTGCTCGACCCGCAGAGCGGGCAGCCGCAGACCGGTGACCAGGAGCGGGCGGCGGCGTTCGCGGGACTGGCCGAGGGCGGCTTCGCCACCGCCTCGCCGGGCCTGCGGCCCGCGCAGCTGGCGGTGGTGCTCACCGGCGGTCGCCTCGAGGGCGACGGCGCGGGGGACGAGGCGGCCACGCTGGCCCGCTTCGCCACCCAGGTCGACCAGGCCGGGCAGGGCGCGGTGCTGGCCGGTGGGGCCGGTTCGGCCGACGGCACCGGGGCGGTCGGTGTGGCGCGGGCCGATCCGGCGATCGCGTCGAACCTGTCCACCGTGGACAACGCCGACGGCGGCTCCGGGCGGGTGGCGGTGGTGCTGGCGGTGCGTGAGCAGGCCGACCGGCAGGCCGGGCACTACGGCGTGGCGAGCAGCGCGCAGGGGCCGGTGCCGAGCGCCCGCGGGTGATCAGCCGCCCGGATGGCGGTTGACCTGGCCGTTCGGGTCTGGTTCGGCGGTGGTGGGTCTCGGTGCGCGGCCCGGCTGACGTGCGTTAGGCTGGAATTCCGTGGGAGCGACGGATCCAGCCGTCCTGCCAGTGCAGACATCCAGCCAGGCGACGGCTTGACCACGGGGAGCATTTGTTGGCGCCGCAAGCACGCACGATCAAGCACGTGTTCGTCACGGGGGGCGTGGCCTCCTCGTTGGGTAAGGGGCTCACGGCGTCCAGCCTGGGCGAACTGCTGACCTCCCGCGGCCTGCGGGTGACCATGCAGAAGCTCGACCCCTACCTGAACGTCGATCCGGGAACGATGAACCCGTTCCAGCACGGTGAGGTGTTCGTCACCGAGGACGGTGCGGAGACCGACCTCGACATCGGCCACTACGAGCGGTTCCTGGACCGCGACCTGACCCGCAACGCCAACGTGACGACCGGCCAGGTGTACTCCGCGGTTATCGCCAAGGAGCGTCGCGGCGAGTACCTGGGCGACACCGTGCAGGTCATCCCGCACATCACCGACCAGATCAAGGCGCGCATCCGGGCGATGGCCGAGCCGGACGAGGACGGCCGCACCCCCGACGTGGTGATCACCGAGGTCGGTGGCACCGTCGGCGACATCGAGTCGCTGCCGTTCCTGGAGGCCTGCCGCCAGGTGCGCCACGACGTTGGCCGGGACAACTGCTTCTTCCTGCACGTCTCGCTGGTGCCGTTCCTGGCGCCGTCGGGCGAGCTGAAGACCAAGCCCACCCAGCACTCGGTGGCCGCGCTGCGCAACATCGGCATCCAGCCCGACGCGCTGGTCTGCCGCTCCGACCGGGACCTGCCGGAGGAGCTCAAGCGCAAGATCGCACTGATGTGCGACGTCGACACCGACGGCGTGGTGGCCTGCCCGGACGCGCCGTCGATCTACGACATCCCGCGGGTGCTGCACGCCGAGGGCCTGGACGCCTACCTGGTGCGGCGGCTGGGGCTGCCGTTCCGCGACGTGGACTGGTCGGTGTGGGGCGACCTGCTGGACCGGGTGCACAACCCGTCGGAGAAGGTGCGCATCGCGCTGGTCGGCAAGTACGTGGACCTGCCCGACGCCTACCTGTCGGTCACCGAGGCGCTGCGAGCCGGTGGCTTCGCGCACCGCGCCAAGGTGGAGATCTCCTGGGTGGGCTCGGACACCTGCGAGACCGACGCCGGTGCCGCGCAGGCGCTGTCCGGGATGGACGGGGTGCTGATCCCCGGCGGCTTCGGGGTGCGCGGCATCGAGGGCAAGCTCGGTGCCATCCGCTACGCCCGCACCCACGGCATCCCGGTCCTCGGGCTGTGCCTGGGCCTGCAGTGCATGGTGATCGAGACGGCGCGGTCGCTGGCCGGACTGGAGCGGGCCAACTCCACCGAGTTCGAGGAGCCCTGCCAGCACCCGGTGATCAGCACCATGGCCGACCAGCATGACGTGATCTCCGGTGACCGGGACATGGGCGGCACCATGCGGCTGGGGTCCTACCCGGCGAAGCTGCGCGCCGAGTCGATCGTGGCCGAGGCCTACGGCTCGACCGAGGTGGCCGAGCGGCACCGGCACCGCTACGAGGTGAACAACGCCTACCGCGACCGGCTGGGCAAGGCGGGGCTGGTGTTCTCCGGCACCTCGCCGGACGGCCGGCTGGTGGAGTTCGTGGAGCTGCCGCGCGAGGAGCACCCGTTCTTCGTGGGCACCCAGGCGCACCCGGAGCTCAAGAGCCGCCCGACCCGCCCGCACCCGCTGTTCGCGGCGTTCGTCAAGGCCGCGCTGGACTACCGCGCGGCCGAGCGGCTGCCGGTCGAGCTGGAGCCGGTGGAGGAGCCCGCGCCGAGCGCATGACCAGGTGTGACGCCGGAGGTCGGGTCCGCCCGCCTCCGGCGTTCTCGCGCCGCCGCGCCGGTCGGTTCTAGGGTGTTCGGCGTGGACATGACCGAACGCGGTGTCGAGCGCACCAATGGCGAGCACGAATTCACCACCCTGGCCAGCGAGGACGTCTACGTCGGTAGGATCCTCGCGCTGCGGGCCGACGAGGTCGGGATGCCCGGCGGTGGGCACGCGCGGCGCGAGGTCGTCGAGCACCTCGGCGCGGTGGCCGTGGTCGCGATCGACGAGCAGGACCGGGTGGTGCTGCTGCACCAGTACCGCTACCCGCTGGGGCGGCGGTTGTGGGAGCTGCCGGCGGGTCTGCTGGACGTCGAGGGGGAGGCCCCGGTGCGCACCGCGCAGCGGGAGCTGGTCGAGGAGGCCGGGGTGGCGGCCGAGCAGTGGTCGGTCCTGGTCGACGTCGCGTCCTCGCCGGGGTTCACCGACGAGAGCATCCGGATCTTCCTGGCCACCGGGTTGTCCGAAGTGGACAGGCCGGAGGCGGTCGGGGACGAGGAGGCCGACCTGGTCATCCGGCGCGTGCCGTTCGACGAGGCGGTGGAGATGGTGCTGGCCGGGGAGATCGTGAACTCGCCGGCGGTGTCGGGCCTGCTGGCCGCCAAGACGGTGCGCGACGGCGGCCGGTCCGGGCGGCCGGTCGACGCGGAGTGGACGGACCGGCCGCAGCGGTTCCGCCGGCGGCAGGTCCGGTGAAGCGCCTCGAGGCGCTGCCGTCCGGGCTGCGCGAGGCGATCCGGGGCTACCTCGACCACCTCGCGGTGGAGCGCGGCACCGCGCGCAGCACGCTGGACTCCTACGCCCGGGATCTGCGCCGGTACGCCGAATTCTTGGTCGGGGCGGGCATCTCCGGGCTCGACGAGGTGCGGGCGCAGCACCTCTCCGACTTCCTGGCCGAGCTCCGGGAGGGCACCGAGGAGCGGCCGCCGCTGGCCTCGTCCTCGGCGGCGCGGGCGTTGGTGGCGGCGCGCGGGCTGCACAAGTTCGCGCACGCCGAGGGCAGGCTCGCCGTCGACGTGGCGCGCGAGGTCGCACCGCCCAGCCTGCCGAAGCGGTTACCGAAAGCGCTGTCCATCGGCGATGTCGGCGCCCTGCTCGAGCACGCGGGGGGCGACGACGCCAAGGGCCTGCGGGACCGGGCGCTACTGGAACTGCTCTACTCGACGGGGGCGCGGATCTCCGAAGCCGTGGGGCTGGACCTCGACGACGTCGACCGCACCGACCGCACCGTGCGACTCGACGGCAAGGGCGGCCGCCAGCGGCTGGTGCCGGTCGGGCGCCCCGCGCTGGAAGCGCTGGACGCGTACCTGGTGCGGGCGCGGCCCGCGTTGGTGGCGCGTGGGCGGGGCAGCGCGGCGATCTTCGTGAACTCGCGCGGCGGTCGGCTCTCCCGCCAGAGCGCGTGGAACGCGTTGAAGGCGGCAGCGCGGCGCTCCGGCATCGGCGGTGACGTTTCCCCGCACGTGCTGCGGCATTCCTTCGCCACCCACCTGATGGAGGGCGGCGCGGACGTCCGGGTGGTGCAGGAGCTGCTCGGCCACGCTTCTGTGACCACTACCCAGGTCTACACGCTGGTCACCGTGAACGCGTTGCGAGAGGTCTACGCGACGGCGCACCCGCGCGCCCACGCTTCGGGGTGAGTTGGCCGCGCTGCGCATGCGGGCGGGCCGGGTTGGCGGTAGACGTTGATCACACGGAGATCACAAGGAACTTCGGACACCCCGGCGAGGCGCGTTGCCGCTGGTAGTGAATGCCACTTAGGCTGCGGTTGATCGCCACCGGTACCCAAAAGGAGTCTGATCGCCATGTCGCTGCCGCAGCCCTCCGCCGACCGGCGGTCCCGGGGCGCGGTCGACCTGAGCATCGCCCCCGAGACGACGGGCCACGTGGAAGGCGCCGGCCTGGCGCCGAACTCCCGCGACCTCGGTCCCACCGGCCGACCGCGCAGGCACATCCCGGAACCACCGCTGCTGGACCGGCACGGCCCCGCCGCGGTCCTGGCGATGTGCAACCAGAAGGGCGGAGTGGGCAAGACCACGTCGACGATCAACCTCGGCGCATCCCTGGCGGAGTACGGACGCCGGGTGCTGCTGGTGGATTTCGATCCGCAGGGCGCGCTCTCGGTCGGCCTCGGGGTCCAGCCTCACCAACTGGATCAGACGATCTACAACGTGATCATGGAGCGGTCGGTCACCGTGCAGGACGTGGTGCGCCGCACCAGCGTCGACGGGATGGACCTGCTGCCCAGCAACATCGACCTGTCCGCGGCCGAGGTGCAGCTGGTCGCCGAGGTGGGCCGGGAGCAGACGCTGCACCGGGTGCTGCAGCCCGCGCTGGCCGACTACGACTACATCCTGGTGGACTGCCAGCCGTCGCTGGGCCTGCTGACGGTCAACGCGCTGGCCGCCGCCGACGGCGTGATCATCCCGCTGGAGTGCGAGTTCTTCAGCCTGCGCGGGGTGGCGCTGCTGATCGACACCATCGAGAAGGTGCGGGAGCGGCTGAACCCGAAGCTGGAGATCAGCGGGATACTGGCCACCATGTTCGACCCGCGCACGCTGCACTCCCGCGAGGTCATGGCGCGGGTGGTGGAGGCCTTCGGCGACGTCGTCTTCGACTCGGTGATCAACCGCACGGTCCGGTTCCCGGAGACCACGGTGGCCGGGGAGCCGATCACCAGGTGGGCGCCGCGCTCGGCGGGGGCCCAGGCGTACCGGGCGCTGGCCCGCGAGGTGATCGCCCGATGACCCGGCGGGCCGCCCTGCCGGGAGCCGCCGAACTGTTCCGTACTACTGTTCCTCGCGCGGATCACGCCGACCCGTCGGCAGCGGCTCCGGCCGCGCCCGCCCGTTCCGGGCGGTCCGGGTCGGGGCGGCGCAAGCACGATGCGAAGATCACCGTGTACGTCTCCGACGAGGAGTTGCTGGGCTTGGAGCAGGCGCGACTGGCATTGCGGGCCGACCACGGCATCGCCGTGGACCGCGGTCGGGTGGTGCGTGAAGCCGTGGCCGCGGCGCTGGCCGACCTCGACGAGCGAGGTGCCGACTCGGAGCTGGTCCGCCGGCTGCGGGAGCCCGGCGAGTGACCGAACCCGCTGCCGGGGAGGAGCAGGCACCTGGGGATCCCGGCAGCACCGGCAGGTTCACCGTCCGCCTGGACAACTTCGAGGGGCCCTTCGACCTGCTGCTGCAGCTGATCTCGCAGCACCAGCTGGACGTCACCGAGGTGGCGCTGCACAAGGTCACCGACGAGTTCATCGCCTACACCCGGGCGCTCGGCGAGCAGTGGGACCTCGACGAGACCACCGAGTTCCTGGTGGTCGCCGCGACGCTGCTCGACCTCAAGGCGGCCCGGCTGCTGCCCGCGGCCGACGTGGAGGACGAGGCGGACCTGGCGCTGCTGGAGGCCCGCGACCTGCTGTTCGCGCGGCTGCTGCAGTACCGGGCGTACAAGCAGGTGGCCGCGCTGTTCGGCGAGCTGGAGGCCGGGGCGCTGCGGCGCTACCCGCGCTCGGTGTCGCTGGAGGAGCGGTTCGAGAACCTGCTGCCGGAGGTGCGGATCGGGGTGGATCCGCAGCGCTTCGCCGAGGTCGCGGCCGCGGTGTTCCGCCCAAAGCCGCCGCCCACCGTGTCGCTGGACCACATCCACCAGCACGGCGTGTCCGTCCGCGAGCACGCGGCGCTGCTGCGGGTGCGGCTGGCGGAGAGGGGCAGCGCCACGTTCCCGGAGCTGACCTCGGACTGCGGCCACACCATCGAGCTGGTGGCCCGGTTCCTGGCGCTGCTGGAGCTCTACCGCGAGAAGGTCCTGCAGTTCGAGCAGGAGACTCCGCTGGGCGAGCTGCTCGTGCGGTGGGTGGGCGGCAGCCTGCAGCAGGCCAAGGCCGACGCCGAGGCGCAGCGCGCCAGCCACGACGAGGAGGAGTACGGATGAGCGACCCGGTGTCGACTCCAGACCCGCTCAACCGCACCTCAGGGGACCACGGAGTGAACCAGCCACGGGAAACCGCGGAAGGCGAGATCACCCCTGGACGCGACCACGGCGGTGCGGCTCGGGGAGGCGGAACGAGTGTGAGCGGCGAGTCGGAGCCGCAGGCTGCCGCCGACGAGGCGGTGGAGACCTCGGGGGCACCGGACCTCACGTCCGATCCCGCGCTCGACGCCGCGCTGGAGGCGTTGCTGCTGGTCGTCGACGTGCCCGCCGGTGAGGAGCTGCTGGCCGACACCCTGGAGCAGCCGGTGAAGCGGATCCGGGAGGCGCTGCGGCGGCTCTCCGACGGCTACGCCGAGGCCGAGCGCGGCATCGACCTGCGCCGCGTCGGCGACGGGTGGCGGTTCTACACCAGGGAGACCTACGCGCCCTACGTCGAGCGCTACCTGCTCGACGGGCAGCGCTCGAAGCTGACCCGCGCCGCGCTGGAGACGCTGGCGGTCATCGCCTACCGCCAGCCCGTGACCCGGTCACGGGTGGCGGCCGTACGGGGTGTGAACGTCGACGGCGTCATCCGTACCCTGGTAGGGCGCGGCCTGATCGAAGAGGCCGGAACCGACCCGGAGACGGGCGGCAACCTCTACTGCACGACGGAGCTGTTCCTGGAACGGCTCGGCCTGTCGTCGCTGAAGGAACTGCCGCCGCTCGCCCCATTGCTGCCCGAAGTGGATTCGATCGATGACGTCTGAACACCACCCGTCCAACGCCGCCGCCGAAGGCGTGCGCCTGCAGAAAGTGCTGTCCCAGGCCGGGGTCGCCTCGCGGCGCGCGGCCGAGGAGATGATCGTCGAAGGTCGCATCGAGGTCGACGGCGAGGTCGTCACCGAGCTGGGCCGCCGCGTCGACCCGGCGACCGCGGTGATCCACGTCGACGGCAACCGGGTGATGGTCAACGACAACCTGACCCACCTGATGCTGAACAAGCCGCGCGGCATCCTGTGCACCATGTCCGACGACAAGGGCCGCCCCTGCATCGGCGACTACCTGCGGGAGCGCGAGGGCAAGCTGTTCCACGTCGGGCGGCTGGACCAGGACACCGAGGGCCTGCTGCTGATCACCAACGACGGCGAGCTGGCCAACCGGCTGATGCACCCGTCCTACAAGGTGCGCAAGACCTACCTCGCCGAGGTCATCGGGCCGGTCCCGAAGGAGCTCGGCCAGCAGCTGCGCCAGGGCGTGGAGTTGGACGACGGCCCGGTGAAGGTGGACCGGTTCAAGGTCGTGGACACCAACCAGAACCGCGCGCTGGTGGAGATCGTGCTGCACGAGGGCCGCAAGCGCATCGTGCGCCGCCTGCTCAAGCACGTCGGCCACCCGGTGCAGCGCCTGGTGCGCACCCGCATCGGCGACGTCCGCCTGACCTCCGAGCGCCCCGGCGCGATCCGGCCGCTCAACCGCCAGGAAGTCGGCTCGCTGTACCGCATCGTCGGGATGTGACCCCCGGTCAGGCCTTCTTGGTGGTCCGGCGGACCGCCAAGCGGGCCACCGGCTCGACCACGCGGGCCGCGACCGGGCCGAGGATCGCCATCAGCAGGACGTAGGCGGTGGCCAGCGCGGCCAGTTCACCGGACACCGCGCCCGAGGACACCGCCAGTCCGGCGATCACGATGGAGAACTCGCCGCGCGCCACCAGCGCGGCACCGGCCCGCGCCCGACCCATCCGGCCCACGCCCTGCATCTGCGCGGCCACCCAGCCGGTGATGATCTTCGTCGCGGCGGTGACCAGTGCCAGCACCAGCGCCACCAGCAGCACCGGCGGAATCTCCGACGGGTCGGTGTTCAGGCCGAACACCACGAAGAACAGCGCGGCGAACAGGTCGCGCAGCGGCTCCAGCATCCGGGTCGCGTTCGCCGCGGTCGATCCGGAGATCGCGATGCCCAGCAGGAACGAGCCCACCGCGGCCGAGACCTGCAGCTCCGAGGCGATCCCGGCGACCAGCAGGGCCGAGCCGAGCAGCCGCAGCAGGAAGACCTCCGGGTCGGCGCTGTCGATCAGCGCCGAGACGTACTTGCCGAACTTCAGCGCGACCACCAGCACGAGGGTGATCACCACCAGCGACACCCCGACCGCGGTGAGCCCGCCGAGGAAGCTGACCCCGGCCAGCAGGGCGGTCAGGATCGGCAGGTAGACGGCCATCGCGAGGTCCTCGAAGACCAGGATCGACAGGATCACCGGCGTTTCCCGGTTGCCCAGTCGACCCAGGTCCCCGAGGACCTTCGCGACGATGCCGGATGAGGAGATGTAGGTGACGCCCGCCATGGTGAGCGCGCCGATCGGGCCCCAGCCCAGCATCAGCGCGACCACCGCGCCCGGCACCGCGTTCAGCGCGATGTCGATCAAACCGGCTAACCACGAGCGGCGCAGGCCGGTGACCAGCTCACCCGCGGAGTACTCCAGCCCCAGCAGGAGCAGCAGCAGGACCACGCCGATCTCGGAGGCCAGGTGGGTGAACGGTTCGATGCCGTGCAGCGGGATCAATCCACCTGTGCCGAATGCCAGCCCGCCCAGCAGGTACAACGGGATCGGCGAGATGCCGATCTTCCAGGCGAGCCTGCCGAGCAGGCCGAGACCGAAGAAAACCGCGCCGAGCTCGATCAACGAGATCGCCGTGTCGTGCACCGTGGTGTTCCTCTCGCGTGTTGCCTGCGTATGGAGTTGTTCGTGGTTCAGCACGCGTGGGACCACTGGTGGCGACGCGTGTCCCGGTCGTGGACCGGGCGGGTGTGGTGGAGCGGACCGGGGTCAGCCCTTCTCCAGGATTTCACTGGCGGCGCGCAGCCCCTTGCTGGTGCCCACGACCACGACCAGGTCGCCACCGGCGAAGGTGAAGTCCGGGCGGGGCGAGGGGTGCACGGTGCCGTCGCGGACCACCGCGACGATCGACGCCGACGTGCGGGTGCGCATCTCGGTGTCGCCGAGGGTGCGCCCGTCGTAGGGCGACCCCGGGGCGACCGGCAGCTGCCAGGTGGTGACCCCGGTGACCTCGCGCTGCTGCTCGGTGAGCTTGGCGACCAGCTGCGGGGCGCCCAGCAGGTTGGCCAACGCGCTGGTCTCGGTGGAGGTCAGGTCGACGGAGGCGGCGACCTTGTCGGGGTCCTCGTGGTCGGAGACGATCAGCTCGAACCGGCCGTCCCGGTAGGTGATGACACCGATGCGGTGGCCGGAGCGGGTGGTGAAGTCCTGCCGCGTGCCGAGTCCAGGCAGCGGGGTCACTGTTACGTCCACCCGCCCACCATATTCGGTGATCCCCGGGATTTGTCCGGTGGTTGTCCGGATCGGGACGCGATTGGGACCGGCCGCCGGGGACCAGGCAGAATGGACGGTTGATCCGGCCGTCGGCCGGGTGCGGCGACGATCAGGAGGAAATGCACGTGGCACACGCCAGGCTCCGCGGTGTGGTGGCCCTCGACGGTCCGTCGGGCACCGGCAAGTCGACGGTGTCCCGTAAGTTGGCCTCGGCACTGGGGGCGACCTACCTCGACACCGGCGCGATGTACCGCGCCGTGACGCTGGCTGTGCTGCGCGCGCGGGTCGAGCCGACGGACGAGGCCGAGGTCGTGCGGGTGGTGCGCGCGGCCGAGCTGACCATGGGCACCGACCCGGAGCGGCCCGCGGTGCTGCTCGACGGTCAGGACGTCGGTCAGGAGATCCGCGGCCCGGAGGTGACCGGGGCGGTGTCCGCGGTCTCGGCCGTCGCCGAGGTGCGGGAACTGCTGGTCGCGCAGCAGCGCCGGCTGATCGGTGCAGCGCTGGCCGAATCCGGTGGCATCGTGGTCGAGGGCCGCGACATTGGCACCGTGGTGGTGCCCGACGCCGGTTTGAAGGTCTACCTGACCGCCTCCTCGGACGCGCGCGCCCAGCGGCGCACGGCCCAGGACATTTCCGAGGGCCGGGCCGGCGACCTGGTCCGCACGCACGCCGACGTGCAGCGCCGGGACGCGTTGGACTCCGGCCGCAAGGTGGCGCCGCTGCGCAAGGCCGACGACGCGCTGGAACTGGACACCACCGACCTGGACGTGGCGGGCGTGCTGGAGCAGCTGCACAAGCACGTGGAGAGCCGCGGCCTGCTGAGCGACGGGGGGTCGGGCGCATGAGCGAACAGGCACTGCCGGAGGGCGCGTCCCCGCGGATGCACCGGTTCGGCCAGTGGATCTCGCGGCGGATCGTGCGGCTGCCGTTCCGGGTCCGCATCCACGGGGCCGAGCGGATCCCGCGCACCGGCCCGGTGGTCGTGGTGGCCAACCACAGCTCGCTGCTGGACGGGCCGCTGCTGATCGGAATGCTGCCGCGCCCCGCCGTGTTCCTCATCAAGCAGGAGATGTTCAAGGGGCCGCTGGGGTGGTTCCTGCGCCGCATCGGGCAGATCGGGGTGCGGCGCGGCGAGGCCGACCGCACGCCGCTGCTGACCGCGGTGCGGGTGCTCAAGGCGGGCGGGCTGGTCGGGGTGTTCCCCGAGGGCACCCGCGGGTCCGGCGACGTGGAGAACGCGCAGCACGGTGCGGCCTGGTTGGCGCGGGCCTCCGGGGCCCAGGTGCTGCCGGTCGCGGTCCGGGGGACGCGTCGTCCGGAGGGCCGGGGCCGTAGGCTGCTGCCCAGGATCGACGTGCTGTTCGGCGAGCCGAGGACGCTGCCCGCGGGCAAGGGCCGCACCGGCCTGGTCGTGGCGACCGAAGCGGTGCGCACCGAACTGGTCGAGCTGATCGCCGAACTGGACCGGCTGGTCGCCGACCACCGCGAAGACGATGTGAGAGGGAAACAAGCGTGACCGAGGAGTCGCAGGAAGGCCTGGACGGCACGTGGTCCGACGAGGCCGAGTGGGCCGAGTTCGACGAGGTCTCCGCGCCCGAGGACGCCGCGCCGCCGGTGCCGCAGCCGGTGCTGGCCGTGGTCGGCCGCCCCAACGTGGGCAAGTCGACGCTGGTCAACCGCCTGCTGGGCCGTCGCGAGGCCGTGGTGCAGGACACCCCCGGCGTGACCCGGGACCGGGTGGCCTACGACGCGCTGTGGAACGGCCGCCGGTTCACCGTGGTGGACACCGGCGGGTGGGAGCCCGACGCGAAGGGCCTGATGGCGTCGGTGGCCGCGCAGGCGGAGATGGCCATGCACACCGCGGACGCGGTGCTGCTGGTGGTGGACGCGCGGGTGGGTGCCACCGAGACCGAGGAAGCCGTGGCTCGGGTGCTGCGCCGGTCCAAGCGCCCGGTGCTGCTGGCCGCCAACAAGGTCGACGACCAGCGCGGTGACGCCGACGTGCACTCGCTGTGGTCGCTGGGCCTGGGCGAGCCGATGCCGATCAGCGCGCTGCACGGCCGCGGCTCCGGTGACCTGCTGGACGCCGTGCTGGCGGCGTTCCCGGAGACCCCGCGCGAGGTGTTCGGCGCGTCCGGCGGCCCCCGGCGGGTGGCGCTGGTCGGCAAGCCGAACGTGGGCAAGTCGAGCCTGCTCAACAAGCTGACCGGGGAGGAGCGGTCGGTGGTGCACGACGTCGCGGGCACCACGGTCGACCCGGTGGACTCGCTGGTCGAGCTGGACGACGAGGTGTGGCGGTTCGTCGACACCGCGGGCCTGCGCAAGCGGGTCAAGACCGCCAGCGGCACCGAGTACTACGCCTCGCTGCGCACCAAGGCCGCCATCGAGGCCGCCGAGGTCGCCATCGTGCTCATCGACGGGTCCGAGCCGCTCAGCGAGCAGGACCTGCGGGTGATCACCATGGTGGTGGAGGCCGGTCGGGCGCTGGTGATCGCCTACAACAAGTGGGACTTGGTCGACGACGACCGCCGCCGCCAGCTGGAGAAGGAGATCGACCGCGAGCTGGTCCGGGTCCGGTGGGCCGAGCGGGTCAACGTCTCGGCGCGGACCGGGCGCGCGGTGGCCAAGCTGGCCCCGACGCTGCGTACCGCGCTGGATTCGTGGGACACCCGCGTGCCCACCGGCCGGTTGAACGGCTGGCTGTCCGAGCTGGTCGCGGCCAACCCGCCGCCGGTGCGCGGCGGTCGGCAGCCGAAGATCCTGTTCGCCACCCAGGCGCAGACCCGGCCGCCGACGTTCGTGCTGTTCACCACGGGCTTCCTGGAGGCCGGGTACCGGCGCTTCCTGGAGCGCAAGCTCCGGGAGACCTTCGGGTTCGTCGGCAGCCCGGTGCGGATCTCGGTGCGGGTGCGCGAGCGCAAGGCACCCAAGGGCGGGCGCCGTTGAGCACCTCCCGCTGGCGTGGTGTGCGCGCTGCGTTCGGACCTCCCCGCTAATCTGCGTGCAACCCTTTCGGAGCAGGGAGGTGACCGGGAGGTGCAGGCGGAGGACGGCGGGGAGCCGATCCGGGTGGTGCTGGCCGACGACGAGGCCATGCTGCGGCGGGGCCTGCGGCTGCTGTTGGAGACCAGCGGCACGATCCGGGTGGTCGCCGAGGCCGCCGACGGCGACGAGCTGCTCGCCGCGGTCCGCGCCCACCGGGTGGACGTGGCCCTGATCGATGTGCAGATGCCCGGCAAGGACGGCCTGTCCGCGCTGCGGGAGCTGGTGGTGCTGCCGGACCCGCCCGTGGCGGCGGTGCTGACCACGTTCGACCTGGACGACTACGTGTCCGAGGCGCTGCGCCACGGGGCCAGCGGGTTCCTGCTCAAGGACGCCGACCCGGCGGTGCTGGTCCGGGCGGTGCACGACCTGGCTGCCGGGGGCGCGGTGCTGGACCCCCGGATCACCGCGCGGCTGCTGCCCCGGTTCCGCGGCGTGACCGACAACGCGCACGAGGTCCAGCTGGTGCGGGGGCTGTCCGCCCGGGAGCGGCAGGTGCTGGAGCTGCTGGCCGACGGTCGCTCCAACGCCGACATCGGGGTGCGGCTCGGGTTGACCGAGGCGACGGTGAAGAGCTACGTCTCGACCGTGTTGAGCAAGCTGGGCGCGCAGAACCGCGTGCAGGCCGCGCTGATCGCGCAGCGCGTCGCGGGCGTGGGCGACCGCTGGTGAGCGCTGTGCGGTGGCGCAGCATCACCGTGGAGGCGCTGGTCGTCGCGATCCCGGCTGCCGCGGTGTTGGCCGCCCCGGACCCGTTCGGCTACGCCGTGGTGTCCGGGCTGGTCACAGCGTTCCTGCTGCCGCTGCGGCGGTGGTGGCCGCGCACCACGGTGCTGCTGTGCATGCCCGCGCTGGCCGGTGGTCTCGGTTGGGCGGCGACGCTCGTGGCGCTGTTCGCGCTCGGTCGGGCCCGGCCGCAGGTCCGGTCGTTGCTCGCCTGGGTCGGGCTGGCGGCCGCGGTGGCGGCCGCCCCGGTGCTGGTCCTGCAGTCCCTGCCGGTCGGCGCGGTGCTGCTGACCCTGGCCTACGTGGTGCTGGCCGCCGGTGCGCCGGTCGTGCTGGGAGCGCTGGTGTCCGTGCGGCAGCAGCTGGCGGAGAGCCTGCGCCGGGTGGAGGCGGCCACCGCAGCGGAGCTGGAGGCCAAGGCGGAGACCGCGCGGGCCGACGAGCGGGCGCGCATCGCGCGGGAGATCCACGACGCCGTCGGCCACCACGTCACCTTGATCGCAGTGGAATCGTCCGCGCTCGGCGCGACCACCTCCGACCCCGAGGCGCGGGAGACGGCGGGTCGGCTGCGCGGGCTGGCCAAGCAGGCGCTGGACGAGATGCGCGCGACGCTCGGGCTGGGCAGCAGCTGCCGACCCGGGCTGGACACCATCCCCGAGCTGGTCGGGCAGGCCCGCGCGGCCGGGGTGGACGTGGAACTGTCCAGCGAACTCGGCGACCCCGACGTGCCACCTGCGGTGGAGCGGGCCGCCTACCGCGTGGTCCAGGAAGCCCTGACCAACGCCTCCAAGCACGCGCCCGGCGCGGTGATCAAGGTGGACCTGGCGAGCAGGTCGGGTGCGCTGCACATCATCGTCACCAACGGCGCACCGCGCGGCGGGCCCGTCGACGTGGGCAGCGGCGGGTCCGGGCTGGCCGGGCTGTCGGAACGGGTGCGGATGGCGGGCGGGCAGCTCGACGCCGGGCCCTCCACGGACGGCGGCTTCCAGCTGACTGCCGTCCTGCCGCAGAAGCGCTGAACCGTATGCTGGCCGCGCGCCCGGCAGCGATGGAACCAGTGGACTTGGGAGCGTGCATGCGTGGCATCCAACTGCCCGGTGGCGGAGAACTGCCGGTGCTGGGGCAGGGCACCTGGGGCATGGGGGAGCGGCGAGGGCAGCGGGCGGCCGAGGTGGCCGCGCTGCGCCACGGGCTGGACCTGGGCGTCGGGCTGATCGACACCGCTGAGATGTACGGCAGCGGCGGGGCGGAGGAGGTCGTCGGTGCCGCCATCGCCGGGCGCCGGGACGAGGTGTTCCTGGTCAGCAAGGTCTACCCACACAACGCGAGCCGTCGCGGCGCGGTCGAGGCCTGCGAGCGCAGCCTGCGCCGACTCGGCACCGACCACCTGGACCTGTACCTGTTGCACTGGCGTGGCAGCACGCCGCTGGTCGAGACGCTGGAGGCGTTCGAGCAGCTGCGGGCCGACGGCAAGATCAAGCGCTTCGGGGTGAGCAACTTCGACCCGGACGACGTGGACGAGCTGTTCGCCAGCGACCTCGGTCGGCAGTCGGCGACCAACCAGGTGCTCTACAACCTCACCCGGCGCGGGAACGAGGTCGACCTGCTGCCGTGGTGCCGGGAGCAGCGGCTGCCGGTGATGGCGTACTCGCCGATCGAGCAGGGCCGCCTGCTCGGCGAACCGGCGCTGCACCGGGTCGCCGAGCGCCATTCGGCGAACCCGGCGCAGGTCGCGATCGCCTGGGTGCTGGCGCAGGACGGGGTGTGCGCGATCCCGAAGGCGGCCACCCCGGAGCACGTCGAACAGAACCGCGCGGCGCTGGACGTCGAGCTGACCGCCGAGGACCTCGCCGAGCTCGACGCCGCCTTCCCCGCGCCGAAGCACCCCGTTCCGCTGGAGATCCTCTAACCGAGGGCCCGGCGGAGGAAGTCCACCTGCAGGAGCAGCAAGTTCTCGCTGGTCGTCTCGTCGGTGGGCATGTGGCTGACGCCCGGCAGCGGCAGGACCGCGTGCGGTCGCGCCGCTGCCGTCAGCGCCGCCGACAACCGCAGGGCGTGCGCCAGGACGACGTTGTCGTCCACCGTCCCGTGCACGATCAGCATCGGGCGGTCCAGCTTCGCGGCGTCGGTCAGCAGCGAGTTCGCCTCGTAGACTTCCGGGGCCTGGTTCGGGTCGCCGAGGTAGCGCTCGGTGTAGTGGGTGTCGTAGAGCCGCCAGTCCACCACCCCGGCGCCGACGACCGCGGCGTGGAAGACGTCGGGGCGGCGCAGCACCGCCAGCGCGGCGAGGTAGCCGCCGAAGGACCAGCCGCGGATCGCCACGCGGTCGAGGTCCAGCTCCGGGTGCTGCGCCGCCGCCGCGTGCAGGGCGTCGACCTGGTCCTGCAGCGGCGGGTTGGCCAGGTCGCCGGCGATGGCGCGGTCCCAGTCCGGGCCGCGCCCGGCCATGCCGCGGCCGTCGGTGACCAGCACCGCGAAGCCCTGGTCGGCGAACCACTGCGAGGTCAGGAAGCCCTGCTGGCGGGACAGCACCCGCTGCGAGTGCGGACCGCCGTAGGGGTCCAGCAGCACCGGCAGCGGGCCATCTGCGGGTTGGTAGCCGCTGGGCAGCAGCAGGGCGCTGCGCAGCTCGCGGTCGCCGAGGCGCAGCAGCTCGACGTTGAGGTCCATGCCGTGGGCCTCGGCGCGGCTGGCGATCTCGGCGACCTCCTGGCCGTCACGCCGCACCCGCACCCGGGTCCGCGGCTCCTCCAGGGTCGCGCTGGCCACCACCAGCGCATCACCGCCGCGGGTGCCGGTGTGCACGCCCGGCGTGGTGGTCAGGCGCTCGACGCCGGTCGCGGTGACGCGGTAGAGGTGCACCTGCGCTGGGTCCTGCTCCGAGCCGGAGACCAGGACGTCGTCGTCGCCGATGTCCAGGATGCCGCGGACCTGCAGCGGTGCCGAGGTCCACGGCTGGTCGCCGACGACGAGCCGGTACGCGCCGTCCTCGGCGCTGATGCGCACCAGGCGGCCGTCCGGGGTCCAGGCGGGCCAGCCGGGCTTGATCTCCACCCAGTGCGGATCGGTGTCGCG
This sequence comes from Saccharopolyspora sp. NPDC000359, assembly GCF_040300525.1. NCBI lineage: Bacteria > Bacillati > Actinomycetota > Actinomycetes > Pseudonocardiales > Pseudonocardiaceae > Saccharopolyspora > Saccharopolyspora sp. NPDC000359. The sequence goes on along the minus strand of NZ_JBEPDU010000013.1, from coordinate 109,127 downwards.
GTGCACCTCGGTGGTGCGCCCGGTGCCCGGGTCGACCGCGAGGACCAGCTGGGTGCGCTGGTCGCGGGTCTGCACGGCGATCAGCGGGCGGCCGTGCTGCGACCAGTGCGCGGTGACGAGGTACGGGAACGCCTGTTGGTCCCAGTCGACCGGGATGCGCTTGCCGTCGAGGTCGATCAGCGCGAGGGTCACCTCGGCGTTGGCCGTCCCGGCCGCGGGGTAGCGCACCGGGGTGGGCTCGCGCCCCGGGTCGTTCGGGTCGCCGAGGTACCAGGTCTGCACCGGGGACTCGTCCACCCGGGCCGCCAGCAGCCGTGATCCGTCCGGCGACCACCAGTAGCCGCGGAAGCGGCTCATCTCCTCGGCGGCGATGAACTCCGCCGCGCCCCAGGTGGTGTTCGGGCCGTCGGGTCCGGCCAGCGCCCGGTCCCCGGTGCCGTCCACGTCGATCACGCGCAGCGCGCGACCAGACACGTAGGACACCCGGCGGCCTTCGGGGTCCAGCCGCGGGTCGGCGACCGGGAGCTGCACCGGGAGCTCGCGGGTCTCGCCGGTCGCGACCACGGTGTGGAAGAGCCGACCGGACAACATGAAGACCACCGAGCTCCCCGCGCGGTCGGCGGCGTAGCCGGTGATGCCACCGGCGCGTTCCCGCGCGCGCTCGCGGCGGGCCTGCTCCTCCGGGGACACCTCGTCGTTGTCCAGCAGCGCCGCCGGATCGGCCAGCAAGCGTTCCTGACCGGTCGCGGTGTCCAGCACCCACAGGGCGTTCCGGGGATCGGTGCCGGCGGCCGAGCGCAGGAAGAGCACCGCCGCACCATTGGCGGTGGCGGTGAAGTTCCGGGGAGCGCCCAGGGTGAAGCCCTGCGTGCGGGCGCTGCGGCGGGGGAATGACGCGGACGACATGGATCCAGCCTGCCATTCGCGGTGCGCCGCGGTGCGAGCAGGCTCCGATCTGCCACGCGGACGGATTATTCGCCGGTGTGTCGGGCAGGGGTGCGGCTCGGCGTCGAACCTACCTTCGAGGCGAATCTGCAAGGACCGCAGCGGCTTCGGGGTTCGCACCGACGCCGCCGAGACGGATGAGACCTGCCATGTACCTGTCGCTGGTGGTGCCGTGCTTCAACGAGGAGCGCGGCCTGCAACGGTTCCACGACGCGCTGGTCGCAGCGCTGTCCGAGCACGTCCGGGACTACGAGGTGGTCCTGGTGGACGACGGCAGCACCGACCGGACGCTGCGCGAGGCCCGCCGGTTGGCGGCGGCGAACCCGCGCTTCCGCTACGTGTCGCTGAGCCGCAACTTCGGGAAGGAACCGGCGATGCTCTGCGGGCTGCGGCACGCCCGCGGCGACCGGGTGGCGCTGCTGGACGCCGACCTGCAGCACCCGCCGGAGCTGCTGCGCCGGATGTTGCCGCTGCTGGACTCGGGTTACGACCAGGTCGTCGCGCGCCGCACCAGGAGCGGGGAGCGGCGTTGGCGGTCGCTGCCGGCCCGGGCCTACTACCGCGCGGCGCGTCGGTTCACCGGCGTCCGGATCCCGGACGGTGCAGGGGATTTCCGCGTGCTGTCGCGGCGCGCAGTGGACGCCGTGCTGGCGTTGCCGGAGCACCACCGGTTCTCCAAGGGGCTGTTCGCCTGGATCGGTTTCGGCACCGCCTACGTGTCCTTCCGCGACGTGCCGCGGCGGTCCGGTCGTTCGAAGTGGACGCTCGGCGCGCTGGTCGACCACGGGGTCGACGGGCTGACCGCGTTCAACGCCAAGCCGCTCCGGGGCTCGATCTACCTGGGCGCGCTGGTGGCCCTCGCGGCGGTCGGCTGGGTGGTCCACGCGACCTGTCAGGCCATTGTGGACGGTGCATGGCCGTCGGTCGGCGTGGCGCTGCTGGTCGGGTTGACCGGGATGGGCGGCCTGCAGCTGTGCTTCCTCGGGGTGCTCGGGGAGTACCTGGGGCGCTGCTACTCCGAGGCCAAGCGCCGACCGCACTACCTGGTCAAGGAGCGCAGCCCGGAGCTGGGCGCGGATGTCGAGGCGCGCCGGTTGCGGCCCGCCGAGCTGGTGTCGTGATGCGGTGCGGGGCGCAGCTCGGGCGGTTCGCCCTGGTCGGCGGGGCGAACACGACCGTGCACTGCGCGGTCTACTTCGCGCTGTTCGCGCTGCTGCCGTACCTGGTGGCGCACGTGGTCGCGACCGCGGCGGCCACGCTGTGCTCCTACCTGCTCAACTGCCGGTTCACCTTCGCCGTTCCGGTCAGAACCCACACCCTACTGGTGTTCCCGCTGGCGAACCTGGTGCTGGTCGGGCTGAGCACGGTGGCGGTGGCTGGTGCGGTCGCGGTCGGGGTGGATCCGGTGCTGGCGCCGCTCGTCGGGGGTGCTGCCGTGCTGCCCGCGACCTTCTTCGCCAGCCGCGCGGTGCTGACCTCGCGGCGCGGCACGCCCCGCGGCGACTGGCCGGTCGCGGCCGGTGTCGGTGCGGTGGTCGTGGTGCTGGGCCAGCTCCCGCTGCTGGTCAACCCGTCGTTCTACTTCTGGGACGACAGCGCGGCGCAGTTCCTGCCGATGTGGCACCGGTTGGGCGAACGGCTGCTGGCCGGGGAGTGGCCGTTGGCGCTGGACCTGGACGCGTGGATGGGCGGGAACCTGGCCGCCGAGGCGCTGTTCGGGATCTGGAACCCGGTGCACCTGCTGGACTTCCTGCTGGTGGTGTGGATCGGTGACCTCGCGGTCGCCGCAGCTGTGGTGAAGACGCAGTTCCTCGCCATCCTCGGGGTGGGCGCGTTCCTGCTCTGCCGCAGCTACGGCGCGACCCGCGGCGTCGCTTCGGTGCTCGGTGCGGCACTGCCGGTGTCCGGGTTCGTGCTGTACTTCCAGGCTGGTTCGTGGGCGGGCGCGCTCATGGGGTTCGCCTGGGTGCCGTGGTCTTGGTGGGCGTTGCGCTGCACCGACCGGGTTCCGGCCGTCGTGGCCTGGCTGCTGTGCTTCCTGTGCGCCTCGGCCGGTGATCCCTACAGCGTGCTGGCGTTGTGCCTGGTGTTCGTCGGGTTGCTGGTCGAGGGCGGCCGGAGCCGGGTGCGGTTGGTGCTGCTGGGCGTCGCGGTGGCCGCTGCGCTGCCGCTGGTCTACGGGCCGGTGCTGACGGCGTCGGAGGTGGGGTGGCGGTCCGGGTACGCGTTCTTCAACGTCGGCCAGCTCGTTCCCGGCGTCGGTGATCTGCTCAACGCCAGCCTGCCGTCGTTCCTCCCGCAGGTCCCCACGTTCGGCACGTTCCGGATGTCGGTGCCCGGCACCTACTTCGCCTGGTTCGCGGTGCCGTTGCTGGCCTGGCTGGACTGGCGCGCCCTCCGGTGGCGGAGCTGTGGGGGTGCAGTGGTGGTGGCGGGTTGCTCCTTCCTGCTCTGCCTGGGTCCGTCGAACCTGTGGCTGTTCCGCTGGCCGTTGCGCAACGTCGTGGTGCTGCACCTGGCCGTCGCCGTCCTGCTCGCCGTCGCGCTCTCCGGTGGGCTGCGCACCGACCGCTTCAAGCTGAGGTTGTCGGTCTCGGCCGGTTCGATGTTGGTGGCCGGGTACCTGGCGGTCGCCGCATGGCCTGCGCAGGCACCCAAGCACCTCGTGTCGCTGCTCGTGGTGGGGGTCCTGCTCCTGCTCGTGCTGCGCACCCGGATGCACGTCGCGGTGCTGCACCTGGGCACGGCGTGCGTGTTGGCGTTGCAGGTGCTGTGGTTCCCGGTCAACCGCGATGTCGCGGCCTACAACTTCCCGACGGACGTGGGCGAGTTGCGTGCGCAGTTCGCACCGCTGAGCACCGGCACCGTCGTCCAGGTCGCCGATCGCGGGTTGATCCCGCCCGCGCAGATCGCGTCCCGGCAGGCGTGGTCGCAGCTGTTGTTCGGCAACATGCCCGCGGCGGCGGGGATGGCGAACCTGGTGTCCTACACCGGGATCGGGTACGACGCCCTGCACACCAAGCTGTGCCTGAACTACTTCGGTGCGACCTGCCCGCACGCCTACGACCGGTTGTGGGGGCCCGACCGGCTGGCCGATCAGCTCCGGGCTGAGCACGTCGTGGTGCAGCGCCGGTTGCGCGAGGTGGCGGAGGCTCCGGGCGGGTGGCGCATCGCGCGGCGCGACCCGGAAGTCGTCGTGCTCAGCCGGGAAGTTCCCATCAGCTGGCCGGAAGGCCGGTTGGGTGCGGCGCGCGATGTGCGGGTACTCGACGACGTGCAGCACGGGCAGGCCCGGGAGACCGTGCGATTCGCCGGTGCGGGGCAGCGGGCCGAGCTCGTGTTCGCCCGCCTCGCCTGGCCCGGCTACCAGGCCGAGGTGGATGGCCGCCCGGTGCCGGTCGGGGCGACCGGGGCTGGGCTGCTCCGGGTAGGACTGCCGAGCTCGTCGAACGGCGTGCTCGAACTGTCCTGGAGTCCGCCCGGCTCCGCCTGGCACCTCGCGCTGCTGGGGGTCGGCGCGGCGATGGCCGCAGTCCTCTCCGCGGGACCGCTGAGGGGGTCGAGATGAGAGCGGCCGCCTTCGTCGTCGCGGTGCTGCTCGTGCTGCTGGCCACGCCGGTCGCCGCGGACCCGGGGCGTTCGCACCTCCAGGTGGTGGCGCACCCGGACGACGACATCCTGTTCATGAACCCGGACCTGGCGATGTCGGTGCGGTCCGGCGCCGAGGTGACCACGGTGTTCCTGACGGCCGGTGAGAGCGATGTGCGCCCGGTGGCGCAGTACGCCGCGAAGCGGCAGGCGGGGGCGCGAGCCGCGTTCGCGGTGATGGCCGGGGTCGCCGACGACTGGCGCCGCGGGGTGCTGCGGATCGGTGGTCGGGAGGTCGAGGTGCAGGAATTGCGGGCCCGGCCGGGCATCCGGTTGGTCTTCCTGAACCTGCCCGACGACAACGACCCGGCCGCCAGCGGCGGCAGGCACGCGCTCACGCGGCTCTGGCAGGAGCCGACCACCCGGGTCGCCACGCTGCGTCCGGACGGTGCCGCGGTGGCAATCGCCGAGCACGACCGGGCTTCGCTCATCGGGCTGCTGACCGCTCTCCTCCGGCGGTTCACGCCCGACATCGTCCGCACCCACGATCCCGAGCCCGACCCCCGCCACCAGCCGCAGTGGGGCGCCCACCACAACCACCCGGACCACGTGATGACCGCGCGGTTCACCGAGATCGCGGTGCGCGCGATCCGGGCGCACCTCGTGCACTACCGCGACTACGACATCGCCGACGCTCCACCGAACCTGCCGCCGGAAGTGGTGGCGGACAAGCGGGCGATCTTCGATCACTACGCCCGGCACGATCCCGTGGTGAGCCTCGACGAGCCGTACGCGACATGGCTGCGGAGCATGCGGCAGCGCTGGCCGCGCGGTGCGAGCTGGGCCGCGACCGACCGCAGCGGGCGGGAAGTGCACGTCTTCGTGCGCGGTGACCGGTTGCTCACGGGCTCGGGAGCGGAGGAATCCGCAGTGGCCACACCGGGCTTCGTTCCGCGCTCGCCAGTGCTCGCGGACGCGCGCACGATCGTCGTGCAGGACCGGCGCACCGGTGGGATCTTCCTGCGGGAGAACGGGAAACCGTGGCTCGCGCTCGGTGCTCCCCGCGCGGCCGAGCAGCGGACGCACGTGGGTCCACCAGCGGCTGCCGTGGTTCCCGGTGGACGAGTGGTGGTCGCGGTGAAGAACCCCGCGGGTGGGGTCAGCGTCAGGTTCGCCGACGCACCGGGGTGGTTCGACCTCGGGGGCTCGGGTGTCCATGACGACGTGTCGGTGCTCGCCACGGCTGCGGGGGAGGTGCACGTGTTCGGCGCGGCTCGGGCCGGGCTGCTGCACTGGGAGTTGACCGGGACCGGCGCGGAACTCGTCGCACCGCCGTCCGCGCACCGCCCGGCCGGGGCGATCGCCGTGGCCCGGGGTGCGTCCTCCTACGCGGCGTTCCGCGAGGCGGGGACCGGGCACTTGGTGGTGCTGGGGGAGCAGGCCGGGTGGGGTGTCGTGCGCCGGGTGAGGGTCGCGGCCACCTCCGATCCGGCGCTGGCCGCAGGGGATCCGCCGGTGCTCGCGGTCCGCGGTGCGGGCGGTCGGGTCGAGGTGTTCGACGGGGCCCGGACCGCCGTGCCCGGGCTTGTCGTCGGGGATCCGGCGCTCACCCCGGACGGCCGGTTCGTCGTCGCGCTGGGCGACGACGGCGAGATGCACGTGAGCCCGCGCCCCCGGCAGGGGACGCGGGCTCCGCGGTCAGTGCGCTCAGGCTGCGGTCCGCACGGCACCCGCCGCCGCGTCCTGTCGGCGCGCCTCACCCGGGTCGGACGGGTCCTTCACCTTCAGGCTCAGCACCGCCACCAGGATGTAGAGGATGCTGAAGGCGATCGCCACACCGCCACCGCCGACCAGCGGGAACAGCACGGTGACCACGACCGGGCCGACGAACGCGGCACCACCGGCGCCGAAGTTCAGGATCGCCAGGGCGGCACCCTTGTCCTTGGGCGCGACCATCGACGGCATCAGTGCCGACAGCGGGACGAACCCGGCCAGCAGGATGCCGTAGACGACACCGAAGGTGGCCGTCACCGCGAAGCTCTGGGTGGTCACCGCGGTGAAGTACCAGACCGGGGTCGCGATGGCGCAGCCCACGCAGCCGAACCAGGTGATGGTGCGCCGCCAGCCGAAGCGGTCCGCGAAGACGCCGAAGAACAGGTTCGCGGCGATGTTGGCGCCATAGCTGATCGAGGCGAGCGTGGCCACCTGCGCGGAGGTGAGGAAGCCGCCGCCCGGCGTGGCCGGGCCCAGCACGAACGGGAACATCGCGAAGAAGCCGTACTGCGGCGCGGTGTTGACGATGCGGATCAGGCCACCGGCCAGGGTGCGGCGGTCGCGCCACAGGATGTCCACGCCCTCGGCGAGCCGCTTGAGGCTGCGCGGGTTCTCGACGGTCTCGTCGGCGATGGGCTGCAGGCCGTGCTTCTCGCGGACCGCGAAGCTGCCGATGAGCACACCGACGGTGACCACGACCAGCGACAGCACCAGGGTGCCGCGCTGGCTCAGGCCGAAGCCGCCCATCGCCACCGCGGCCAGCGCCGCGCCCAGGGTGGGCAGGCCACCGGTGAAGGCGAACCAGAACCAGCCGGCGACCGAACCGCGCATCTTGACCGGGCTGGCGATCTGCACCCACACCAGGAACGCGAAGGCGAACAGCGGGTAGGCGAAGCCGCGGATGCCGTAGGTGGCCACGATCAGCGTCGCGTTGTGCGAGGGCAGCGCCACGAACAGGAACAGCAGCTCGAATGCGATCCACCAGGCGCCGCCGAGCCACATCACCCGGCGCGGGCCCCAGATCGACGACAGCGTCCCGGAGAACCACGAAGCGATCATCGCCGCGACGCCGTAGATGGTGACCGTGGCGAACGCCGCGGTCGAGCCGGGCAGGCCGCCGCCCTCGGGCTGCTGCAGGTAGTCCGAGAGGAAGGTGGTCTCCACGCCGTCGCCGATCATGAAGATCAGCACGGCGACGAAGCCCCAGAACAGGGGCTTGGGGATGCCGATGCGGTCGAGACCGCTGGCCGGGCGGGTCGCCTCGGTCTCCGCCGTGGTCTGTTGGGACATCACTGTCTCCAAGGATTGGAAGTTCTCGGCGCTCGCGTGCAGCGGGCCGGTCTACGAGTGCTGGCTATCATGCACCTCGTTCATATTAACGCGCAAGACGTTAATTTGAGGCGTTGCCCCGCGTGGTCGCGCCGGTACCGGCGGTCACTCCAGCGGCGCGAGGCGCACGTCGGTCTGCTCCCGCATCTCCTCCACCAGCCCCGCGTCCAGCTCGCCGGCCAGCAGGACGTGGTCGAAGGCGCTCACCGGGGCGAACTGGTGCAGCGCGGAACGGGCCACCTTGCTGGCGTCCATCATCAGCACCCTGGTCGTCGCGCTGGCCAGCATCGCCCGCTTGACCAGCACGATCTCCTGCTCCTGGTGGTAGGTGAGGCGCGCGTTCATCGCCGAGGTGGACAGGAACACGATGTCCACCGAGAAGGTGCTGATCATCTCCTGGCAGGGCAGTCCGAGGTAGGAGTCGTGGGTGCGGGAGTACTCACCGCCCAGGCCGATCAGCCGGATGTCGGGCACGTCCCGCAGCGCCTCCTGCACCTGCCGGTAGTTGCTGACCACGGTCAGCGGGCCGACGTCGGGCAGCAGCCGGGCCAGCGCGAGCGCGGTGGTGGAGTCGTCCAGCATCACCGACATGCCGGGTGTGATGAACTGCAGCGCGTCCCTGGCCAGCGCGTTCTTCTCGGCGGTGTGGGTGTGCAGCCGGAAGTCCGAGCTGCTCTCGAACACCGTGGACGGCTGGGCGGAGACCCCGCCGTGGTACTTGCGCAGCAGGCCCCGGGTGACCAGGTCGTCCAGGTCGCGGTGCACCGTCATCAGGCTGACGCCGGTCAGCTCGGAGAGCTCCGCGGCGCTGGCGAAGCCCTGCGCGACCACGTGGTCGATGATCTTCTGCTGGCGCAGGAGGCGGGGGGACTGCTTCTTCGGTGCGGACGCCATGCGGCCATCTTGCCGCGAGCAGCGGTCCGGGAGGGACGTGACGCTGAACTATCATTCAAAGGGTGACAATTAACGTTGATCATGTTAATTTGTGCGGTGTCAGTGAGTGTGCGGGAGGTAAGAGATGACCCAGTCCGACCAGCCGAACGGCGCCCACCGCGCGGTCGTGTTCGACATGGACGGCGTCCTGGTCGAGAGCGAGCACCTGTGGGAGCGGATGTGGGCCAAGTTCGCCGCCGCTCGCGGCACGACCTGGACCGGTGAGCAGACCCGGCAGGTCCAGGGCATGAGCGCCCCCGAGTGGTCGGCCTTCCTCGCCGCGTTCGCCGACGCCGCCGAATCCGCCGAGGCCACCGAGAAGATCGTGGTCGACGACATGATCGCCGCCCTCGACGGCGGCGAGATCGAACTGCTGCCGGGGTCGGCTCGGATGGTCACCGAGACCGCCGCCCGCGCCCCGATCGCGCTCGCCTCCTCCGCGCCGCGCCGCCTGATCGACGCCGTGCTGGACCGCCACGACCTGACCAAGTACTTCAGCGCAACCGTGTCCAGCGCCGAGGTGCCCCAGGGCAAGCCCAGCCCGGACGTCTACCTCGCCGCCGCCGAGAAGCTCGGCCAGGACCCCACGCAGTGCCTGGCGGTCGAGGACTCCAGCAACGGGCTGCGTGCCGCGGCCGCCGCCGGGATGACCGTGGTGGCCATCCCCAACGCCGACTACCCCCCGGCCGAGGACGCGCTGGCCGGTGCCAGCTACGTCGCCTCGGACCTCGACGACGTGCGGCAGCGCCTGGTGAGCTCGCTGCCCGAGCCGGTCGGCAGCTGACCCAGCCCGCTCCCCTCCCCAGGCAGGCCCGCCCCGGTTCCTCAGCACGCAGAATCGGGTGGTGCCGCCAAGCAGCCCCCGTGACAAAGGAGTCCTCATGACCAGCGTCCTGGCCGCAGGTGACCACTTCGTCGCCCCCGAAGTGTTCGTCGACGCGCTGCGCAGCAGCACGAGCGCGCACGACCTGCAGTTCAGCACCCTGAAGCTGCCGTGGCCGGTGGAGCCGTTCGGGCCGGTCGGCAACGTGCACGAGGCCAGCGGCACCGAGCAGCAGCTGCTCGACGCGCTGGGCGACGCGGAGATCGTGGCCACCCAGATGGCGCCGTTCACCGCCGACGTGCTGGCCGCCACCCCGAACCTGAAGTTCGTCGGCGTCTGCCGCGGCGGGCCGGTGAACGTCGACCTGCAGGCCGCCACGGACAACGGTGTGATCGTCAGCTACGCGCCGGGCCGCAACGCCGCCGCTGCCGCCGAGTTCGCGGTCGGCCTGACCCTGGCGGCGCTGCGCCGCATCCCGGGCTCCGACGCCGAGCTGAAGTCGGGCAACTGGCGCGGCGACTACTACGCCTACGACAACGCCGGCATCGAGCTCGAGGGCGCCACCGTCGGTCTCGTCGGATACGGCGCGATCGGCAAGATCGTGGCCCGCGTGCTCAAGGCCTTCGGCTCGCACGTGCTGGTCTCCGACCCGTTCGTCAAGGCCGAGGACGCCGCGCGCGACGGTGTGGAGCTGGTCGACCTGGACGACCTGCTGCGGCGCAGCTCGGTGGTCAGCCTGCACGCGCGGTTGACGCCGGAGACCACGAACCTGCTCAACGCCGACAACCTCAAGCTGCTGCCGGAAGGCGCGGTGCTGATCAACTCCGCGCGCGGTGGCCTGCTGGACTACGCGCCGCTGCCGGAGATGCTGAAGTCCGGTCGGCTCGGCGCGCTGGCGGTGGACGTCTACGACATCGAGCCGCCGCCGCGCGACTGGCCGCTGTTCGACGCGCCGAACGTGATCACCACCCCGCACCTGGCCGGTGCCACCCGGCAGACCGCGCACCGCGCGGCGCAGATCGTGGCCGGTGAGGTGGCGCTGTTCCTCGACGGCAAGCGCCCGCGCTTCGTGGCCAACCCGGACGTGCTGGCCAAGTTCGAGGGCCTGCAGGCATGATCATCGGGGTTGACGTCGGAACGTCGGTGACCAAGGCGTCGCTGCTCAACCGCGACGGAACCGCCCTGGTCACGCACAGCATGCGCAGCACCCTGAACCGCCTGCCGGGTGGTCGGGTGGAGCAGGACCTCGACGAGGTCATCAGCTCGGTGGTGCGGGTCGTGCGGGAGGTCGCCGCGGTGGCCGAGAGCACCGGCGAACCGGTCGAGGCGCTGGCCATCACTGGCCAGGGCGACGGCCTGTGGCTGCGCGACCACCAGGGCCTGCAGGTCGGTCCGGCGATCTCGTGGTTGGACGCGCGGGCCGCCGCCGTGCTGGACGGCTGGCACGGGTCCGGGGTGCAGCGCAGGGTCTTCGGGCTGACCGGTTCGGGGATGTTCCCGGGCTCGGCGGGTCCGCTGCTGGCGCACCTCGCCGAGCACTCCCCGGAGCGGCTGGAGCGGGCCGCGGTCGCCGGTTACTGCGTGGACGCGATCGTGCAGCGCTTCACCGGTGAGATCACCGTGGACGCCTCCGACGCCTCGCTGCCGTTCCTGGACGTGACCACGCGCAGCTACTCGGTGGAGGCGCTGGAGGCGTGTGGGATCGCCGAGCACCGCCGACTGCTGGCCGAACCGGCGCCGCCGAACAAGCTGTTCGCGCTGGACGGCAAGGCGGCCAAGGAGTTGGGGCTGCCCGCCGGGTTGCCGGTGTCGGCCGGTCCGTTCGACCTGCCCGCCTGCGCCTTCGGTTCCGGTGTCAGCAACGTCGGCGACGGCAGCCTGGTCATCGGCACCACCCTGGGCTGCCAGGTGCTGCGCGACGAGTTCGAGGTGGACCCGGAGGGTGAGGTCGCGGGCATGTGGCTGGCCACCCCGCTGCCGGAGCGCTACCTGCGGGTGATGCCGGCGATGGTCGGCACCGCGAACCTGGACTGGGTGCTGGCCATGGTCGGTGCCGGGGTGGACCAGCTGGAGACGCTGCTGGCCAGCAGCAAGCCCGGTGCCGGTGGCGTCTCGGCGCTGTCGTTCCTGTCCACGTCGGGGGAGCGCGCGCCGTTCGTGGCGCCGCACGCGCGCGGCCAGTTCACCGGGCTGTCGCTGGACACCTCGCAGGCGGACCTGGTGCGGGCGATGTGCGAGGCGGTGGCCTACGCGGCCCGGCACAACCTGGAGTCCGCCGGGCTGACCGGCGAGGTCTCGGCCTGCGGCGGTGGGGCGCGTTCGGCGGCGTGGAGCCAGATCTTCGCCGACGTGCTCGGTCGGCCGCTGCACGTGCCGTACGAGGAAGGTGTGGGCGCGCGTGGCGCGGCCATGACCGCGTGGGACTCGTTGGGTGAGCCGGTGGACCGCGAGCTGTGGGCCGCTGGGCGGCGCACCGTGCAGCCGCACCCGAACGCGGTGGAGTTCTACGAACGCGGCTACCGCGAGTACCTGGTTTCGATCGACCGCGCCCGCCCGCACTGGGGCGCGAGCTCCTGACTGCTGCTTGAGGAGAAGTGCGATGACGCGCTTGTACGACGACCCGGCGACGTTCACCGAGGACATGGTGACCGGCTTCGTGGCCGCGCACCCCTCCTACGTCCGGCAGGTGCCGGGTGGTGTGGTGCGGGCCAGGCGGCCCCGGCAGGGCAAGGTCGCGGTGGTCACCGGTGGTGGGTCCGGGCACTACCCGGCGTTCTGCGGGGTGGTCGGGCCGGGTTTCGCCGACGGGGCGGTGATCGGCAACATCTTCACCTCGCCGTCGGCCGATGACGCGTACTCGGTGGGGCGCGCGGTGGACCGCGGCGCCGGGGTGGTGTTCTCCTTCGGCAACTACGCCGGGGACAACATGAACTTCGGCTTGGCGGTGGAACGCCTGGAGCGCGACGGGATCCGCGCGCACAACGTGGTGGTCACCGACGACGTGGCCAGCGCCCCGGCGGCGGAGCAGAACAAGCGCCGCGGCGTGGTGGGCGACTTCGTGGTCTTCAAGATCGCCTCGGCGGCGGCCGAGGAGGGCTACGACTTCGACGAGGTGGTGCGGGTCGCCGAGCACGCCAACGCACGGACCCGCAGCCTGGGCGTGGCCTTCGACGGGTGCACGCTGCCCGGTCAGGACAAGCCGCTGTTCGAGGTGCCGGAGGGCCGGATGGGCCTGGGGCTGGGCATCCACGGCGAGCCGGGGGTGTCGGAGCGGGAGCTGCCGTCGGCGTCGGAGCTGGCGAAGATCCTGGTGGACGGCCTGCTGGAGGAGGCGCCGAAGACCGGTTCCCGCCGGGTGACGGCGATCCTGAACGGGCTGGGCGCCACCAAGTACGAAGAGCTCTTCGTGGTGTGGGGCACGGTGTCGCGCCTGCTGGCCGAGGCCGGGGTGGAGGTCGTCGCGCCGGAGGTGGGCGAGCTGGTGACCAGCCTGGACATGGCGGGCTGCTCGCTGACGCTGACCTGGCTGGACGACGAGCTGGAGCGGCTGTGGCAGGCCCCGGCGGATGCACCGGCCTACCGGAAGGGCAACGTCGAGCTCGCGGCCGCGGATGCGGCGGTGGAGGACGAGGAGTTGCCGGAGCTGCCGGCGGAGGTCGCCGTGGTGGCCCCGGCGGAGGGGCAGGCGACGGCGGCGACTGTGGTGCGAGGCCTGCGCGCGATCGCGGACCTGCTGCACGACGAGGAAGAGGAGTTGGGGCGCCTCGACGCGATCGCTGGCGACGGCGACCACGGGCGGGGCATGACCCGCGGTAGCGCGGCGGCGATCGAAGCGGCGGAGGAAGCGGCGCAGCAGGGCGTCGGCCCGGCTGCGGTGCTGGTCGCGGCGGGTGATGCGTGGGCGGCCAAGGCCGGGGGCACCTCAGGTGTCCTGTGGGGCGCGGCGCTGCGGTCCTTCGGTGACTTGCTGCCCGACCACCGCGCGGCGCTGCCCGGGGACCTGTCGGCCGGTGCGGCGGCGGCGCTCGCCGCGGTGCAGCGCCTGGGCCGTGCGGAGCTCGGTGACAAGACGCTGGTCGACGCGCTGGTGCCGTTCGTGGAGGCGCTGCGCAGCGAGGTCGACGGCGGCGCGAGCGGCCGCGAGGCCTGGGCCCGCGCCGCGGAGGTCGCCACGGAGGCGGCGGCGAAGACGGCGGAGCTGAGGCCCCGCACCGGTCGCGCCCGACCGCTGGCGGAGCGCAGCGTCGGCACGCCGGACCCCGGCGCGACGTCGTTGGCGCTGGCCCTGACCCGGATCGGCGAGGTGCTCGCTGGTGACAGGAAGGACGGACAGAAGTGACTGAGCAGCAGGCACCGCTGCGCATCGTGGTCGGCTCCGACGATGCGGGGCTGCAGTACAAGGATGCGTTGAAGAAGGACCTGGAGAACGACGCGCGGGTCGCCGACGTGGTGGACGTGGGTGTGGGCTCGGACGAGCACACCGCGTACCCGCACGTGGCGGTCAACGCGGCCCGGCTGGTGGCGGAGGGCAAGGCGGACCGCGCGCTGCTGGTGTGCGGCACCGGACTGGGCGTGGCGATCAGCGCGAACAAGGTGCCGGGCATCCGCGCGGTGACCGCGCACGACAGCTACTCGGTGGAGCGGTCGATCCTGAGCAACAACGCCCAGGTGCTGTGCTTCGGCCAGCGCGTGGTGGGCTTGGAGCTGGCCCGCAAGCTCGCTTCGGAGTGGCTGGACCACCACTTCGACGAGTCGTCGCCGTCGGCTGAGAAGGTAGCGGCGATCAGCGGTTACGAGTCGGCGTCGGATGTTCCCGGCGCCTCCTGTTGAACGAAGGTGTGAAGTGAGCAGTTCGCGACTGGCCGCGCAGCGCAGCGAGGTCATCGCCATCGCCCAGCGCATGACGGCGGACCGGCTGGTGGTCGGCACGTCCGGCAACGTGTCGGTCCGCTGTGGTGATCTGGTGGCGGTGACGCCCTCCGGCGTCGACTACGACGACCTGCAGGTCGCCGACATCCCCGTGGTGACGCTCGACGGCGAGGTGGTGGAGGGCGAACTCAAGCCCACTTCGGAACTGCCGATGCACCTCACCGCCTACCGCGAGCACGACGCGGGCGCCGTGGTGCACACGCATTCGCTGCACGCGACGGCGTTGTCGTTGCTGCGCGACGACGTCCCGGCGGTGCACTACCAGCTGGCGGACTTCGGTGGCCCGGTGCGGGTGGCCGAGTACGCGACGTTCGGCAGCGACGAGTTGGCGAAGTCGATGTCGAAGGCACTGGTGGATCGCACGGGCTGCATCCTGCGCAACCACGGCACGGTCACGATCGCGGATTCGCTGCCGAAGGCCTACAACCGCGCCCGCCAGCTGGAGTGGCTGTGCGAGCTCTGGTTGACCGCGACGCGGGTCGGCGAACCGAACCTGCTCAGCGACGAGGAAATGGCCCGCTGCGCGGAGCTCTTCGTCGGCTACGGCCAGCAGCCCCGCTGAGCGGGACGAGGCGTCACGCGATGCCCTCCGGCACCCTGGGCGCAGGGATGAGGTCCCGGAGGGTTTCGCGGTAGGCGGCGGGTAGTGCTCTGCCGCCCGGTCTGGGCGCCCGAGATGGGTCCACTTCGGACGGTGGGGTGAACACCGGTCGGCCCCGGGGCATGGCGATGCCCCACTGCTGGCTGTGCACGACCCGGTGGTGGTGCGCGCACAGCATGGTCATGTTGTCGACGGTGGTGAGGCCGCCGTCGATCCAGTGCGTGACGTGGTGTGCTTGTGGTGTGCCGGGAGGTCGGTCGCACCCAGGGAACGCGCACGCCCCATCGCGCTGCAGCAGCGCCGCCCGGATGTGCGTGGCGCCGTTTGCTGGGTGCTCCGACGTCCAGCGGGAGGCTGTCACTCCCGAGCGCCACCGGCAGGACCTCGCAGTCACGGGCGATGCGGCGGATGTTCTCGGCGGTGATGGACTGCTCGGTGGCCTGCACCGTGCCGGGCATGCCTTCCGCACTGAGCAGCAGACCCCGCTTGAGGTCGTCGAAGTCGACGGTGATGGTCAGGTGCGGCCGCTGCCCACCCGCGCGCGGCACCCGGTCGGAGTCCAGCACGAGGTCGACCAGCGCGGCGAACCCGTCGGCGTTGCGCTGACCAGCGGTGCGGGGGGCCCTTCTCGCCGTCAACTCCGGGCCGGGGCCCGGACAGCGGTCGGAGGGCCGCGACAAACTTCCCCCGGTTTTCCGGTTCAGGCGAGCCTTCACGACGAGCATGCCGTCCCGCCCAGTGGCGTGGTGCAGCTCCCGCGCTTCGTGCTGGGCCTCGTCCCGGTAGGCACCGTCCTGGTCCAGCAGGTACTTGATGCGTTCGGCGAGCCTGGCCAGGTCACGCGGGCACATGCGGGGGCCGTTGTCGGCCAGGATCGCGTCGATGT
This sequence comes from Saccharopolyspora sp. NPDC000359, assembly GCF_040300525.1. Taxonomy (NCBI): domain Bacteria; kingdom Bacillati; phylum Actinomycetota; class Actinomycetes; order Pseudonocardiales; family Pseudonocardiaceae; genus Saccharopolyspora; species Saccharopolyspora sp. NPDC000359. The sequence goes on along the minus strand of NZ_JBEPDU010000013.1, from coordinate 93,320 downwards.
CCGCAGTGTGGTGCACACGCGCGTGCTCGGGCATGGTCCGCACGCGGCGGGACACCACGCGCGCGTGCTCGACCCCGATGCCCCCTGCGGCGAGAGCGGAGGCGGTGGCGGAAAGATCAGCGGGGAGCGGTTCGCCGCAGTGGCTCGTCTGCCTCTCGACATCGCGAGCGACGACGACGCGTCCCCTCGCCTCTGCCAAGTCGATGTTGAGCAGCCCCTGCAGCCACACCCGAGGTGAACGGGGGCCCTGCTCGGTGTGCAGGCCCCGGTGCTCGGCCTCGGCGATCAGCTGCACCTGGCGCATCCGCACGGTCCGCACGACTCGCTCGATCTCGGAGATCTCAGCCACGACCTCGGCGTCGCGAAGCTCCACCGCAGGGCGCGCCCCCGAGCGGGACTCGACGGCTGCCGCAACCTCGACGGCGGCAGCCGGAGTCGCCGCCGAGCCCAAGGCGTCCTCGGCGTGACCGGCGGAACTCATCAACAACGGTGCCATGCAACGATTATCGCCGTAGTCGAACAGGATTTCGACCGAGTATTGGTCACTCGATGTGGTGATCAACGTGGTGGGGGGTGGGGTGGTCTCGGTGGTCGGTGGTGATACCCGGAGGGTTGGTGGTGGGGTGTTGATGGGATTGAAACTGCAGTTGGGTGTGGGTTTGCGTGGGATGCAAAGGGGTAGGGGTCGGCTGGGGTGATTGCAATTTCAACCGCTATTGGCGTGGTCGCGGTCCGAGGGAACCAGCGGGGAGAGACGCCAATCTCAATTGGAACTGCAGTCGTGACAGCACCGCTACAGCCCCAACCACCTCCAATTCGCAAGCCAACGCAATAACCCCAGAGTCACCAAGGCACACGGCAGGCGCCCAAGCACGAACCCCCAAAGGCCCCCACCCAACCCCCCGTAACCCCACCGAAAACCCCGAAGCAATCTCCTGAAACAACCCCCACCCACCATGACCCCATGTCCCGCACCCCAAGCCGCCCGACCTGGACCCGAGAACTCGTCGAACTAGCCGCCCTCTGCCTAGCGGCAGCAGCGGTGCACCTCGCCGCCACCGGCACCCACGCCCTCACCCCGCTCCCAGTAACCCTGATCACCCTCGGCACCGTCCTGCTGGCAGCAGCAGCGATCCACAAGTCCAGAACCCGCCCAACCCCAACGGAAACCCCGCCAACCACACCCGCGACGCCAACCCCCGCCACCCGCCAGACCCTGTGGCGGCTCAGGGCCTCCGTCACCGACACCCCGGGCCGACTGGCCCGTCTGGCTGGCGGTCTGGCAGCGCTCGGCGGCGACATCCGGACGATGCAGGTCCATCCGGTCCCCGGCGGCGCGGTCGACGAAGTCCTCCTGCACGTGCCCGAACGGGTCTCCCGCTGGGGCCTGATCGAAGCGGTCGAGTCAGCAGGCGGCCGGGACGTCGTGGTAGCCCTTGCGGACGTGCGGGAACTCGACGACGTCCCCACGCGCACCGCGAACCTGGCCACCGACCTCGTCAAGGGTCGCACCGACCTCGTCCGCGCACTGCGCGCGCTGCTCGGCCGAGTGGAGGTCCGCTGGCAGGAGCAGGAGGAACCAGGCACGGACGCGGGGATGCGGCTACCGGCCCCGGGCGGCGGAGAACTGGTCCTGGAACGCCCCGGCGGCTCGTTCACCCCCGCTGAGTTCGCCCGGGCAGCTGCGCTGGTCGACCTCGCCGAAGCCTGCCGATCCCGCCTCCGCCCCACGTCCCGCACCGCGCGCACCACGGATGGCGAAGACCTGACGATTCGCGCCGCCGACCGCGGCGACCTCGGACTGGTCGCGGAGTTCCACGAGCGCTGCTCCGCCGCTGCCCGCTACCGCCGCTACTCCAGCCCCGGTCCGGCCCCGGGCGAACGCGGCCTGCAGCGGCTGCTCACCCCGACCCTGGGCCGTTCGCTGCTGGCGGTCTCGGCGGCTGGGGAAGTCGTCGGCATGGGGAACCTGATGTACGACGGGGACACCGGCGAACTCGCCCTGCTGGTCCGCGACGACTGGCAGCGCCGAGGGGTGGGCACGGCACTGGCGGACGAGTTGGTCGAGCAGGCCTGCGAGCTCGACCTGCGCACGCTCACCGCGCACACCCACGTCGACAACACCGCGATCGCGCGGACGTTGCGCGCCGCGGGCTTGAAGCTGGTCGGCGTGCCGGAGCCGGGGGAGTGGCGCTGGGCGCGGGACATGCAGCACGCGTGACCGGCCCCGAATCAACTTTTTGTTGATTCTTCCCCAGTTCTTGACGGAAGCGTTGCGGCTGCGGAGACTCCTTGACCACCCGGCGAAATCGATTTTCCGCAGCGTGAAAGAGTGTGATGATGCGGTCGTCCGAACGCAAACCTCCCGCGAGCCGGGTCAGGCGAATCCTGTCCTCGCTGTTCGTCCAGGTCCTCGTCGCCGCGGCCATCGGCATCGCGGTCGGCCACTTCTGGCCGGACTTCGGCGCGGCGCTCAAGCCGATCGGTGACGGGTTCATCCGGCTGATCAAGATGGCGATCGCACCGCTGATCTTCTGCGTGGTCGTGGTCGGCATCTGCAAGGCGGGCGACATGCGCTCGGTGGGCCGTATCGGGCTCAAAGCGCTGATCTACTTCGAGGTCGTCACCACCGCCGCGCTGGCGCTCGGGCTCATCGCGGGCAACGTCCTGCAGCCCGGTGCCGGTCTCGACGTCGACCCGACCACCCTCGACTCCTCCGGCGTGGTGGAGAAGACCCACGGCGAGCAGATGCCGGGGCCGGCCGAGTTCGTGCTGCACATGATCCCGGAGAGCGCGGTCGCGGCCTTCGCCGAGAACGAGCTGCTGCAGGTGCTGCTGTTCGCCGTGCTGTTCGCCGCGGGGCTGCTGCACGTCGGGATCACCCGCGCTCCGCAGGTCTTCGCCTTCGTCGACCAGACCGGCGAGATCATCTTCAAGATCATCGGCTACGTCATGCGCCTCGCCCCGCTCGCGGTGTTCGGCTCCATGGCCTACCTGATCGGTGAGTACGGGTTGTCCTCGCTGAGCACCTACGCCAAGCTCATCGCCGCCTGCTACGGCGCGGCGCTGCTGTTCTGCGCGCTGCTTGGCATCCTGCTGCGCGCCGTCACCGGCCTCAGCCTGCTGCGCTTCCTGCGCTACACGCGCGAGGAGTTCGCGCTGGCCGTGGGCACCGCCTCCAGCGAGGCCGTGATGCCGCGGATGATGGAGAAGCTGGAACGCGCGGGCTGCCGCAAGGAAGCCGTCGGGCTCGTGGTGCCGACCGGGTACTCGTTCAACCTCGACGGTGCCTCGATCTACCTCTCGCTAGCCACGTTGTTCATGGCGCAGGCGGTCGGTGTCGAGCTGTCCATCGGCCAACAGCTCACCGTGGTGCTGGTGCTGGTGCTGACGTCCAAGGGCATGGCCGGTGTTCCGGGCTCGGCGTTCATCGCGCTGTCGGCCACCGCGTCGGCGGTCGGTGTCATCCCGGTCGCCGCGGTGGCCCTGATGCTCGGCGCGGACCGCTTCATGGACACCATGCGCGTGGTGACCAACCTGCTGGGCAACTGCGTGGCCACGTTCATCGTGTCCAAGTGGGACGGTGCCTTCGACCGGGGCCGGGCCCGCGAGGTCCTGGCCGACCCGGCGGCCGCGCCTGCGGCGGACGTGCCCGCCGCCCGGGACCCGGACGCGACCAAGCTGTGAGCGGGTGGTCGGTGCCGCGCCCTCGACGCGGCACCGACCCGCATCACCGGTCGGCGAGCTTCTCAGCCAGCAGCGGGGCCATCGTCTCCAGCGAGTACGGGATGCTGAGGACGGTGTTGTGCGCCAACGCGATCCCGGCGTCGGTGAACGGCACGACGACCACGTCGCCGCGCTTGGCCACCTCCAACCGCTGGAACAGCGGGTCCTGGGACAGCCGCTGCGAGTTGCCCTTCTGGTCGATGACCACCAGCACGTCGGACTCCAGCACCGAGGTCTGCTCGGGGCTGAGGTTGAGGTAGAAGTTCTTGCCGTCGTCGAGCGCCTGCGCGGCGGGCGGCAGCTTGATGCCGAGGCTGTCGAGGAACCGCCCGCGCGCGTCGTTGCGGGTGTAGGGCCAGTAGCCGCCCTGCGGGTTGATCAGCACCACCGCGCCGGTGGCCCCGGCGAACTCCGGGTGCTGCGCGGTGACCTGGTCGATGCGGGCCTGCGTGTCGGTGACCAGCTGCTCGGCCTGCTCGGACCTGCCGACGGCCTTGCCGATCATCCGGGTGGTGTCCTGCCACGGCGTGCCGAAGTCGGGGTAGCCCGCAGGGCGCACGATGGTCGGTGCCAGGGCGGACAGCCGCTGGTACAGCGCGTCGTCGACGGCGGCGTTGACCGCGACGATCAGGTCCGGCTGCAGCGAGGCGACCTCCTCCAGGTCGACGTCGCCCTGGGTCTGGAACAGGTGGGGCTGCGCCCCGCGCAACCGGTCCGCCGCCCACGGGCCGGGGCCCGGCAGGTCGCTCCACGGGCGCATGGCCACCGGGACCACGTCCAGCGCCAGCAGCGGGTCGACGTCGGTGTAGCCGAGCGCGATGACGCGTTCCGGGCGCTTGGGGATCTCCGTCGTGCCGTGCGAGTGCTCGATGGTCACGGGAAAGGTGCCGTCGTCGGCCTGCTGCTCCTGGTCGTCGCTCGCGCTGCCGCAGGAGGCGACCAGCAGCAGCGCGGTGAGCGAGCAGAGGAGCACGGCGGTGCGGTGCCGCACGCGCGCGGGGAGGGACTGGTGCATGAAGGTAAGGCTAACCTACCTCGCGGGGATCCCGGTTCAGTGGATCGAGATCACGCCCAAGCCGAGCCCGGTGGCGATCACCACCGCGCACACCACCAGCGCCCACTTGATCGCGAACCGGTGGTGGTCACCGAGGTCCACCTTGGCCAGGCCGATCAGCACGTACATCGCGGGCACCAGCGGGCTGAGCATGTGGATCGGCTGCCCCAGCAGCGAGGCGCGGGCGATCTCGACCGGTGCGATCCCGTGCTGCGCGCCCGCCTCGGCCAGGATCGGCATGATGCCGAAGTAGAACGCGTCGTTGCTCATGAAGAAGGTGAACGGCACGCTGAGCACCGCCACGATCACGCTGAAGAACGGGTACAGGCCCTCCGGCATGGCGCTGAGCAGGTAGTGCGCCATCTGCTCGATCATCCCGGTGCCGGAGAGCACGCCGGTGAACACCGCGGCGGCGAACACCATCGAGACCACCGAGACCACGCTGTCGGCGTGCGCGGCGATGCGGGTGCGCTGCTGCTCCAGGTGCGGGTAGTTGACCAGTAGCGCGATCCCGGTGCCGATCATGAACAGCACGGCGATCGGCAGCACGCCGACGATGAGCGACACCAGCAGGGCGGCGGTCAGCGCGGCGTTGAACCAGATGAGCTTCGGCCGCAGCGACTCGCGGTCCGGGGCCAGCACGTCGAAGTCGCCGTCGGCGGAGCCACCGGTCCCGCTGCCACCGGTCCCGCTCCCACCGGCGAGCACCAGCTCACCGCTGCGCACCCGGGCGCGCTCCCGCAGGCCGAGCGCCCAGGCGAGCACGAAGACCGTGGCCAGCCCAGCGACCAGCGGCGGGATCATCGGCACGAACAGCTCCTGCGGGTCCAACCCCAGCGCGCTGGCGGCGCGGGCGGACGGGCCGCCCCACGGCACCACGTTCAGGATCGCGTTGGTCAGGCAGGCCAGGCCGGTCATCAGCACCGGGCTGATGCCCAGCTTGCGGTACAGCGGCAGCAGCGCGGACACGGTGATCATGAACGTGGTGGTGCCGTCGCCGTCCAGCGACACCACGGCGACCAGGGCCACCGTGCCGACGACCAGCTTGAGCGGGTCGTTGCCGGTGAGCCGGACCACCGCGCGGGTGATCGGGTCGAACAGCCCCGCGTCGATCATGATCCCGAAGTACAGGATGGCGAACAGCAGCATCGCCGCCGTCGGCGCCACCGATCCGATCCCGTCGACGATCATCTCGCCCAGCTCCGGCGCGAAGCCGCCGAGCAGCGCGAACGCCGCGGGCACCACGATCAGCGACACCATCGGCGAGACCCGTTTGGTCATCACCAGGAAGAGGAAGACGGTCACCATGCACAAGCCGAGGAGCGCGATCAACGCCTTCCCCCTTCCCGTCGGACCGGAGTGGTCCGCGTAACAGCGGTGTTTCGTTGCGCGAGACCGTAGGTGAACGGTTCGGCATCCCGGGAGCCTTGTGCGCGTTGTCCGCCTAGCCCGCGTTCTCCGCGTTCTGCGCGTTTAGCTCGCGAGCTAGGGTCGACGCATGTCACGCCGACCGGTGCGGTTCGCGCGGCAGGCGTTGCTGCTGCAGATCGGTCTGATCGCGCTCGTCGTCGGGATCGGGTTCGTCCTCGTCGCGTCGTTGCTGGACCGCGCGCTGGAAGACCAGTTCGGCCAGCGCGCGCTCGCGGTGGCGCGCGCGACCGCCGCGGACACCGAGCTCGCTGCCGCGGTGGCCCGCGAGGACCGCAGCGGGGCGGTGCAGGACCGCGCCGAGCGGATCCGGACCAGCACCGGGGCACTGTTCATCGTGGTCGCCGACCGGCAGGGCATCCGGTTGGCGCACCCGAGCCCGGGCGAGATCGGCGAACCGGTCAGCACCGACCCCAGCTCGGTGCTCGCCGGTCACGAGGTGGTCGACGTGCAGCGCGGCACGCTCGGCTACTCCGCGCGCGGCAAGGTGCCGCTGCGCGACGCCGCCGGGACCGTGGTCGGGCAGGTCAGCGTCGGGTTCGACACCGAGGACATCGACCACGTCCTGCTGCGGCTGCTGGGCACCACGGCGGTGTTCACTGGCGGCGCGCTCGTGGTCGGGGTGGTCGGTGCCGCGCTGCTCACGCGTGGGCTCAAGCGCCGCACCCTGGGGCTGGAGCCGCACGAGCTGGCCGACCTGGTGCGGGAGCGCGAGGCGGTGCTCTACGGCATCGGGGAGGGCGTGCTGGCCGTCGACGCCGACGGGCGGGTGTCGTTCGCCAACCAGGAGGCCGAGCAGTTGCTGGGCACCGGTGTCGCGCCCGGCACCCCGGTGCGCGAGCTGGCCGTCCCGTCCCGGCTGCGTAGCGCGCTGGAGGGCGGGCAGCCGGTGCAGAACATGATCACCGTCGCCGGGGACCGGGTGCTGGTGGCCAACCACCGCCGGGTCAGCCGCGACGGCGCGGACCTGGGCAGCGTGCTCACCCTGCGGGACCGCACCGACCTGGAGGTGCTCAACCGCGAGTTGGAGTCGGTGCGCGGCATGACCGACGTGCTGCGCGCGCAGCGCCACGAGTTCAGCAACCGCCTGCACACCCTGTCCGGACTGCTGCAGACCGGGCACCACGACGAGGCGGTCGCCTACCTGCAGGCCCTCGCCAGCGGGCCGGTCGCCGGGCTGGGACCGGCGGGCGAGGCGGTGCGGGACCCGGTGCTGCTGGCGTTCCTGGCGGCGAAGAAGGCCGTCGCGGCCGAGAAGTCGGTGGCGCTGGAGCTGGGGGAGACCAGCTGGGTGCCGGGTAGGGTGCGCGCGCCGGTGGAGGTGACCACGGTGGTGGGCAACCTGGTGGACAACGCGGTGCGCGCGGCGCAGCTCGGCGAGCGGCGCCCGGCCCGGGTGGAGGTGGACCTGCTCGCCGACGGTGCGACACTGCACGTGTCCGTTGTGGACAGTGGTGGTGGGGTGCCGCCGGGGCTGCGGGAGGACCTGTTCGTGGAAGGGGTGTCCACCGAGGACGGTGACCACGGGCTCGGCCTGGCGTTGTGTCGCCAGGCGGCCCGCAGCTTCGGTGGCGACGTGCGGCTGGCCGACCCGGGCGGCGCGGAGCGCGGCGCGGTGTTCCACGCGTGGCTGCCCGGCGCGGTGACCGAGAGCGAGGAGGGTGCATGATCCGCGTGCTGGTGGTGGAGGACGACTTCCGGGTGGCGTGGGTGCACGCCGAGTTCACCGAGCGCGTGGCCGGGTTCCAGGTGGTGGGCACCGCGCACTCGGCGGCCGAGGCGCGCGACCTGATCGCCTCCAGCAACCCGGACCTGGTGCTGCTGGACAACTACCTGCCGGACTGCTCCGGGATCGCCCTGCTGGCCGACCTGGACGTCGACGTGATCATGCTGACCGCGGCCGCCGACGCCGCCTCGGTGCGCGCGGCGCTGTCCGCCGGGGCGCTGAACTACCTGGTCAAGCCGTTCACCGCGGAACAGCTCGCGGACCGGCTCAGCGCCTACGCCCGCTACCACGCGCGGCTGTCGCCGACCGGCGGCCAGGTCGGCCAGGACGAGATCGACCGCGCGATCCGGCTGCTGCACGAGGGCGACCGGCCAGGCGCGCCGAAGGGCCAGTCCGCGGTGACCTCCCGGCTGGTGCAGGACGCGCTGCGCGCCGCGGACGGCCCGCGCTCGGCGGCCGAGATCGCCGCCGAGCTGGGCATCGCCCGCGCCACCGCGCAGCGCTACCTGGCCGGTCTGGCCCAGGACGGCAAGGCCCGCATGACCCTCCGCTACGGCGCCAGCGGCCGACCCGAGCACCAGTACGAGGCCCCGGGCACATGACCGGGTCAGGCGACCCGGGCGGCGGGCGGCAGGCCGGTCGGGGTGCCCTTGGGCCAGCGGGCCGGTTCCGGGCCGAGCTCGACGAGCTGGCGGACCTGCAGCTCGCACCACGGCGAGACCTCGGTCGTCCCGGACAGCACCCCGGCGCTGAACTCCGCCCAGTCCACCCAGCGGGTCTCGGCGACCTCCTCCGGGTTGGGCCGCGGGGTGTGCTCGGTGAACGCGAAGAACACCGGGCACATCTCGTTCTCGACCACCCCGTTGGGCATCACCGCCCGGTAGCGGAAGCCGGGCAGCGCCAGCTCCAGGCCGTGCACGGCCAAGCCCAGCTCCTCGCTGAGCCGCCGGGCGATCGCGGCCTTCATCTCCTCCTCGGGAGCCGGGTGGCCGCAGCAGCTGTTGGTCCACACGCTCGGGAAGGTGCGCTTGTGATGCGCCCGCTGGGTGAGCAGGAACTCGCCCCGGTCGTTGAACACGTAGCACGAGAAGGCCAGGTGCAGCGGGGTCTCCCGGTGGTGCACGATCGTCTTGTCCTCGACCCCGACCGCCTCACCGGACTCGTCGAGCAGTACCACCTGTTCCACTGGTGCGACCTCCGCAGTTCGTCGTGCTGGTTCAGCGCCGTTCTGGCACCAGCACCACTTTGCCGTAAGTCTGCCGATTCTCCAGCGCTTCGTGCGCGGCGGCAGCCTGGGACAGCGGGAACGGGGGCCCGACCAGCGGTTCCAGGCTGCCGTCGGCGAGCGCGGCCAGCGCCTCGTCCTCCAGGGCGCGCATGCCGCCGGGCACCTTGAGCAGGTTCGGGCCCAGCGCGACCGTGGCCGACAGCGCGCGAGCCAGCAGGTCGTCGGAGGTGAAGCCGTGCTCGCCGAGCTCCCGCCCGTACATGACGATGCGCCCGCCCGCGCCGAGCAGGTCGAACGCCGCCCGCCCGGAGGCACCACCGGCGCCGTCGAGGACCAGGCTCACCGGTCGGTCGAGCTCCTCGCGCACCCGGTCCGCCCAGCCCGCCTCGGTGTAGTCCACCGCCAGGTCGGCGCCCAGCTCGCGGACGATGTCGACCTTGGTCGGGCCACCGGCCGCGCCGACCACGGTCGCGCCGACGTTGCGGGCGTGCTGGACCGCCAGGGCGCCGATGCCCCCGGCCGCCGAGGTGACCAGGACGACGTCGTCGGCGCTCGGGCGCGCGGTGCGCAGGATGGACATCGTGGTGCGCCCGGTGCCGATCATCGCCACCGCGGCGAGCGGGTCGGTGCCCTCCGGCAGCACCTGCACCGCCTCGACCTCGCGCACCGCGTACTCGGCGTAGCCGCCGCTGGCCTGCCCGAGGTGGGCCACGACCGGGCGGCCGAGCCACTCCGCGGCGACCCCGTCGCCGATCTCGTCGACGACCCCGGCGACCTCGCGGCCGGGCGTCATCGGCAGCTCGGGCAGCGGTAACGGTCCGCCCACCAGGCCCTGCCGGATGGTGGTGTCGATGACGTGGACACCCGCCGCGGCGACCGCGATGCGGACCTGCCCGGCGCCCGGGTGCGGGTCGGGCACCTCCTCGTGGCGGAGGACCTTCGCCGGACCGAACTCGTGCTGCCGGATCGCGTGCATGTCGTGCTCCTGTGCTCGTCGAAGTGGGCGCGGTCCGCGCCCGCAGCCACGACGCTAGGAGCTCCAGTTAACTTGAGATCAAGTCCGCGCTTCGAGGAACTTCTCCGCGCTGGCCAGGACGTCGTCCTGGAAGGCGAGGTAGAGGTTGGCCACGACCTCCGCCGACGAGATCCGCCCGCCGATGAGCTGCTCGACGTTGCGCAGCCGGTACCGGACCGTGTTGGGGTGGATGAACAGCAGCTCCGCCGTCCGCTTGACGTCCTGGTCGCAGGCCAGGAAGAGCACCACGGTCCGCGCCAGGTCCGGTGACTTGACCAGCGCGCCGAAGTGCCGCTCGAACCGGTCGGCGACCTGCGCGTCGTCGCGGCGCGTCAGCAGCCAGGTGGCGAAGTCGACCTCGTCGAGCCGCACGATCGTCCGGCCGCTGCCCCGGCCGCGGCGACGACCGGCCAGGTGCCAGGCGGTGCTGGCCTCCTCGGCGTAGCGCGCGGCCACCGCGAGATCGGTGAAGGGGCCGCTGACCCCGACCAGGTGGGTGCGGGCGAGCTCGTCGAGCCAGCTGCCGGCGGCGTCGCGCTCCGCGAGCACCGCCGTCAACCCGCCGGGCTCGTGGTCGGCCACGCGCTCCGCGGACAGCACCAGCGGCAGGTCCGCGAGCTCGGCCTGCTCCAGCAGGGGTTCGGCCGCGTCGCGCGCCCCGGGCTCGCCGCGATCGCGCAGCGGGCTGGCCACCACGGCGCGGAGCTCGTCGCCGACGCGGAACCCGAAGGCCCGCAACCGGGCCCAGGTCTGCCGGACCTGCGAGGCGGTGATCCCGCTGCGCAGGGCCGACACGATCCGCGCCGCTTCGGCCCGCTCCTGGCTGATCACCAGCGACCGCGACGCGTTGGCGGCGGCCAGCACCCGCTCCGCGGTCTCCAGCAGCTCCGGGCTGATGTCGTCGAGCAGCGCGCCGTTGCGCGAGGCCACCGCCAGCTGGAACCGCGTGCCCCGGAGCAGGAAGGGCCGGGTGGCGACCACCCACTGCCCGACGGTGAACCGCTGCGCCTCGCGCTGGCGGGCGCTGATCTCCTCCCAGACCAGGCGTAGCGGCCCGTGCCCGGTCGAGGCGACGATGCGCCCTTCCCCCTCGTAGAGCACTGCCGCGCCTTTGCACAACGTGCCCAGGCGGACCACCAGCGCGCTCACCGGGTCCGACGCCGCCAGCGCGTGCAGCAGGTCGTTCTGCAGCCAGACCGTGCGCTTGAGCAGGTAGGTCTCCATCGACAGCGCGCCGCTGCTGATGAAGTCCGCGACGGCGTCGAACGAGACCTCGGCGGCGTTCACGCCCAGCACCGGCAAGTCCCGCTCGCGCGCGGCGGCGCGCAGGCCGTGCGGCACCCGGTCGAAGTGGACACCCGTCCCGAACAGCAGGGCTGTGGCGTCGGCCGCGACGAGGTCGGCGACCAACCGCTTCTGCGGCTCCGGGTCGTCGGCGGTGGTGGCCAACCCCGCCCCCGTGGTGAGCGCGATCGCCCCGGGCCGGGACCGGGTCGCGGTGTTGACGGCCTCGACCGGGTGCGCCGCGCGGACGACCTTCGACAGGTCACCCGGTTCCACCACGGTCAGCTGCAGGCTCGGCTCGTCGACCAGGTGGCGCAAGGTCAACTGCGGCCACCCACCACGGCTGTCCACGCGCTGCCCTCCCAGTTGTCCGATCTGACAGATCGGCTCCGCCTTGTTCGTGATTGTCACAGTGACAGCGCGCACAACGTGGGGCAACCTTCTCTTCCAACCGCAGCCGGCGGCGGACCCCTTCCCACCCGCACCACTTCGAGGAGGCACCCGCATGGCCCAGCAGCGCGTGGCCGTCGACGTCGGAGGCACGTTCACCGACGTCTGCGTGTTCGACGAGGACACGAGGAGCACCCGGGTCACCAAGGTCCCGTCCACCCCGGAGGACCCGATGCGCGCGGTGCTCGACGGCGTCGAGCGCGGCGGCGTCGACCTGCGCGAGGTCTCGCTGTTCTCGCACGGCACGACGGTGGCCACCAACGCCCTGATCACGCGGAACTTCCAACCGGCCGCGATGGTCACCACCACCGGCTTCCGCGACGTCATCGAAATCCGCGACGGCACCAAGGACGACCTCTGGGACGCCTACAACGACGTGGCGCCGCCCTACCTGCGCCGCCGGGACCGCTTCGAGGTCACCGAGCGCATCGACTACGCCGGACGCGTGGTGACCCCGCTGGACGAGGCGGAGGCCCGCCGGGTGGCGGCCCTGCTGCGCAAGCGCGGGGCGCGGACCGTGGCCGTCTGCTTCGTCAACTCCTACGCCAACCCCGCCCACGAGATCCGGATGCGCGAGATCCTCGAGGAGGAGCTGCCCGGGGTGATGATCTGCGCCAGCGCGGAGATCCTCCCGGAGATCTTCGAGCACGACCGGTTCACCACCACGGTCGCCAACGCGGTGCTCGCGCCGCTGGTCAGCGGCTACGTCAACCGGCTGGCCGAGGAGCTGGCGGCCGGCGGGTACCGCGGTGACCTCCTGCTGCTGCACTCCGGCGGCGGGTCGATGACCCCGCGCACGGTGGAGCGCTACCCCGTGCGGCTGGCCGCGTCCGGCATCGCCGCGGGCGCGATCGCCGCCCGGCACGTGGCCGCCCAGTGCGGCTACGCCAACGCCATCGGCCTGGACATGGGCGGGACCAGCACGGACATCGCGATGGTGCACGGCGGCGAGCTGCGGGTGACCAAGGAGTGGTCGGTCGAGTACGGTTACCCGATCATCTTCCCGTCGATCGAGGTGCTGACCATCGGGGCCGGCGGGGGTTCCATCGCGCACATCGACGAAGCCGGTTCGCTGCGCAACGGGCCGCAGTCGGCGGGAGCGGTGCCCGGGCCCGCGTGCTACGGGGCGGGCGGCACGGCGCCCACCAACTCGGACGCGAACCTGGTGCTCAACAGGCTGGGGACCAGCCTGGCCGGAGGCGCCAAGGAGCTCGCCCCGGAGCTGGCCGAGAAAGCCCTGCTCGACCACGTCGCCCGGCCGCTCGGGCTCTCGCTCGACGAGGCCGCGAGTGCCGTCCTGCGGGTCGCCAACGCCAACATGGCCGACGCGGTCCGGCTGATCTCGATTCGCCGCGGCTACGACCCCCGGGACTTCGCGCTGATCGCCTTCGGCGGCGCCGGGGCGCTGCACGGCGCTGAGGTGGCGCGCGAGCTCAACATCCCGACCGTCGTGGTGCCGCCGAACCCGGGGGTGACCTCGGCGCTCGGGTGCCTGCTGGTCGACATCCGCCACGACCTGTCCGCGATGTTCAACGCCGTGGCGGAGGAAGCCGACGTCGAGGAGTTCGAGAACGCCTTCGCGGGGTTGGCGGCCGAAGCCTCGGCCCGGCTGCGCCACGAGGGCGTCAGCGCTGCGGACGCCGTCCTGCAGCGCACGGTCTCCATGCGCTACCTGGGGCAGTGGCGGTCGCTGACCGTCAAGTGCGGCACCGGGCCCGACGCGCTGCGCGAGGCGGTCGAGCTGTTCCACGAGCAGCACGAGCGGGAGTACTCGTTCCGCCGGGACGACACCCCGGTGCAGATCTACCAGCTGGGCCTGACCGCCATCGGCGTCACACCCAAACCGGTCGTCCTCCCGCACGAGGTGGTGCCCGGTGCCGCGCCCGCGGCCCGGCAGACCCGCGAGGTCCACTTCGACGGGCCGGGGTGGGTCGACACCCCGGTGCACGACCGGTCCGACCTGCCGGCCGGGACCCGGTTGCGCGGCCCGGCCGTCATCGAGCAGCTGGACTCCACCACCGTCGTGCCGCCGGGTGCCCGGGCCGAGATCGACGAGTGGCTGAACATCCGCATCCACCTCACGGAGGCCTGAACCATGACGACCAACCCCGAGCCGGGCGCGGTGACCCCGGCTGGCCTGGACCCGGTGACCTTCGAGGTGCTGAAGAACGCCTTCGTCACCGCGGTCGACCTGATGAGCGAGCAGATCATGCGCACCTGCTACTCGTTCGTGATCTACGCGCGGGACTTCTCCTCCGCGCTGTGCGACGCGGCGGGCAACACCGTGATGCAGGGCAGCGCCGACATCGCCGTGCACGTCGGCACGCTGCACTTCCAGTGCAAGGCGGTGCTGGCGGAGTTCGGCGACGACATCAACCCCGGTGACGTGTTCGCGGTCAACGACCCCTACCGAGGAGGCACGCACTTCAACGACGTCAGCTTCATCCGGCCCATCTTCGCCGGTACCGAGATCATCGGGTTCGCGCAGAACAAGGGGCACTGGGCCGACATCGGCGGCAACGTGCCCGGCTCCTTCGACGTCAACGCCAAGGAGCACTTCAGCGAAGGCTTGCGCATCACCCCGGTCCGGGTGTGGCACCGCGGCAAGCAGCTGCGCGACGTGGCGCAGCTGCTGGTCTCCAACACGCGCTCGCCCTACAGCTGCATGGGGGACCTCAACGCGCAGGCCGAAGCCACGGCCGTGTGCGAACGCGAGGTCCTACGGCTGGTCAGCCGCTACGGCAAGGACACCGTCGTGGCGGCCATGGAGGGCGTCCAGGACTACGTGGAGCGCATCGTGCGGCACAAGCTCGCCGAGCTCCCGCACGGTGAGTGGGAAGCGGTCGACCACCTCGACAGCGACCCCAGCAAGCCGGAGGGGTTGGTGCCGATCTCGGTCCGGATGCGCATCGACGACGCGGGCATCCACTACGACCTGTCCGGCAGCGCGCCAGCGGTGTCGACGTTCCTCAACTCCGGCTACGGCACCACCCACTCCGCGCTGTACGCGGGGACGAAGACGTTCTTCCCCGACGTGCCGCTCAACTCCGGGCTGTACCGGGTGGTGCACGCCGACCTCGGCCCGGAGGGGACGGTGGTCAACGCCGCGTGGCCGACCGCGGTCACCGGGTTCTGCTCCGGCCCCTACGAGAAGCTGATGAACGCGCTGTTCGAGATCTGGTCCCAGGTCGTGCCCGAGCGCGCCGTGGCGTGCGCGTTCAACCTCGAGTACCTGCTGGTCGGCGGCAAGGACGGTCGGACCGAGGACCGGCCGTACTTCATGTGGTACGACTGGATGGCCGGTGGTTGGGGCGGCCGGGCCAGCAAGGACGGGTCCGGGGCCACCGCACCGGTCTTCGGACCCGGCCTGGCGGTGCAGCCGGTCGAGGGCCAGGAACGGCTCTCCCCGGTGCTGACCAGCGGGCACGCCATCGTGACTGACTCCGGTGGCCCGGGTCGGTACCGGGGCGGTTTCGGCCTGGAGAAGGGCGGGGTGCTGACCGACTGCGAGGGCACCGTGATGTCGTACTGCTGCGACCGCGCCCGGTCGATCACCTGGGGCATCTCCGGTGGCCTGCCCTCGCTGCCGCACGGCGTCTGGCTGAACAAGGGCACCGACGACGAGCGGTTCCTGGGCGCGACCTTCTCGAACGTCGCGATCGAGCCCGGCGACACCTTCACCCGGCCCTCCGCGGGTGGCGGCGGGTACGGCGACCCGCTCACCAGGGACCCGGCCCTCGTCGTCGAGGACGTCATCGACGGTTACGTGTCGGTCGAGCGCGCGGCCGCGGACTACGGGGTCGTGGTGCGCCCGATCGACCCGGAGCTGGACCAGTACGAAGTGGACACCGCCGCCACCAGGGAACTCCGGGCCTCCACCGCCGCGCAGCGGCGGGACTGGTTGACCGAGGACCCGCACGCGGTGGCCCGCCGGTACCGCGCCGGTGAGCTCGACATGCTCGACGTGATCCGGCGGTACGGGGTGGTCGTGGACTGGGGCACCGGCGAGCTGCACGAGAACACGACGCGCCAGTACCGGGAACTGCTCCAGAAGCGGGCGGCGGCGCACTGGTCCTGACCGCCGGGTGCGCAACGGCGCGACCGCCGTTGCGCACCCGCGGCATCAGGCGACCAGGATGCCCGCGATGGTGGCGCTGAGCAGGTTCGCCAGGGTGCCGGCGAGGATCGCGCGGAACCCGTCGCGGGCGATCCAGCTGCGCTTGGACGGGGCCATGCCGCCCAGGCCGCCGAGCAGGATGCCCAGCGAGCCGAGGTTGGCGAAGCCGGTGAGCGCGAAGGTGATGATGGTGGCGCTCTTCTCGCCGAACTGCGAGATCTGCGGGCCGAAGTCGGCGAACGCGACGAACTCGTTGAGCACGATCTTCTCGCCGACGAAGCCGCCCGCGGCCACCGCGTCCTCCCACGGCACGCCGATCACCCACATCAGCGGCGAGAACGCGTAGCCGAGGATCTGCTGCAGGCTCAGGTCGGCCAGCCCGAACAACCCGCCGACCCCGCCGATGATCAGGTTGACCAGCGCGATCAGCGAGATGAACGCGAACAGCATCGCGCCGACGTTCAGCGCGAGCTTCAGGCCGTCGGAGGCGCCGGTGGCCGCGGCGTCGACGACGTTGCGCGGCTTGTCCTCGACGGCCTCGGCGACCTCGGTCTGCTCGGCGTCGGTGCCCTCGGCCTTGGCGGCACCCGGAGCGTCGGCCTTCTCGGCGTCGTCCTTGCTCGCCGGGACGATGATCTTGGCCATCAGCAGGCCGGCCGGTGCCGCCATGAAGCTGGCCGCGATCAGGTGGTCCAGGCTGGCGCCCAGCATCGCGTAGCCCACCATCACGGTGCCCGCCACGGTGGCCAGCCCGCCGGTCATCACCGCGAAGAACTCCGAGCGGGTCATCTTCGGCAGGTACGGCCGGACCATCAGCGGTGCCTCGGTCATGCCCAGGAAGATGTTCGCGGTCGCGTTCAGCGACTCCGGCTTGGTGGTGCCCAGCAGTTTCTGCAGGCCACCACCGATGATCCGGACCACCCACTGCAGGATGTTCCAGTGGTAGAGCACCGCGGTCAGCGCCGAGATGAAGACGATGATCGGCAGCACCTGGAAGGCCACCACGGTGCCCTCGGTGGGCAGGATCGGCCCGACCATGAACTCGATGCCCTCCGTGGAGGAGTCGAGCACCTTCTGCACCGCGCCGCTCACCGCGGCCAACGCCTGCTTGCCCACGTCCCAGCGCAGCACGATGACCGCGAACAGGACCTGGACCGCCAGCGCACCCAGCACGGTGCGGGGATTGATCGCGCGCCGGTTGGTCGACAGCGCGAACGCCAGCAGCAGCAGCACCAGCATGCCGCCGATACCCCACAAGACCTGCACCTGCATCAGCCTTCTTTCCCGGTGAACGCCGCGCGGCGGCGACGTGACTTGGAACTCGGGCATGCTCGCACGCAGGTCAGGGGGCGTGCACAGCGGACTGTCATTTGTGATTCGCGTCTCCCGGGGGGTCGCTGGGCGCCGGAACGCGGGGTGACCGGTGGGTCACGGCGCGTCGCGCGGCGCCGAAATCCCGCTGGGCCCAACGGTGAAACCGGGAAATTCGCGTGCGGCGGCGACTTCCCGTCAAACCCGCCGCGGCCCGCGGTCCGGTGGATACGTTGCCGCCCGAACCGGCCTGGCCCGGAAGAAGGGAAGTGGCATGCCGAAACGACCAGTACTGGCGACCGCGACCGCGCTGGCCGCGGTGTCGGCCCTGGCCCTGCCGGCCACCGCGGCGAGCGCCCCGGCCGAGGTCGCACCGCTGACCGGCGTCGCCGCGGTGCAGGACCACCTGAACGAGCTGCAGGGCATCGCCGAGGCCAACGGCGGCAACCGCGCGGCGGGACAACCCGGCTACAAGGCGTCGATGGACTACATCAAGGCGCAGCTGGACGAGGCCGGGTACACCACCACCGTCCAGGAGTTCAGCGCCATCGGCGGCACCACCTACAACCTGCTGGCCGAGACCCCCGAGGGCGACGCCAACAACGTGGTGATGTTCGGCGCCCACCTGGACAGCGTCAGCCGCGGCCCGGGGATCAACGACAACGGCACCGGTTCGGCGGCGATCCTGCAGGCCGCGCTGGACTACGCCGGCAGCGGCGCGACCCCGAAGAACAAGCTGCGCTTCGCCTTCTGGGGCGCCGAGGAGCAGGGCCTGGTCGGCTCCCAGCACTACGTCGACTCGCTGTCGCAGGACGAGCAGGACCAGATCGCCGCGTACCTGAACTTCGACATGGTCGGCTCGCCGAACGCCGGGTACTTCACCTACGACGGTGACGACTCCGACGGCGAGGGCGCCGGACCGGGCCCGGAGGGCTCGGCGCAGATCGAGCAGCTGCTCAACGACTCGCTGGCCCAGGCCGGGGTGGAGGCCGAGGGCACCGACTTCGACGGCCGCTCGGACTACGGCCCGTTCATCGCGGTGGGCATCCCCGCGGGCGGCACCTTCACCGGCGCCGAGCAGACCAAGTCCGCGGAGCAGGCCCAGAAGTGGGGCGGCCAGGCGGGGGAGGCGTTCGACCCCTGCTACCACCAGTCGTGCGACACGGTGGACAACGTGGACACCCAGGCCCTGGACCGCAACCTCCAGGCGATCAACACCGCGGTCACCACGTACGCGGAGCAGTTCCCCCAGCCGTAACGCGCAACGGTTGGTGTTGGGAGGCGGGCGATCTCACCTGAGGTCGCCCGCCTCTTCGCGCAGCGCCGGGAAGTTCCTCGCGTGCTGGCGGCAGTGCGCCCGCAGGGCCTCGACCGCGTCGTCGATGGTGGCGCGGGCGTAGTGGGTGGGGTCCCACCCCGCGTACAGCGGCACGGTGAGCGGGCCGTCAGGCGCCACCACGATGAGCTGGTGGAGGCCGAAGCGCGCCTCGTCGGTGACCAGGCAGACCCCGTGCCCCGCCGCGGCCAGCGCCTGCGCGAACGCCGAGGAGCCGGTCTCGGAGGTCCCGGCGGTGGTGAGGCCCGCACGGCTGATGGCGTCGTCGACGACGAGCCGCGCCGCGTTGGCGCGGGTCATGAGGACCAGCGGTTCGGTGACCAGGTCGGCCAGCGCGATCTCGCGGCGCCCGGCCCAGGGGTGGTCGGCGGGCAGCTGGGCGATGACCGGGGTGCGGCCGAGGAACGCCGACTCCAGCGGGGGCGGGGCCGGATTGGTCGAGATGCCGATGTCGGCGTCGCTGGCCAGCAGCGTGTCGAAGACCTCGCTGGGCAGCTCCTGGATGGCGTCGCGGAACGGGGCGACACCGCCGCTGGCCATCAGCGGGGCCAGCATGTAGGCGACCGTCGAGGGCGGGGCGACCACGGTCAGCGCGGCTTCCTCGCCCCGGCCGACGGCGCCGATCGTCTCGGCGGCCTGTTCGGCGCGGCGCACCAGGTCGCGGGCGATGGGCAGGAACCGGCGCCCCGCGGCGTTCAGCGCCAGTGATCCCGCGCGGCGGGTGAACAGCGCGACCCCCAGGTCCTTCTCCAGGGCCCGCAGCTGCCGCGAGAGGGAGGGCTGGGCGACGTGCACCTGGCGGGCCGCGGCGGTGACCGACTCGGCCTCGGCCACGGCGAGGAAGTAGCGCAGCACCCGCAGCTCCACGGTGGACCTCCCGAACTCGGGCGATGCCTCCGAGGCATCGCACACCTAGGAACCAAGTATTAGACGGCATCAGGGCCGGACCACAGACTGTGCCTGTCCGATCGGGCTCCGGCCCGCTGGTCCTCGCTTCCGCCGGAGGCCCCATGACCGTCCCCAGCACCACCCGAACCGGGTTCCGCGACGCGCCGCGCCAGGCCCGCCGCGCCGGTGTCGCCTCGTTCGTCGGCACCACCATCGAGTGGTACGACTTCTACATCTACGGAACGGCGTCCGCGCTGGTCTTCGGGAAGCTGTTCTTCCCCGACGCCTCGCCCGCCGCCGGGGTGCTCGCCTCGTTCGCGACGTTCTGGGTGGGCTTCCTGGCCCGGCCGCTCGGCGGCATCGTCTTCGGGCACTTCGGCGACCGCCTGGGCCGCAAGGGCACGCTGATCACCACGCTGCTGATGATGGGCGTGGCCACCTTCCTCATCGGGGTGCTGCCCACCCACGCGCAGATCGGCGTCGCCGCGCCGTTCCTGCTGGCGCTGCTGCGCGCGGTCCAGGGCATCGCCGTCGGCGGGGAGTGGGGCGGCGCGGTGCTGATGGCCGCGGAAAGCGCCCCGAAGGGGCGGGCGTCGTTCTTCGCGATGCTGGTGCAGCAGGGGTCCCCGGCCGGGGCCGTCCTGGCCACGCTGGTCTTCCTCGCCGCGGGGTCGCTGGACGACGCCGCGTTCGCCGCGTGGGGCTGGCGGGTGCCGTTCCTGCTGTCCGGGCTGCTGGTCGTGGTCGGCCTGGTGATCCGCATGAAGGTCGAGGAGTCCGGTGAGTTCGAGCGGGTCAAGGACAGCGGCGACGTGGTGCGGCTGCCGATCGCCGAGGTGCTGCGCACCGCGTGGCGCAGCGTGCTGCTGGGCATCGGGGCCTCGATCATGGGCATCTCGGCCGCGTACTTCACCAACACGTTCGTGCTGTCCTGGACCACCAACGAGCTGGGCATGGACCGGCAGACGATGCTCTACGTCCTGCTCGGCACCTCCGTGGTGCAGTTCGCCTGGCAGCCGCTCGCGGCGCTGATCTCCGAGCGGGTCGGCGAGACCCGGTTCATGGTGTGCTCGCTGCTCGTGCAGGTCGCCGTCGCGGTGCCGATGTTTCTGCTGATCAGCACTGCGCAACCGGGCCTGGTGTTCCTCGGCATCGCGATGGCCGTCATCGCGGGCTCCGGGTACTACGCGGTGCTGGCAGGCTTCCTCGCCCGCGCCTTCAGCTCCCGCGTCCGCTACACCGGGATCTCGCTGTCCTACCAGTTGTGCTCGACGCTCATCGGCGGTACGACCCCGCTGGTGGCCCAGTTCCTGTTGACCAGCGGCGGTTCGATCTGGCCGGTGGTCGGGTTCTACGCGGTCCTGCTGCTGGTCACCACCGGGTGCGTCGTGGCGCTCGCCGCGGTCACCGCCCGCCGGGAGCACGTGCCTGCCGTCCGAATCCCCACGAAGAGGAGTTGACGAACCTTGCGCCTCGACGCGATCTTCCACAATGGACGCTTCCGGACCCTCGACCGGGGGCGCCCCGAGGCGAGCCGGATCGGCGTGCTCAACGGGCGCATCGCCGGTCTGGATGAGGAGCTGGACGGGTGCGGCGCGGACACCGTCGTCGACCTCGGCGGCGCACCCGCGGTGCCCGGCTTCAACGACGCGCACCACCACCTGAGCATGGCGGGCAAGGCACTCCGGGACCTCGACGTCTCGCACGCGGCCGCGCCGACCCTCGACGCGCTCTACGAGGCGGTGGCGCAGCGGGCCGCTTCGCTGCCCGCCGGTGCCTGGGTGCTCGGCTCGGGCTACGACCAGAACAAGATCGGCGGCCACCCCACCGCCGAGGCGCTGGCCCGGGCCGCCGGTGGGCGACCGGTCTGGCTGGTGCACACCTCGCGCCACATGGCCGTGGCCAGCACCGAAGCCTTCGCGCGCGCCGGTTTCAGCGACCTCGCCTCGCTGCCCGACGTCAGCGGAGGATGCGTCGTGCGCGACGCGAGCGGCCGCGCGGAAGGGTTGCTGCAAGAAACCGCGATGCAGTTGGTGGAGCACGTGCTGCGCCCCGAACCCACGGCGGAGTGGGTCGCCAACATCGAAGCGGCGTCGCGGGCGGCGCTGTCGGTCGGGTTGACCAGCGTGACGGAACCGGGCATCGGCGTCGTCGACGGACCCGGCAACGGCCCGGCCGACCTGGACGCGTTCCTGCGGGCGCGGGAGCGCGGGCTGCTGGGCGTCCGGATGACGCTGATGCCCTACATCACGGCGCTGCGCGAGGTCGGCGCGCTCGAACCGGGCAACACCTGGTACGGCCTGGACCTCGGACTGCGCACCGGTTTCGGCGACGAACGGCTGCGCATCGGCCCGGTGAAGATCCTCTCGGACGGGTCGCTGATCGGCCGGTCCGCCGCCATGTGCTGCGACTACCACGACACCCCCGGCAACAGCGGCCTGCTGCAGTTCGAGCGCGAGCAGATCCACCGGTTCATCCTCGAAGCGCACCGCTGCGGTTGGCAGGTCGCCACGCACGCCATCGGCGACGCGGCCCTGGACGTCGTGCTGGACTCCTACGAGGAAGCACAGCGCCTGCACCCGCGCACCGACGCGCGGCACCGCATCGAGCACGCGGCGGTGACCAGTGAGCAGCAGGTCGCCCGGATCGCGGCGCTGGGGCTGATCCCGGTGCCGCAGGGCAGGTTCCTGTCCGAGATCGGCGACGGACTGCTGGCGGCCCTCGGCCCGGAGCGCAGCCAGCTGGCGTACCGGATGCGGTCGTTCCTCGACGCCGGTGTGGTGCTGCCGGGCTCCACCGATGCCCCGGTGGTCAGGCAGGACCCGCTGCTGAGCATCCACGACATGGTCAACCGGCGCACCGCCTCCGGCGCACCGATCGGCCCGGGTGAAGCGGTGACCGCCGAAGAAGCCCTGCGCGCCTACACGATCGGCTCGGCCCACGCCGTTCACGAGGAGCACGTCAAGGGGACCCTCGCGCGCGGCATGCTCGGCGACTTCACCGTCCTCAGCGACGACCTGCTGAGCGTCGCCCCCGAGCGCATCGCGGACCTGGCGGTGGGCGCGACGGTCGTCGGAGGGCACATTGCGCACGACACTGGTGCGCTGGAGGTCGCCTGAGGAGACTCGTGAGCGGCGATGGTCGCAAGAACCACCACCGCCGCTCACGAGGGGGTCGTGAGTGGCGATGGTGGTAAGGGCAACCATTGCCGCTCACGAGGGGGCGGACCTGGCAGCCGCTGGCGGGGATTCGCGCAGCGACTACACTCGTCGCACCAGAGTGACGGCATCGCCCGAGTCATCGCTCGTGCCGCCTTCGAGGAGTTCGCGGGTGTTCGACCCCATAGCTCAGCTGGACGAACCCCCTCGATCCTGGTCGGCTTTCCTCGCCAAGGCGGTGAAGGGCTCCCACAAAGCCGCCGAGTGGCTGGTCCAAGCCGACCTCGCGGTCGCCGAATCCCTGGGCGGAAGAACCCTCGTCGAGGAGGCGGACGACGCTGAATACGAGGCGTTCCTGAGTCGCGCGCTGCCCGGCGGACCGCCGTTCGAAGGGGTGCAAGAGCTTCTTCGCGCCGCTCATGCGGCCAGGGTCCTCCGCACGCACGTGGTCGCGCGCAGCGAGCCGCTCCACGAACGTGCCCACTACGACCAGCTCTGGACACGGGGAGACGAGGTCAGCCCACTCCTGCTGTTGCACGACGCCGCGCATGCCTGCTTCGAGGACTGGAACCAGCGCAGCTTCCGCCGGCTCATCAACGAGGTGGGGGAGGCGCAGCTGACCTACAACGCCCGAGATGCGGTGGCCGCGATGATCTACCTGCGCGCCATCCAGCCTCCGGGACGGCACCGCTCCTCGTCGCGCACGAGGTCGTGAGCGGCGATGGTGGGGCAACCACCGCCGCTCACGAGGGGGTCGTGAGCGGCGATGGTCGTTAGAACCACCACCGCCGCTCACGAGGGGGTCGTGAGCGGCGATGGTCGTTAGAACCACCACCGCCGCTCACGAGGGGTCAGCAGGTTTCCAGCAGGCGGCGCATCACGCGGGTGGAGAAGTGCAATGAGTCCAACGGGATCCGCTCGTCCACGCCGTGGAACATCCGTGCGTACGGCAGGTCGGGCGGCACGCGGAGCGCCTTGAAGCCGAAGCCGTTGATGCCGATGGTGGCGAACGCCTTGTTGTCGGTGCCGCCCGCGTTGCAGTACGGGGTCGGGTGGCCGTCCGGGTCCTCGGCGCGGATCGCCGCGCACATGGCGTCCACCAGGGTGCCCGAGAACTCGGTTTCCATCGCCACGTCGTGGTGGATGAACTCGCGGCGCACCGACGGCAGCAGCAGCGAGTCGATGGTGTCCAGCAGCTCCTGCTCGTGGCCGGGCAGGAACCGGCCGTCCACCGCGGCGGTGGCCCGACCTGGGATGACGTTGGTCTGGTAGCCGCCCTCGATCATGGTGGGGTTCGCCGAGTTCCGCAGGATCACGTCCACCAGCTCGGAGACCGGGCCCATCCCCGCCAGGCTGCCGTCCACATCGGACGGGTCGAAGTCGACGCCGAGCAGCTCGGCGGCCTGCTCCAGCAACCCGCGCACCGGGTCGATCAGCCGCACCGGGAAACGATGCCGACCGATGCGGGCCAGCGACTCGGCCAGGTCGGTGACGGCGTTCTCGTCGTTGGGGGAGGAGCCGTGCCCGGCCCGACCGTTGGCGACCAGCCGCAGCCACGCCTGGCCGCGCTGGGCGTTCTCGATCGGGTAGAGCCGCTGGCCGTTGCCGAGGTCGAAGGAGACCCCGCCGCCCTCGGTGATCGCCTCGGTGACGCCGTCGAACAGGTCAGGCCGGTTGCGCACCAGCCAGTGCGAGCCGAACGAGCCGCCCGCCTCCTCGTCGGCGAGGAAGCCGAACACGACGTCGCGCGGCGGCTTGCGGCCGGTGCGGCCGAACTCGCGCGCCACCGCCAGCACCACCGCGTCGAAGTCCTTCATGTCGATCGCACCCCGACCCCACAGGCAGCCGTCGTGGACCTCCCCGCCGAACGGGTCGAAGGTCCACTCGCTGGCGTCGGCGGGCACCACGTCGAGGTGGCCGTGCACCAGCAGTGCCCCGCGCGTGGGGTCGGTGCCCTCGATCCGGGCGATCACGCTGGCCCGACCGGGCGCGCTCTCCACGAGCGTGGACTCGATGCCGACCTCGGCCAGCTTCGCCGCCACGTACTCGGCGGCCGCGCGCTCGTTGCTGGTCGGGTTGGAGGTGTCGATGCGGATCAGGTCGCGGCACAGCTCGACGACTTCGTCCTCGGCGGCGGTCATGGCTTGGGTCCTTCCAACGTCGACGTCCCGACCGGGCGCACCAGCCCGGCCCAGGACAGCACGGTGTAGAGCAGGAATCCGGTGAGCAGCGAGTTCAGCGCCGGGATGCCCACGTCGAGGAAGTAGCCGACCGCGAAGCCCGCGGCCCACACCACCAGCGTGGCCGGGACCCAGGTGGCGACGGTGCTGGGCAGCGTCCCGGACGGGCGGGTGCGGTCCAGGGCGCCGCGCATCCGGCGGGCCACCCAGTACTCGGCGACGATGATGCCGCCGATCGGCGGGATCGCCACGCCCAGCACCTTCAGGAAGTCGGTGAAGTGGTCCAGGAAGCCCACCGCGGACAGCACGGTGCCCGCGAGGCCGATCACCAGCGTCACCGACGCGCGGTGCAGGCGCTTGCCGAAGACGGTGTCGACGAAGTTGACCACGCCCAGCGAGGACGCGTACAGGTTCCAGTCGTTGATCTTGGCGGTGGACAGCACCACGATGATCAGCCCGACCGCGCCGGAGGTGGACAGCACGATGGAGGTGACGTCCTTGCTGCCGACCAGCTGCCCGAGCAGCACACCGGTCATGCCGACGATGTACTCGCTGAGGATCATCGAGCACGAGCTCTGCAGCAGGACGTGCCAGCCCTTGCGGTTGTAGCGGGTCATGTCCGGGGCGACGACCGCGCCCGACATGAACCCACCGGCCACGATGGTCGCCGCCGCCGGGATGGACAGCGCGGCCGCGGTCGGCTCGCGGGAGATCAGCTCACCGATCGAGTGCTGCGACAGCGTGCTGACCACGCTCCAGGCCACCAGCGCGAAGAACAGCGGGACGGCGATGCGGGCCAGCCACATCATGTACCGGAAGCCGTAGATGACCAGCGCGGTCAGCACCACGCCGGAGATCGCGCACCACAGCCACACCGGGCCGCCGACCAGCGACACCATGCTCTCGCCGAAGATGCCGTTCTGGACGCCGAACCAGCCGACCATGCTGATCGCGATGACCAGGCTGACCAGCGCCGACCCGTTGCGGCCGAACCCGGCGAAGCGGGTGAGCATGGTCATCGCCAGGCCCTCGCGCTGACCGGCCAGCCCGACCAGGAAGATCACCACCTCCAGCAGCACCGCGCCGAGGGTGAACGCCCAGAAGGCGTCCCAGAACCCCATCGCGATGCCCAGGGAGGCGCCCAGCACGAACTGGGACAGGGAGCCGGACTGCCCGAGCCACTGCAACAGCATCGACCAGAACCCGTAGCGCGCTTCCTGGGGGACGCGGCGCAGCGAGTAGTCGTCGTTGCCGATCTGCTTGCTCGGCGCGGCCTCGGCGGAGTGCTCGACGGCCATGAAATCTCCTCGGCGGGAGCGCAGGCCGCGCGCGCGGGCAGGGCAGGGCGCCCGCGCAGGCGGCCGGATTCGTTGGGGAGGCGTTCGCCGGAGTCGCTTGTGGCGAGGCCCGGCGACCGCCGTGGCAGCTACCCTGCGCCACCACCCGCCCGCCGGGCAAGGAAATCCCACTATCCGCAAAACCAGAGGTCCGGCGACGGGGACAGGCGATTCCAATGGAGTTCACGCTCATCCGCAGGCGGGTCGCGGGCGGGGAATCCAGTCGCGAACCGGGTACAGCTCAGTGCGGGGGAGGAGGGTGCCGGGCTTTACGTCAGCCGCGCCTGGTAGCGCCGGAAAAGGGTTCGCCCGGGCTATCACAGGCGTGATAGCTTCCCCGGCATGAGCTCGTCAGCTGCCAGTTCGCCGCGGGAGCGGATCGTGCACGCCGTGTTCCGGCTCGTCGCCCGGGGCGGCGTGGCCGAGGCCTCGCTGCGCAAGGTCGCCGACGAGTCCGGGATCAACATCGGGTCGGTGCGGCACTACTTCGGCAACCACGAGGGGCTCATGGTCGCCGCTGCCGAGGAGGTCGGCTCGCGCATGGAGCGGCGGCTCGCCGCCGCGCTGCCCGCGGTCGACGCCGAGCTGGACGCGGCCGGGCGGCGTGAGCTGGTGGAGGCGGCGTGCCGCGCGGTGCTGCCGCTGGACAGCAGCGGCCGGACGGAGCTGATCGTGCTGATCGAGCTGATCACCGCGGCCCGGCTGCACCCGGAGTTCCGGTCGCTGTCCACGCGGATGGGGGCGGACCTGCGGACGGTGTTCCGGGAGGTGCTGGAGGCGGCGCGCGTGCCGGACGCCGCGCTGGAGGCCGAGCGGCTGACCGCGCTGGTCGGCGGGCTGACCTTCGACCTCGTCTACCCGCACGGGCCGCTCGACGTGGTGGTGGCCTCCGACGTCCTGCGCCGCCACATCACCGCGCTGATCCCGGATTGACCTGACGACTTCTCGCTGCTAGGGGGCTCAGCTGCCATGGGGCACGTTGAACTGCAGAAGGTGCACCACGTTCTCCCGGACGGGCGGGTGCTGCTCGACGACGTCTCGTTCCGGGTGGGCGACGGGGCGAAGGCCGCGCTGGTGGGCCCGAACGGCGCGGGCAAGACGACGCTGCTGCGCCTGGTGTCCGGTGACCTCGCGCCGACCGGGGGCAGCATCGTGCGCTCCGGCGGGCTCGGCGTGATGCGCCAGTTCATCGGCCACGCCCGCGACGACTCGACGGTGCGAGACCTGCTGGTGTCGCTGGCCGCGCCGAGGCTCCGCGCCGCGGCGGAGGAGCTGGAGCGGACCGAGGACCGGCTCATCGAGCGGGACGACGACGCCACCCAGCTGGCTTACGCCGAGGCGATCGCGGAGTACACCGACGCCGGTGGGTACGACGCCGAGGTGCTCTGGGACGTCTGCTGCACGGCCGCGCTCGGCCTGCCCTATGACCGGGCCCGCTTCCGCGAGCTGCGCAAGCTCTCCGGCGGCCAGCAGAAGCGGCTCGCGCTGGAGGCGCTGCTGCGTGGCCCGGACCAGGTGCTGCTGCTCGACGAACCGGACAACTACCTGGACGTGCCGGGCAAGCAGTGGCTGGAGGAGCAGATCCGGGAGACGCCGAAGAGCGTGCTGTTCGTGACCCACGACCGGGAGTTGCTGCACCGCACCGCGAACCGGATCGTGACGGTCGAGCTGGGCGCCGTGGGCAACCGGACCTGGGTGCACGGCGGCGGTTTCGCCACCTACGACCGGGCCCGCGCGGACCGCGTGTCCAGGTTGGACGAACTGCGGCGCCGCTGGGACGAGGACCGCGCGAAGCTGGTCCGCTTGGTGCAGGTGCTCAAGCAGAAGGCGTCGTACAACGACACCATGTCCGCCCGCTACCAGGCGGCGCAGACCCGGTTGCGCAAGTTCGACGAGGCCGGGCCGCCGGAGGCGGTGCCGCGCGAGCAGCGCGTGCAGGTGAAGCTGGCGGGTGGGCGCACCGGCAAGCGCGCGGTGGTCTGCGAGGACTTGGCGCTGGACGGGTTGACCAAGTCCTTCAGCACCGAGTTCCGCTACGGTGAGCGGATCGCGGTGCTGGGGGCCAACGGAACCGGCAAGTCGCACTTCCTGCGGTTGCTGGCCCGCGGCGGCAGCGACGACGTCCCGGTGCCGGACCAGGAGGCGCTGACCCCGGTGGCGCACACCGGCCTCGCGCGCCTGGGCGCGCGTGTGGTGCCGGGCATGTTCGCGCAGACCCACGAGCACCCGGAGTTCGCCGGGCGCACGCTGCTGGAACTGCTGATGGGCGGGGGAGCGCGGCGCTCCGGCATGACCCGCGAGGAGGCCAGCCGGCTGCTCGCCCGCTACGACATCGTGCAGGCGGCGCAGCGGCCGTTCGACACGCTCTCCGGTGGCCAGCAAGCGAGGTTCCAGATCCTGCTGCTGGAGCTGGAGGGCGCGAACCTGCTGCTGCTGGACGAGCCCACGGACAACCTCGACCTGGTGTCGGCGGACGCGCTCCAGGCCGGGTTGGAGGAGTTCGACGGCACGGTGGTCGCGGTGACCCACGACCGCTGGTTCGCCCGCTCCTTCGACCGCTTCCTGGTCTTCCGCGCCGACGGCCACGTCCGCGAGTCCCCGGAACCGGTGTGGCAGGAGGAGGCCCGGTAGCCGGGCCGGGTCGGGGGCAGGTGCCCGGCTACCGGGAGGACCGGCGCGGTGTCGGGGAGGAAGCGACGCGCCGATCCGGTCAGGGGGTCCGGGGTGGCTCCTCCAGCGGCGGTGGGGGTTCCGCGGTTGCGGGCGGAACCGCCTCCCCGCCGGGCCATTCGAGCAGCCGGTGCCGCCCGGTGGGCTCGGCGGCCCGCTCGGCTTCGACCTCACCGATGAGCCGCCACACGTCGTAGGAGCCTTCGCCCGCGTGGCCGTGCTGCCGGTGCGAGGACGGTAAGAGCAGCATCCCGAGTCAAGCAATAGGATGTGGTGCATGCCCGCAACCGCAGGTACGCCGCGTGCCAGAGCGTTGTCGGCGGCTCTTCGCGACGCCCGACTGACGAACGGCATGGGCTCACGTGAACTGGCGAGACACCTGGAGCTGTCGCACACCCAGATCTCGCACTGGGAGAACGGCCACCGAGTACCCAACGTCGAAACTGTCGCGATGATCCTCACCGCGCTGCGGGTCTCGCCGCGCGAGCGCGAGAGGATCCTGGACCTGGCGCGGAACGTGGCCGAGCCGAACTGGCTCACGGTCGGGATGAACGGCATCCCGCAGCAGCTGGCTGGAGTGGTCGAGTGCGAGCGATCGGCGTCCGCCATCGTCGAGTGGTCGCCGATGGTGATCCCCGGCCTGCTCCAAACCTCGGACTACACCAGGGCGATCAAAGTCGCCGCACAGTTGTCGCACACCGATGTTGAGCTGCGAGTCATGCTCAACGTGAGCCGCCGTGAAGTTATTACTCAACGCGACCCCGTGAGCTTCCACGCGGTGATCGGTGAAGGCGGTCTCTACGAGCCGATCGGTCCGGAGGGGGTAATGCTCGACCAGCTCCGGCACCTGGCTGAAATGACAGTGCGCCCGAACGTGGTAGTGCAGCTGATGCCTCAGCGGATCGGCTGGCATCCCGGGTGGGCCGGTCCGTTCGTCTTCTACGAGTTTCCCGATACGTCTCCGGTGGTGCACTTCGAACACCACAGTTCTGGAGCGTTCATCCCAACCGAGCATGATGTCACCGAGTACAAGAAGGCTGTCTCCTGGCTCCGGGACATCGCGATGGACGAAGCTGACTCGTTGGCCCACATCGAAAAAGCCATCTCACATTGGGAGGAAAAGTGAGCGCACACACATGGCGAAAGTCCAGTTACTCCAACGCCAACGGCAACTGCGTGGAATTATCCAGCCCCCGTGGACTGATCCGCGACTCGAAGGACCCGGAAGGGCCGGTCCTGCGTGCGAATGTCGCGGCCTTCCTGCGCGCCATCAAGGATGGTCGTTTCGAACGTTAGGCCTCGGGCTCGGCGTTGGGAGTGCGATGACTGATCAACGTTGGCAGAAGAGCAGCTACAGCGGTCAGGAGACCCACTGCGTGGAATTATCCAACCCTCGCGGTCTGATCCGGGACTCGAAGGACCCCGACGGGCCGCGGCTTGCCGTCGATGTGGGCGCGTTCCTGCGGGCTGTGCAGGACGGGCGGTTCGAGCGGTGAGGTGAAGGACTCGTGCGCGGCGATGGTCGTGAGGACGACCATCGCCACGCACGAGGTGGTCAGCCCTGCTTGGGGGCGTTCAGGAAGGTCTCCAGGGAGTCGTCCACCGCTTCCCACCACGGCGTGTGGTGCACCGGTGCCTCGGTGCCCGTGCAGGGCGAGCGGAAACCCCGGTCGCGGTAGCCGGTGATGCTCTCCTGCTTGTCGTGCTCCCAGTCGCGGAACAGCTTGCGGGTCAGGTCGAGGTCGAACCGCGGGTAGTCGACTTCAGCCAGCAGCTCCGCGACGTGGTCGGCCTGGAAGTCGATCATCTCGGCGTCGTCGCTCAGCGTCGACTCGCGCTGGACCCACTTGTCGATGTCGGCGGCCATCTCCTCGCGGGAGGGCAGCTCGATCCGGCCGAGCACGTGGTCGCGGGCGTACCAGGCCTCGGCGTCGAACAGGGTCATCGTGTAGAACTGGTCCTGCATGCCGAGGTACATCAACTTCGGGTTGTCCAGCCAGAACACGCCCTTGTACAGGTTCGCCGGGTAGAGCACGTTCGCGGTGCGCAGGCGGAGTTCGTCGGCCAGGAACGGGAAGTGGTGCTTGTACCCGGTGCACAGCACGATCGCGTCCACCCGGCGGCTGGTGCCGTCCTTGAAGTGGGCGACGTCGCCGTCCAGCTTCACCAGCTGGGGGACCTCCTCGATGCCCTCGGGCCACTTGAAGTCCATCGGGGCCGTGCGGTAGGTGATCGTCACCGACTTGGCGCCGTACTTCCTGCTCTGCAGCGCCAGGTCCTCGGCCGAGTAGCTGCTGCCCATCACCAGCACGTCCTGCCCGGCGAACTCGCGGGCGTCGCGGAAGTCGTGCGAGTGCAGGATCCGGCCCGGGAAGGACTCGAAGCCCTCGTAGTGCGGCACGTTCGGCACCGAGAAGTGCCCGGTCGCCACGATGACGTGGTCGAACACCTCGCGCCGGGTCTCGTTGGCGGTCAGGTCCTCGACGGTCACCGTGAACTGCTCGGTGGCCTGGTCGTAGCTCACCCAGCGCACCGCGGTGGCGAACTGGACGAACCGGCGCAGGTCGTTCTTCGCCGCCCGGCCGAGGATGTAGTCGGCGAGGACCGCGCGGGGCGGGAACGACGGGATGGGCCCGCCGAAGTGTTCCTCGAAGGTGTAGTCGGCGAACTCCAGGCACTCCTTCGGCCCGTTGGACCACAGGAAGCGGTACATGCTGCCGTGCGCGGGCTCGCCGAACTCGTCGAGCCCGGTGCGCCAGGAGTAGTTCCACAGGCCGCCCCAGTCGCGCTGCTTCTCGAAGCACACGACCTCGGGCACCTCAGCGCCCTTCTTGCGCGCCTCCTCGAAGGCGTGGAGCTGGGACAGGCCACTGGGGCCAGCGCCGATCACGGCTACGCGGGAAGTCATCGCTGCCTCTCAACTCGTGGGATCTGGTCGGAGCGGGGGCGCTCAGACGACCGACCGGTTGTTCTTCTTGGCGTTGCGGTGGTCCTTGGCCACGGCCACGCACAGCACGATCAGCACGATCGCGGTCAGCGCTGGCCAGGCCAGGATGTAGGCGGTCAGGAGCAGATCGTTCACGGCTCGTCCTCCGTCCTGGATCGGGAATCGCTGGTCAGCGGGCGGTTTCGGCGGGTTCGCGCTGGTCCTGCAGCTGGAACTCGGTGACCCGCTCGTTGATGACCGAGAAGTCGAAGCGCTCCTTGTTGGTCATGCTGATCGCCACGCACACGACGGTGCTGACGCCGTAGGAGACCAGCGAGCCGAGCAGCGTCGGGTAGTCCCGCAGGAAGCCCAGGATCAGCGGGAACAGCACCACGCCCGCGATCGTGCCGACCGTGAACCCGACCTTCTTGCCGAACAGGCCGAAGGCCATGAAGCCGAACACCACGGCCGCACCGATCACTGCGGCGACCTCCATCACGACCGCGACGACGCCGGTGAGCGGGAGCAGCTCGAAGCGGGCCACCAGGAAGAACACCAGCGCCACGACCACGGAGGCGGTGAACGCCCGGTTGGTGATCCGGTCCCAGTAGAAGCTGGCGATCACCGGGAACACCAGCGCGCCCCACAGCGCCCCGACGAACACGAGCAGGTCGAGGATGTTGAAGTTCGACACCGCGAACATCACCCCGAGCGCCGTGGCCGCGATCATGGTGATCCGTCCGATGTAGAGCATCGTCTGCGGGTTCACCTTGCCGCGCGCCAGGTTCTTGCCGTAGATGTCGGTCATCACCAGCGAGGACAGCGCCGCGAGGTCAGAGTCCGCGGTGGAGGACAGCGAACCGATCACCATGATGAACAGCAGGCCGATCATCACCGGCGACAGGTACTCGGACGCCATCTGCGGGATGATGTTGTTCATGTCGCCGTTCAGCGGCTGCAGGCCGACCATCACCGCGAGCAGGCCGAGCATGCCCAGGCCGATCACCGTTCCGGCGTAGCCGAGCGTCGCGGTGATGAAGGTGCTCTTGATCCGGTCCTGGCGCACCGCGAACAGCCGCTGCGCGATGGTCTGGTTGCCGATCGCGTAGGCCAGCACCGCGGCCAGGTACGGGCCGCCCTGCTCCAGGAAGGCCTCCCCGGAGAAGAAGTTCGCCTGCTCGTCGGTCAGCTGGGCCATGCCCGCACCGAGCGCGTCGGTGCCGCCGGTCGCGATGAACACCATCGGCACGATCAGCGCGGCGGCCAGCATCATGGCGACGAGCTGCGCGAAGTCGGTCATCACCGAGGCCCGGAACCCGGACCACAGCGTGTAGCACAGCACACCGACCGCGGCGATCAGCACGCCGTGCAGGAAGCTGAACGGCGTCAGGATCTCCATCAGCGCACCGGCGGCGGTGAAGTTCGCCGTCAAGCTGATGACGCTGCCGACGATGTTGGACACCGCCAGGATCAGCTGGCTCGACCGGCCGTGGCGCGCGTGCATCACCTCGGCCAGGGTGTGGGCCTTCGGGGCCACCCGGCGGAAGTGCCGACCGAACGGGTAGATGCACAGGATCATCAGTGCACCCCAGAGCCCGTAGTGGATCGGCCCGGAAACGCCGTAGGTGTAGCCCGAGCTGGCCGACGCGTAGAGCGAGGCGGCCCACACCCAGGTCGCGGTCATGCTCGCGGCGGAGATGCCGAAGCCCACCGCGCCGTTCGAGACCATGAACCCGTCCACGTTCTCCTTCTTCTCCCGGATCGAGAGGGTCATGAGGAACGTGAGACCGTAGAATGCGATCAAAAGCAGAGCGGTTGTCACCGCACTGAGCTGGAACACTACTCCTCCGAACTCGTCCTGCACTCGCGCGCGAAATCCCGCACCCGAAGAATTGTCGACCGCACGTGAAAACGGCATTCGGGTGCCCGAGAATTGCGCGACTCGCCAATAGTGCCTATCTGAGTTCTCGGCGAGATTGAACCCCAAAGTAATTCTTGCCACACCTGTGCGCTGGATATTTCCGCATCGCGGAAGAAGCGGTAACGGTTGAATTGCGAAGCGGCCACTTGACCAGGCATTGCTGTGACCGTCTGGAGCAGAATTGGTCACCCTGGGTGACGGGGCATTCGGCAGCCCTCGCCCCGCAATTCCGCGTGAATTCCGCCGCGCTGTTCCGCGCGGCGGCTCCGAATTCATGCGGCCCGGTCCGCGCCGCCGCGCGGCGCGGGCCGGACCGCTTGGCCGCAGCGGGGGTGGCTGACCGGCCAGGCTCGTCGCACTGGCCAGCCGCCGCAGGCCCTGCTGCGGGGCCAGCCCGGCTCGCGCAACCGGGTTCAGGTGAACAGCGGGGCAGTTCTCGGTGCGCCGGGCCCGTTGGATCTGGGAACGAGTGCACCCGATCGGCGGCTGGAGTTCCGCCGCGCTCCGTGCGTTCGACGCCGTTACTGGCGGGTATTCGCCAATTCTGCCGGATTGGCCCCGGGTTCTCCTTGAATGGTGACGATTTTTCGATCTCCGATCGGAGGAAGAATGCGTCACTTACGGCACGTCGTCGGTGCCGCGGCGGTGGTGGCGACGGCGAGCACCATGCTCGCCGCACCGGCGTTCGCGACATCCGCCGCCGAGAACTACGCAGCACTGGGCGACTCCTACGCCTCCGGAGTCGGATCCCGGGAATACTTCGATGACAGCGGGGACTGCCTGCGCAGCCCCAAGGCCTACGCGCAGCTGTGGGCCGATTCGCACGGCGTGACCGACTTCAACTTCGCCGCCTGTTCCGGCGCGGTGACCGACGACGTCAACGCCAACCAGCTCGACGGACTCAGCGCCGACACCACGCTGGTCACGATCTCCATCGGTGGCAACGACGTCGGGTTCGCCAGCGTCATCCAGGACTGCCTGCTCGGCACGGACGACGGGTGCGACTCCGCGGTCAGCGCCGGTGAGGACAAGGCCCGCAACGAGCTGCCCGCCAAGCTCGACACCACCTACGCCAACATCCGCGAGGCCGCGCCCAACGCCGAGGTCGTGGTGCTCGGCTACCCGCGGCTGACCGAGCTCGGCGACTGCGGCATCCCGTTCTTCTCCGACGCCAAGCGGCAGCGGATCAACGACGGGTCCGACGTGCTGGCCGGGGTGATCTCCGAGCGCGCCGAGGCCGCCGGGTTCACCTACGCCGACACCCGCGACGCCTTCGACGGCCACGGCGTCTGCTCCGGCGAGGAGTGGATCAACGGCCCGAGCAACCCGCTGGTGGAGTCCTTCCACCCGAACGTCGACGGCTACGCCAAGGGCTACCTCCCGGTGCTGGAGTCCATCACCGGCTGACCGTCCCCTGGAACGAGGGGTGGCGATTCCATGCGAATTCGCCACCCCTTCCGCGTGCGCGGGGGAATGGCGGCAGGTCGGCCGGGCCGGTCAGCTGCCGGGGTGTGCCTCCTGGGCCGAGCGGATGATCGCGCAGATCCTCCTGGAATGCGCCCCGCGCCAGTACACCCGCTGGCAGTCCCGGCACCGGGCGTACTCGTCGTAGTTCCGCCGGGTGCCCGGTGGGACCTCCGCCTGGACGTCCTCTTTGGACACAGCGACCAGCGGGCCGTTGCACGCGGTGCAGCGCGTCCACGGGGCCAGTGGTGGCGCGAACCGCTCGACGACGTCCACCAGCTGCCGAGCCGGGTCGGATCCGCGCACGTAGGCGCCCGCCCACAGCGCTCGCCGTCGCAGCAGGCCCCGGTCCTGGGTGAGCAGGACCCGGTGCTCGCGTGCGGCCGCCACGACCAGCTCGTCGTCGTCCGCGTCGTTGCGGTAGGCGGCGTCCACGCCGACCAGCCGCAGGCGCCGGGCGAGCTTGCCCAGGTGCACGTCGAGCAGGAACCGCGAGGGCAGGTCCTGCGGCCGCTCGACCGGCCGGATCTCCAGCACCGCCCCGGCGTGCGGCTGGTGGGTGGGGGAGCGCGGCACGCCGTCGGCCAGCAGGGCGCCGACCTCGGTCAACGGCACGCCCAGCGACTCGGCGATGTGGCCGAGCGTCGCTGTGCCGTCGAAGGGCACCTCAGCAGTGCCGCCCCGGTTGCGCGGGGCGGCGAAGAACCGCAGCTCCGGGGCGATGCGCACCTGCAGTGCCGGCGCCATGCGCACATGGTCGCCCGGCGCTGCGGGTCGTGCGAGTCCGGCCGGGGAGCGGTCGGCCCCGAGGCGGGTCCGACCGCGACCGGTCACACCCGCTCGACCTCGGCGAGCCCGCTCAGCGCCGCCGGTAGCGGCTGCCGGTGCAGGACGCCCAAGCGCTGCGTGGCGCGGGTCAGCGCGACGTAGAGCTCCGCCGCGCCGCGCAGGCCGTCGGCGAGGATGCGCTCCGGCTCCACGACCAGGACGGCGTCGTACTCCAGACCCTTGGTCTCCGACGCGGGGACGGTGCCCGGCACGTCCGGCGGACCGATCACCACGCAGGTGCCCTCGCGGTCGGCTTCGTCCCGCTCGAACTCCTCGATCGCGGCGCTCAGCTCGTCCTCGGTGATCCGCCGGGACCACGGCCGGACCCCGCAGGAGCGGACCGACTCCGGCGGCTCGACCTCGGGCGCGAACTCGGCGAGCACCGCCCCGGCCACGGCCATGATCTCGGCCGGGGTCCGGTAGTTCACCGTCAGCGACCGGTATGCCCAGCGGCCCGGCACGTACCGCTCCAGCACCGCGCCCCACCCCCTGGCCCCGGCCGGTGAGCGGCGCTGGGCGAGGTCGCCGACCACCGTGAACGACCGGCTCGGGCAGCGCCGCATCAGCACCCGCCAGTCCATCTCGGACAGTTCCTGGGCCTCGTCCACCACCACGTGCCGGTAGGTCCAGTCCCGGTCCGCGGCGGCGCGCTCGGCGAGGTCCCGGGTGTCGCGCTCGACGAAGCGCTCCGCCAGCTCGGTGGCGTCCACCAGGTCCTGGGCGAGCAGGTGGTCCTCGTCGTCCATCAGGTCGTGCCGCTCGACCTGCAGGATCTCCATGACGCCCGCGGCGTACTCGGCCTCCCGCCGCCGCTCGCGCTCGGCCTCCCGGTCGGTTTCCCCGACCTGGCCCAGCACGTCGACGAGCTCGTCGAGCAGCGGCACGTCCGAGACCGTCCAGGCATCGCCCACGGCGCGGAACAGCGCATGGTCGGCGCCTGCAGCCCGCAGCCGCTCGGGGGAGCTGTACAGCGCAGCCAGCAGCGATTCGGGCGTCAGCACCGGCCAGAGCTCGTCGAGCGCGGCGGTGAACGCCTCGTCCTCCGCCAGCTCCCGGATCAGGTCCTGCCGCAGCTCCTCCCAGGCCTGCTTGTCCTCCCGGGTCAGCCAACCCCGGCCGATCCGCGCGATCGCCCGCTCGGTGAGCACGTAGGTCACGATCTCGGTGAAAACCGCGCGGGCCTCGTTGTGCGGCAGGCCGCTGTCCCGCGCCTCCTGCCGCGCCCACTCCGCGGTCTCGGCGTCGATGCGCACCGCGACGTCCCGCAGCTCGATCGGCACCGGCTGCTCCGGCAGCCGCTGGCGGTCGGCGACCGCGGCCGCCAGCACGTCCAGGACCTCCAGCGACCCCTTGATCCGGGCGGCCTCCGGCGGGTCCTCCGCCGTGACGTGCAGCCCGGGCACCAGGTCGCCGGTGGTCATGAACACCACGTCGGACTCGCCCAGCGACGGCAGGACGCGGCCGATGTGGTTGAGGAACGCCGGGTTCGGGCCGACCACCAGCACCCCGTGGCGCTCCACCCGCTCCCGCTGGGTGTAGAGCAGGTAGGCCACCCGGTGCAGCGCCACCACCGTCTTGCCGGTGCCCGGGCCGCCCTCGATGACCAGTACGCCGGGGTGGTCGAGCCGGATGATCTCGTCCTGCTCGGCCTGGATGGTGGCCACGATGTCGCGCATCCCCTCGCCGCGCGGCGCGTTGACCGCAGCGAGCAGCGCCGCGTCGCCCTGCGCGTCGCCGCCGGGGCGACCGAGCACCTCGTCGGTGAAGTGGGTGATCTCGCGGCCGCGGGTGTGGAACTGCCTGCGGCGGCGCATGTTCTCCGGGTTCGCCCCGGTGGCGGTGTAGAACGGGCGGGCAGCCGGGGCCCGCCAGTCGAGCAGCAGCGGCTCGTAGTCGTCGTCCTCGTCGAAGATGCCGATCCGGCCGATGTAGGACCGCTCGCCCGAGTCGCTGTCCAACCGGCCGAAGCACAGCCCGTTGTCCGCCACGTCCAGCCGCTTCGCCTCGCGCGCCAGCGCGCGCACCTCGACATCCCGCTCCACGGCGGTTCCGCCGTGGTCCCGCAACGCCGCCCGGTACCCGCCACGCACGCGCGCGCGTTCGGCGTCGAGCCGCGCGTAGAGGTCGGCGACGTGCTCCCGCTCGGCCCTCAGTTCGCCTTCGTACCCCTGATTTGACACTTGCCCCTCACAGCCGCTATCCTGGTACCAGGTTCGGCGGAGTCCCCATTAGATGGTGTGGACACGCCGACTTTTCATTTTCCCCCTCGTGTCAAGTCCGTTCGCCGCGCGCTGCGGTCGGACGGGGCCGGGGGCTGCGCGGGATGTGCCGCGCACCAGGGGTTCTCGCGACGGGCCGGACGGCACCAGGTGCCGCCCGGCCCGTGGCTGCTACGCGTCGAGGTCGACCGTGGCCAAGCGGCTGTGCTTGACGCTGTAGGTGAAGTACAGGGTGAGGGCCAGGCCCAGCCAGACCGCGAACATCAGGTACGTGGTCCAGGGCAGCTGGGAGATCAGGTAGACGCACGCGGCGATACTCAGCGCGGGCACCACCGGGTAGCCCGGGACGCGGAAGCCGCGCTCCAGGTCCGGGCGGGTGCGGCGCAGGACCACCACCCCGGCGGAGACGACGGTGAAGGCCACCAGGGTGCCCATGCTGGTCAGGTTCGCCAGCGTGTTCAGCGGCACCACCGCCGCCAGCAGCCCGACGAACAGCGAGACGATCAGGGTGTTGCGCACCGGGGTGCGGCGGCGCGGGTGGACGGTGTGGAAGACCTTCGGAATCATCCCGTCGCGGCCCATCGAGAACAGGATCCGGGTCTGGCCGTAGATCGTGGTCAGCGTGACGCCGAAGATCGACACCACCCCACCGGCGGCGAGCAGGACCGCGGGCCAGCCGGAGCCGGTGAGATTGCCCAGGATCGCCGCCAGGCCCGCGTCCTGGCCCTCGAAGTCCTGCCACGGCTGGGCGCCGATCCCGGCGATCGCCACCAGCAGGTAGATGCTGGTGACGATCACGACGCACCAGAACAGCGCGAGCGGCATCGTCCGGCGCGGGTTGCGCACCTCCTCACCCGCGGTGGAGACGGTGTCCATGCCGATGTAGGAGAAGAACACCATGGAGGCGGCGGCACCGACGCCCGCCGCGCCGAACGGGGCGAACGGCTGGGCGTTCTCGGCCCTGAACGCGGTGAACGCGACCGCGACGAACAGCAGCAGCACCGCGATCTTGATGCACACCGTGATCGCGTTGATCGTCGCCGACTCCTTGGCGCCGCGCACCAGCAGCAGGCAGCAGGCGCTGACCAGCACAGCGGCGGGCAGGTTCAGGATCCCGCCCTCGCCGGGCGGGGCGCTGAGCGCGACGGGGATCTGCCAGCCGACCACGTCGCCGAGCAGGGCGTTGAGGTACTCACCCCACCCCACGGCCACCGCCGATGCGGCCACGCCGTACTCCAGCAGCAGGCACGCGCCGACGACGAAGGCGATCAGCTCGCCCATCGTGGCGTAGGCGTAGGTGTAGGACGCGCCGGCGACCGGGATGGTGGAGGCGAGCTCGGCGTAGCAGAGCGCGGTGAGCGCCGCGGTGATCGCGGCCAGCACGAACGAGATGACCACCGCGGGACCGGCCTTGGGCACCGCCTCGTTGAGCACGATGAAGATCCCGGTGCCGACCGTGGAACCCACGCCGATCATGGTCAGCCGGAACACGCCCAGCGACCGCCGCAGCTCGCTGCCACCGCTGTCGGTGCCGCTCTCGGCGTTGAGCATGCTCACCGGTTTGCGCCGCATCACCCGGCCCCAGCCGGTGGTGGGCGTGGTGGTGGGCGCGGAACCGGTCATGCGTGCTCCCCCTGAGGACTTCCGGTAGTTGTGCTTCGCAGCGGAGAAGATGGTGAAGCACCGGATTCCGCGCCGCAGAACCGGGGCCGTCGAATTGTTGCTCGCGTCGCGACCGCACTCTATGGGCGGCAAAAATCGTCGTCAACGAGGTCGAGCGCGGAAAATTCTTCGCCTGTCGTAAAGTGCCGACCCCTCATTTCCGGTTCGCCCGAATGTGTGCCAGAGCACGGACCGGGTGATCCGTTCCGGACGCTCCGGCACGTCGAGTGCGAGCACCCCGCCGCGGGCGCGCGTGGTGGAATGGGGGAGTTCCGGCCCGGCGGGCACTGGCCCCCGACGCGAGGAGGTGCGATCACGGACGCCGGTGTTGTCGACCTGCTGCGGCGCTCGGCGCCGAAGGTGCTCGTCGCGCTCGTGCGGCACCACGGCCACGTCGACGTCGCCGAGGACGCGGTGCAGGAAGCGCTGCTCGCCGCCGCCACGCAGTGGCCGGAGCACGGCGTTCCGTCGAACCCGCTCAACTGGTTGATCACCGTCGCCTCCCGGCGGATGGTCGACCAGCTCCGCAGCGAGCAGGCCCGCAAGCGGCGCGAGACCAACGTCGCGTCGATGGCGCTGCCCGACGAGCACGTCGCCCCGCCCGCCGACGTGGTCCACGCGCACCCTGACGACGACACGCTCACCCTGCTCTTCCTGTGCTGCCACCCCGAGCTGTCCCCGGCCTCGCAGGTGGCGTTGACGCTGCGCGCGGTCGGCGGGCTGACCACCGCGCAGATCGCGCGGGCGTTCCTGGTGCCGGAACCGACGATGGCCCAGCGCATCAGCCGGGCCAAGCAGCGCATCAAGGCCACCGGCGCCCAGTTCAGCCTGCCTCCCGAGCAGGAGCGGCAGGAGCGCCTGCGCGCCGTCCTGCACGTGCTGTACCTGATCTTCAACGAGGGCTACACCACGACCTCCGGGCCCGACCTGCAGCGCGCCGAGCTGACCGGGGAGGCCATCCGGCTCACCCGCCTCGTGCACGGCCTGCTGTCCGACGACGGCGAGGTCTGCGGCCTGCTCGCGCTGATGCTGCTGTGCGAGTCGCGCCGCCTGGCCCGCACCGGCGGCGACGGCGAGCTCATCCCGCTGGCCGAGCAGGACCGCAGCCGGTGGGACCAGGCGCTCATCGCCGAGGGCGTCGAGCTGATCACCGACACCTTGACCCGCGCGCCGCTGGGCCCGTACCAGGTCCAGGCGGCGATCGCCGCCGTGCACGCCGAAGCGGCACGCGCCGAGGACACCGACTGGCCGCAGGTGCTGGCGCTCTACGAGCTGTTGGAGAAGCTGGCCCCGAACCCGGTGGCCACCCTCAGCCGCGCGGTCGCCGCCGCGATGGTGCACGGCCCGGACGCCGGACTGGCACTGCTGGAACCGCTGAGCGCCGACGGGCGGCTCGCCAAGCACCATCGGTGGCACGCGGTGCGCGCCCACCTGCTGGAGATGGCCGGTGACCTCGCAGCTGCCCGCGCCTCGTACCTGATGGCCGCCCGCCTGACCACGAGCCTGCCCGAGCAGCACTACCTCCGAAAGCGGGCCACCCGCCTCCCCGCCGAGCAGCCCTAGCGCAACCGCGCCAGACGCGCACCGTCGCATGCTCGGCGTGCCAGCAGCGCCTCCCCGGATGCGGCTTCGGTGGAGGTGGACCGGTTCCACCAGGGCTTATTCCACAGTGGACACTTGCCGATCGGCGCGGGACGCTGTGCCGGATGTCCCGCCCCGGCGTTCCCGGCCAGCCGGGTGCACCCCGACTCCGCGGGAGCACCGCCTCGGCATCGCTGGCCGCGGGCATGCCGTGCAGCGCCGCGACGCAGTACACCGCCAGGCAGGCGAAGAGGGCACCGGAATTCGGCAGCGCGGGATGTCGAAGCCCGTCCGGCGGCTCCGACCTATGGGGGTGGAGAGGCGCCGAAGGGGCGCCCGGTCAGCACCGCCCTGCGGTGCGGGAGGGAGCGGTCATGGGGAACCCCGTGGTGCACTTCGAGATCATCGGGAAGGATCCGAAGAAGCTGCACGACTACTACGGTGAGCTGTTCGGATGGCAGTTCCACGTGGGCGACGCGCTCAGCGAGGAGGTGTCCGAGCCAGGCCAGTACGGGTTCGTCGACGGCGGCACCGACGACGGCATCAACGGTGGTGTCGGCGGCGGCGTGAACCACGAGAACAAGGTGCTCGTCTACATCGGCGTGCCGAAGGTCGAGGAGGCGCTGGCGAAGGCCGAGGGCCTGGGCGGCAAGCGCGTGCTCGGGCCGGTGGCGGCGCCCGACGGGGACTTCGTGGTCGCGCACTTCACCGACCCGGAGGGCAACCTGATCGGCCTCGCGGGCAGTGAGTGACGGTGCTCGCCTGGCATCGAAGATCGAGGGCGGGAGGAGCAGAACGTGAAGTACCTGCTGCTGATCTACAGCAACCCGGAGAGCTGGGAGCACCCGATGTTCCCGCGCACCCCGGACTTCCTCGCGCTTCCGGAGGAGGAGCGCGCCGAGCTGACCCGGCAGGCCGAGGCGATGCACCAGGAGATCATCGAATCCGGCGAGTTCGTCGGGGGCGAGGCGCTGGCCGACCCGCTCACCGCCAGGACGGTCCGGGTGCGCGACGGTGCGCTCGCGGCCACCGACGGCCCGTTCATCGAGACCAAGGAGCAGCTGGCGGGCTACCTCGTGGTCGACTGCGACAGCCTGGAGCGGGCGAGCGAGATCGCCGCGCAGATCCCTGATGCGCGGTTCGGCGCAGTGGAAGTGCGCCCGATGATGGGCGCCTCCGGTCCGGACCTCTGAACGCGGGGCGGGTGCCGCGCGGAGCGGGGTGGGAAGAGCTGTTCATCACGTCCCGCCCCACGCGCCCCAGCTCATCGGATAGGGTGGTGCAGCCGGTGGGCTCGCGC
Source organism: Saccharopolyspora sp. NPDC000359 (assembly GCF_040300525.1). Classification (NCBI taxonomy): domain Bacteria; kingdom Bacillati; phylum Actinomycetota; class Actinomycetes; order Pseudonocardiales; family Pseudonocardiaceae; genus Saccharopolyspora; species Saccharopolyspora sp. NPDC000359. Next base: position 50,511 of record NZ_JBEPDU010000013.1, on the reverse strand, counting down.
CCGCCGACGACGCACTTGGCAGTGCCGGGTATCCCGGCCGGAGCCCCTCCCGCTCCGGTTCGCGGGCCCGGCGGTGCGCTGCTCAGCTAGCCGAGCCGGTTCGAGGCGCCACCGAGGACCGGGCCCGGCTGTTCCGGGTGGTCAAAAGGGAGGGACGGCGCTGCCGTCTCGGCCGCCCGCGTGGAAGAGCCCGCTGACCTGGAGGTCAGCGGGTTTTTTCGCATTCGGGGTGCGGTCGGCGCCCGGTTCGGGCACCGTGAGCAGCATGACTGCGGTCAAGGCGCGGCAGCCGGGCGTCCTCCACCGGCGACCGGCTCCCGAATCCGATCCGTACGTGCGCGAGGGCGGGCACGTCGACGCGGGCCAGACCATCGCCGTGATCGAGGCGGTGAAGACCACGAGCCCGGTCACGGTCGACAAGCCGGGCACGGTGACCCGGTTCCTGCTCGAGGACGGCACCGAGGTCACCCCGGGGCAGGAGATCGCCGAGCTCGCCGACGATCCAGCCGACCGCGGTTGATCTTGCCTCCGGCGCAAGCCCTATCATGACCGCGCAGTCGTGGGAGGCAGGAGGGCCGTGCGCGGGGTCGACTATTACGAGCTGCTCGGCGTGAAGCGTGATGCGACCGCCTCGGAGATCAAATCCGCGTACCGGACGTTGGCCCGCAGCATGCACCCCGACGTCGGTGGCACCGCGGGCACCTTCCGCCTGCTGCAGGAGGCCTACGAGACCCTCAACGACCCGGTGCGCCGCGCCAGCTACGACGGTGGCGTGGCCCAGGCGGACAAGCCCCGGACGCAGCGGGCCGCCCGCCGCCCCCGCCGGACCTTCGGTGACGACCCGGACTACGTGCCGCGGTTGCCCCGGCTGCGCCTGGACGACATCGCCTGGTGGGACGGCGTCGACCCGGACGCCCGCGTCCGCTACCTGCCGGTGATCGGACCGGAGCGCGCCCCCACCCTCGCGCTGGTGGGTGGCTGGTCGCTGCTGCTGCTCGCCGGGCTGGCCGTGGAGCTGTCCGCGGCGCTGCTGGCCGGGTGGCTCGCGCTGCTGGTGGCATCCGGCGCGGTGATCGTGGCGCTGCTGCGCAAGCACATCCGGGCGCACCGCGCCGACCGGGTCTTCGCCGCGGAGTTCGACAGCAGCCGCATCTTCGGGCTGCGCGGCACCGCCGAGCCGGAGAACCGGGCGCAGCAGCTGACCGCCGAGCTGTGCGCCAAGTACCTGACCCGGCTGCCCGGGGTGCGGGTGTTCCACGGCCTGGCCTGGCCGGGCTCGGTGTTCGAGGACGTCGACCACGCGGTGCTGTGCGGGCGGCGGCTGGTGCTGGTGGAGTCCAAGACCTGGCTGCCCGGCCACTACACGACCGACGAGGAGGGCACGCTGTGGCGCAACGGCCACCCCTTCCGCGGCGGTGCGACCCGGTTGCCCGAGGGCGTCGAGGCCTTCGAGGAGCTGCTGCCGGAGGTCGAGGTGCGCGGTGCGGTGCTGATCTACCCGAGCCGCTCCGGTGAGGTGACCACCGTCGAGCAGGACGGGCAGGTCGCGCCGATGACCCCGGCGCAGTTCGTCCGCGAGATCGGCAGCTGGCTGGCCCAGGACCCGGCGACGGTGGACCGCGAGGTGCTCACCGCGGTCCTCGACCAGGTCATCGCGGACTGACCCACCACGGGGGGAGCAGCCCCCGGGCGTAGGCGGCGGCCACCGCGGCGGCGCGGTCCGGCACGCCGAGCTTGGCGTAGACGTGCAGCAGGTGCGTCTTCACCGTCGCCACGCTGATGTGCAGCTCGGCCGCCACCTCCCGGTTGGTCCGGCCGCGCGCGACGAGCCCGATGATCTCGCGCTCGCGGGCGCTGAGCTCGGTGTTCGCCGGTGCTGCCGGGCGGACCCTGGTGAGCAGCTTGGCAGCGACCGGCGGCGAGAGGACGGACTCGTCGCGCACCGCGGCGCGCACCGCCCGGAACAGCTCCTCGCGCGGGGTGTCCTTGAGCAGGTACCCGATGGCGCCCGCCTCGATCGCGGGCAGCACGTCGGAGTCGGTGTCGTGCGTGGTCAGCACCAGGACCCGGGCTCCGGCGAACCGCTCCCGCAGCAGCCGGATCAGCTCGGCGCCGCTGGGGTCTGGCATCCGCAGGTCGGTCAGCACCACGTGGGGTTCCGCCGCGGCGACCACGGCCAGCGCTTCGGCGCCGCTGGCCGCCTCACCGACGACCTCGAAGTCGGGTTGGGTGCCGAGCATCGCGCGCAACCCGTCGCGCACCACGGGGTGGTCGTCGACGACGACGAGCTTCCACCTGTTCACCGGGCCCCTCCCAGCGGGATGGCGACGCTGAGCGCGGTTCCGGCGCCCGGCGCGGACTCGACCTCCACGGAACCGGCCAGCTGGCCCACCCGTTCGCGCAACGCCAGCAAGCCGAACCCGGACGCGGCCTCGACGTCGAAACCCGTGCCGTCGTCGCGCACGTCCAGCACCACCAGGTCGTCCATGTAGGACAGCGTGAGGTCCACCCGCTCGGCGTGGGCGTGCCGGGCGATGTTGGACAGCGCTTCCTGCGCGGCGCGCAGCACGGCCACCTCGGCCTCCGCTGGTGCGGGGCGCGGCGTCCCGGTCAGGGTGAACTCGGTGGCAACGCCGTGCTGCTCCTGCCACGTCGCCGCGGTGCCGGAGATCGCTTCGGCGAGCCGGGTGTTCTCCAGCGGGCCGGGGCGCAGCGCTTCGATCGAGCGGCGGACCTCGGTCAGGCTGGTGCGCGCGAGGTACCGGGCCTTGCCCAGCCGGTCGCGCACCGGTTCGGACGGGGACAGCTCCTCGGCAGCTTCCAGCTGGGTGACGATCCCGGCCAGCCCCTGGGCCGCGGTGTCGTGGATCTCGCGGGCCAGCCGGGCGCGCTCCTCGGCCGTGGCCGCGGCCTTCGCCCGCTCGACCAGCACCTCATGCAGCCGCGCGTTCTCGGCCAGCGCCGCGACCAGCTGGGTGTTGACCTCGTGCCGCCGAGCCGCCTCGCCCTCCATGGCCCGGATCGCCCAGCCGATCAGGGCCGCCAGCGGGGTGACGGTCGCGAGGTTGAGCAGGGTCAGCGGTACGTCCGTCTCCGGGATCACCAGCCACGGCGCTCCGGCGAGCACCGCACCGGCGTAGGCGAACCAACCGGGCAGCGTGACGAACGCGAGCACGTAGCAGGCCGGGACGAAGATCTGGAAGCCGGTGCTCCGCGACACCAGCAGCGCGGTCAACGCCAACAGGCCGGCGAAGTACAGAACCATGAGCCCGGTCCGGCGCTCGCACCAGTCCGGGTGCGCCACCGCGAACCACCAGTGCCACACCCCCAGCCCGGCCGCGATGGCGAGCGTGACCAGCTGGTGCTCCCACCCGGTCGCGTTGAGCAGCGACGCCCCGCACCCCAACCCGAGCAACCCGTACGGCGCCAGCACCCACACCCGGTCCCAAGTCCGCTGGTGCTGCCTGACGCGCTGTTCCTCGCCCAAGGTCACCTCGCCGAGTTTGGCAGACCACGGCGGGAGAGGTGGCGCAACAGCTGGTCCGCCGGACCAGGTTCGCCCGCACGCCGCAGGACTTCGGCGAGCAGCACCGAGACGACCCAGGTGCCCAGCGACAGCAGCGCGACCTCGGCGGACCCCAGCGTCGCGCCCAGGCCCAGCGTGAACGGCATCAGCAGCGCCACGAACACGACGGACTGGAACAGGTAGCAGGTCAGCGAGCGCTGCCCGCAGGCGCTGATCGCGCGCACCACCGGTCCGCGCCGGTCGCCCAGCCGGATCGCCACTAGGCCGATCAGCGCCGCGTAGCCGAGACCACCGGCGACACCGGTCACCGCGTGCGCCGCGGCGGCCAACCACGCGACACCAAGGTGCGGCGGTTCCCAGAACCCGCCCACGGCGAGTGCCATCGGAAACCCGCCGACCACCGCGGTGGACAGCCCACCGACTGCGGTGCGGACCAGCGCGGTGCGGTACCGCGCCGGATCGGTCAGCAGGCCGCGCCGCCCGATGCAGATCCCGACCAGCGCCGCACTGAGCACACCGAGGATCCCGAACGGCGACATCAACCACTCCACCGGCCGGAGGGCGACCGCCTCCAGTGGCGACTCGACGGCGAAGGACCAGAAGAAGGACCGCTGATCACCGGGCGGTGCCAGCGAGTTGACGGCCCCCTGGACCACGCCGACGACGACCAGCCAGCACCCGGCGATGATCAGCAGCGTGCGCTCCCGCAGGCGCACCACGGCGGCGACCGCGAAGCCGACCACGCCGTAGAGGCCCAGCACGTCACCGGGGAACAGCAGCACCGCGTGGACGAACCCGAACGCCAGCAGCCACCAGCACCGGCGGCGCAGGACCTGGGGACCGGAACGCTGCAACACCTGCACCGCCCCGGCGGCGAAGAGGGCGGCGAACATCGGGTAGGCGCGCCCGTCGGCGAGCAGCGTGACCAACGCGCTGGTGATGCGGTCCAGCAGCCCGTCCTCGACGATGTGCTGCTTCAGGCCGTACGGGCGGGCGTGGAGGTAGATCGCCGAGTTGACCAGGGCGATCAGCGCGAGCATCGCGCCGCGGGCCAGGTCAGGGGCGAGGGCGCGTTGCTGGAGGTGGACCGGGCCGGTGCCGGTCGGGGTGGTCGACATGGGTACGACGATGCTGGGTCGCGGGCTGGCCCGGCATCGGCGTGCCGGTCGGTTCCCCGCGTCCACCCCGGCATCCGCCGCATCCACCACCTGGTCGATGCGGCGGGCGGCGGGGCTTGGCAGGCGGCCCGGCGGTCGATACGGTGTTGATCTTGGCCGGGGCGGCGGCGCCCCGCGCCCGAGCACGTGCGATCAGCCCAACCCGGCGCGACCATGTGCCGGTCGGCTCAGAGGTCCGGTCAGAGGAGTGCCACGGTGACGAATCCGCACCAGAACGTCAGCTTCCCCAGCAACGGGCGCACCGCGCACGGGTACCTGGCGACGCCGTCCGGCAGTGGGCCGGGCGTGGTGGTCATCCAGGAGTGGTGGGGGTTGACCGACCACGTCGCCGACGTGGCGAACCGGCTGGCCGCGGAGGGGTTCGTCGCGCTGGCCCCGGACCTCTACGGCGGGCACACCACCCACGACGGCAAGGAAGCCGCGCGGCTGATGAAGGAGCTGCCGGTCGACCGGGCGGCCCGCGACCTCGCCGGCGCGGTCGACTTCCTGCTCGGGCACGAGCAGGTGACGGGCTCGTCGGTCGGCGCGGTCGGGTTCTGCATGGGTGGGAAGTTCGCCATCGTGCTGGGCGCGCAGCAGGGCGACCGGATCGGCGCGGTGGTGCCGTTCTACGGCCTGCCCGCGGTGGACGAGACCGACTTCTCCGGGCTCACCGCGCCGATGCTGTGCCACTTCGGCGAGTACGACCGGACGATCAGCGTGGACCAGGTCGGGAAGCTGCGGGACGAGGTCCAGCAGCAGTCCCAGGTCCGCCCGCAGATCTACTTCTACCCGGCCGGTCACGCCTTCTTCAACGACCAGAACCCGGCCTCGTACCACGAGGACTCGGCCCGCACGGCCTGGCCGCGCACCCTCGACTTCCTCCGCCGCCACCTCAGCTGACCAGCCGAGGGGTCGCGATCGCCGATCGCGACCCCTCCGGTGGTCACTGCTGACCGGCGAAGCGGGCCGGTTCCAGCGGCGGGAGGCCGGACTGGCCGATCAGCCGCTGGGGGCGGAAGTCGGCCAGCAGGTCCTGCTGGTCACCGGTGAGCAGCTCCTGGGCCGCCAGGCGCCCCAGGAGCGGGCCCAGCGTGATGCCGCTGTGCGTGGCCAGGGCGTAGACCCTGCCGCTGCCGCTGAGGAACCCGGCGACGGTGAGGCCGTCGGCGGGCATCGCGCGCTGGCCGACCCGCAGGGACTCCAAGCTCGCGCCCTCGGTCCCCGCCAGCAGGTCGTTCAGGCGCTCGCACAGGACCCGGGCGTGGTCGCCGTCCGGGGACGGCGGGTTGGCCGGGTCCGCGTGCGCGTCGAGGTCCAGGCCCTGCACGATCAGCCGTCCCGCGCCGTCCGGGCGGACGTTGAGGTGCGGCGTGGTCAGGACCCGGTCCAGCCGGGTGGCGACCGGGCGGGTGTAGCCGAGCAGGCCGACCGTGGCCGAGCCCGCCGCGTCCGGGTCGGCCATCGGGACCCGGTACCCGGCCACCGCGGTGAGGGCCTCCGTCCACCGCCCGGTCGCGAGCACCACCGCGTCGAAGTCCGCGGTGCCGTCGCGCAGCTCGACCCGCGCCCTGCCGTCCACTTCGGACACGCCGAGCGCCTCGGCGGGGCAGCGGAGCTCGGCACCGCGCTCCTGCGCCTCACCCCACAGCCGGGCCACCAGCAGCGCTGGGAACACGTGGCCCTCGGTGGGGTAGTGGGCGATGTCGCGGACCCCGTCCGGGACCCGCAGGTCGGGAACCAGCTCGCGAGCCCGCGCCGGGGTGATCCAGTCCACCGGGTAGTCCCGCCCGACCAGCTCGGCGACCGATGCGGCCAACCGCTCAGCGCCCGCCGGGTCCCCGGCCCACTCCAGGTTCCCGGTGCGCACCAACCAGTTCGCGCCCGGCTCGGCGGCCAGCTGGTCGTGCTCGGCCATGCCCGCGGTGTTGAGGTCGTGGTACGAGCGCGGGTTCTTGCTGTGCGAGTTGGTCCAGGCGAACGACGTCCCGGTGGTCCCGGCCAGCGGAGCGGTCCGCTCGAAGACCGTCACCTCCGCTCCGGCCAGCGCCAACGCGCGCGCGGTGCTGGCCCCGAGCACGCCGAGACCGATCACGGCGATCTTCATGCTTCTTCCCTCACGAGTTCACTGCGGACACCTGCACTGGGCTTCCCCGGCGTGACGAGCGCGAACACCAGCAGCACCACCGCCGAGGCGCCGATGCCGTACACCGCGTACGGAACCGTGGTGTCGACCACCTGCGCCACGGCGCACCCGACGATGCCGGTGAGCATGCTGGCGATCGCGGCGGCCGGGGTGAGGCGGCGGCGCTTGTGCAGTGCGTAGCCGAGGAAGATCGGGGCGGCCAGCGCGGCCGCCGAGTAGGCGTAGGTGGCGACGAGCCAGGTCAGCGCCTTCGGGAACAGGATCGCCAGCACCGCGGCCAGGACCGACACCCCGACGGTGATCATCCGGGACAGCGCGACCGTCTGCCGCTCGCCCTGCTCCCGCCCCACGATGTTCTGGTACACGTCGCGGGTCAGGTTGGCCACCACGGACTGCAGCGCGGCACCGGTGGTGGACACGATCGTCGACACCAGGAACGCGCCGAAGATGATCACCAGCCAGGTCGGCAGCTGGGTCAGCAGCCAGCCCGCGGCGTCCTCCTCGTTGGTCAGGCCCGGGTTCATCGCGTGCACCGCCAGCCCGATGCACCCGGCGTAGACGCCGCCGACGAGCATGGTCAGGCCGGACAGGCCGAGCCCGCGGCGCGCGTCGGAGACCTTCTTGGTGGCGAAGACGCGCTGGTAGTAGAGCTGGTTGGTGAGCGTGCCGGGCAGGATCGCGGCGACCCACAGCCAGATCTGCTCCCAGCCGACCGCGGTGAGGCCCTCCCAGCCCCACAGCCGCTGCGGCACGGTCGCGGTGATCTGGCCCCAACCGCCCGCCAGGTGGACGGCGTAGGCGGCCACCCCGAGCGACATCACGATCATGAACAGGCCGAACACGAAGTCGGTCCAGGCCACCGAGGTCAGCCCGCCGGGCAGCACGAACAGCAGCGACGCCACCATGATCAGCAGGATCAGCACCGTCGGCGAGACCCCGGTGAGCTGCCCGAAGAGCTGCGCGAAGGCGACGAACTGGGTGGCCAGCCAGCCGAACGGCACCACCAGGGCGGCCAGCGCGGCGATCGCGGTGACCACCTTGTGCCGCCCGAACAGCTTGGTGATGATGTCCGGCACGGTGGTGAAGCGCTGCTGCCGCAACCACTTCGCGATCAGCATCAGCACGAGGAAGCCGACCAGCACGCAGCCCTCGTAGATGAACACCGACCAGCCGGACTTGTAGCCGATGCCGACGTGCGCGATGAGCACCCCGCCGCCGGTGGCGGTGGCGAACTGGGTGATGATCACCACGACCAGCGGTAGCGACTCGCCCGCCGACAACCAGTCCTGCGAGTCCCGCGCCTTCCGTCCGAAGTAGACGGACATGCCGATGCCGAAGCCGATCACCAGCAGGCTGGCGACGATGATGCCGATGATCTGTCCAGTGGATCCTGTGGGCATGGTTCGCCTCCGGTGGTCACGCGCGCGCGAATCGGTGGGGGGCCAGCTGGGTGATGTCGTGCTCGGTGCTCCCGCGCAGCGCGAGGTCGGCACCGATCTCGCCGAAGACCGGGGCGAGCTTGAAGCCGTGGCCGGAGAACCCGGTCATGACGGTGGCGTTGCGGTGGCCGGGCAGCGGGCCCAGCAGGGCGTGCTCGTCGGGGGTGAAGCCCTCGGCGAAGGTGCCGATGCGTACCGGGTGCGGGGTGACTCCGGGCAGCAGGCGCCGCGCGGCCTCCGACGCCGCCCGGGCGAACTCGGCGTCAGCGCTGCGGGGCAGCTCGTCGGGGTCCGCGAGGACGGGCCAGCCGAGGTGGTGCGGCACGATCTTGACGGAGACGCCGTCCAGTAGCGGGAAGCAGGAGAACCCGGCGTCCCGGTGGCGGCGGATCGCGATCGGCAGCCGGTCCGGCCGGTGCGCGGCGGGGTCGTGCGCGGCGAACCAGCAGGCGGTGATCCGCCGGACCTCGATCGGCAGCGAGCGCAGCGGTTCCAGGCGGTGCGCCCACGGGCCGGGCGCGAACACCACGTGGTCGACGTCGAAGGTCCTGCCAGTGCTGGTGATCCGCCACCCGCCGGAGGTCTCGGCCACCTCGGTGATGTGGTGGTAGGGCAGGACTTCCGCGCCCGCCTCGGCCGCGGCGCGCAGTGCGGCCTGCACCGCGGGTTCGGGACGCAGCACGCCCGCGTCCGGGTCGAGCACCATGACCTCGTCGTCGTCGATCCGGTGCTGCGGGAAGCGCTTGCGGGCCAGGTCGGCGTCGAGCACCTCGTGGTCGAGGCCGTGCTCCTCGGCGCACCGCCGCACCGCCAGGACGTCGGCGTGGTCGGCCGGACCGATCGTCAGGCCGCCGCACATCGTCAGCAGCTCGGCGCTCGCGGTGCCCTCCAACTCGCGCCAGAGCCGCCCGGCGCGCTGGAGCAGCGGGACGTAGTTCGAGCCCTCCTTGTAGGCGGTGCGGAAGATGCGGGACTCCCCGGCGGAGGCGCCGCGGTCGTGGCCGGGGGAGTAGGTGTCGAAGGCCAGCACGTCGGCGCCGCGCCGGGCCAGCTGCCAGGTGGTCGTGGCACCGATGACGCCGGTGCCGATCACTGCGACACGAGGTGCGCTCATGGTCGCTCCAAGGATGAGGGGAACGCAGGGTTTTTCGAGCAGGGGGCACCGCGGGAGGTGGTGCGCCGCTGCGCCGGTCCCAGGGGGCCGACCGGTGGATCAGGAGTGCGCTGGGGAGGGGATGGTCTGCTCGATGAAGAACTCGACCAGGTCCGGGCGGATGATGTGCCACATGGCTTCGGCGAGCTTGCCGTCGGTCAACCAGGTCAACCGGCGGAGCCGGATCACCGCACCGCCCGGTGCCAGGTGCAGGCGGGCCGCGGTGGCCTCGTCGAGCAGGACCGGGTCGACGTAGACCCGGGACTTGGCGGCGGGCACGCCTGTGCGGGCGAAGTAGTCGTGCACGGTCAGGTGGGCCAGGTCCTCGTCCAGCAGCCGTGGCGCCAGCGAGAACGGAACAGCGGAGAGCTCCACAGCGATCGGGTTGTCGTCCACGTCGAACTTCAACCGCCGCAGGTGGTTCACCGGCGCGTCGTCGGGCACGCCGGGCAGTTCGACGTCGGCATCGCGCGCCGGGATCACCGACGCCGAGTCCACGGCGTGCCGCCCCGGGATCTCCGGGCCCCGCAACGTCGGGTTCACCACGCGCAGCAGGTTCTCCTGCCGCGCCCCTTCGGCGACGAAGGTGCCTCGCCGCCGGTGGCGCTCCACCAGCCCGGCCTGGGCCAGCTCGGTCAGCGCCCGTTGCGCGGTCGCGCGGCTGACCGAGTGCTGCTGCTGGAGCTCGGCTTCGGTGGGCAACCGGCTGCCGGGCGGCAGCGCGCCGGAGCGGATCCGCTGCTCCAGTTCGGTGCGGATGCGCAGGTACGCCGGGGTTGCCATGAGGTGGAATCTAGCTGGCCGTCAATTGACCGGTCAATAGCGTTCTTGCGTGGTCAAAATGTGCCGAAATATGTACGGCCATAGTTGGCCTGGTAAGGCGAGACGGCATTGACATGGTGGGAGCGTCCAGGCAATGCTGACCTCCGATTGGCCGTACAAATCCGCGCGGCGGGAAGGAGAGCGGGTCGATGCTTCCGCTGGAAGGCGTGACCGTGGTGTCCCTGGAGCAGGCGGTCGCCGCGCCGTTCGCCACCCGGCAGCTGGCCGACCTGGGCGCGCGCGTGATCAAGGTGGAGCGCCCGGCCGGGGACTTCGCCCGCGGCTACGACACCTCGGTGAAGGGGCTGTCCAGCCACTTCGTCTGGCTCAACCGCAACAAGGAGAGCATCGTCCTGGACCTCAAGGCGGCGGCCGACCGCGAGGTGATGGACGAACTGCTGGCCCGCGCGGACGTCTTCGTGCAGAACCTCGCCCCGGGCGCCGCGGCTCGGCTCGGCCTGGGCGCGGAGCAGCTGCGGGCGAGGGACCCGCGGCTGATCGTGTGCGACCTCTCCGGCTACGGCAGCTCCGGGCCCTACCGCGACAAGAAGGCCTACGACCTGCTGATCCAGTGCGAGACTGGGCTGGTCTCCATCACCGGCACCCCCGACGGCCCGGCCAAGACCGGCATCTCCACCGCCGACATCGCCGGGGGCATGTACGCCTACACCGGCGTGCTCACGGCCCTCTACGAGCGCGAGCGCACCGGGCGCGGCACGGCTTTCGAGGTGTCGCTGTTCGACGCGCTGGGCGAGTGGATGGGCTTCCCGTACTACTACGGCTACTACGGCGGGACGGCTCCGGCGCGGGCTGGCGCGCGGCACGCCGCCATCGCCCCCTACGGGCCGTTCGCGGCGGGCGACGGGGGCCAGATGTTCCTCGGCGTGCAGAACGAGCGGGAGTGGGTGAAGTTCTGCGAGCAGGTGCTGGAGCGGCCGGAGCTGGCCACCGACCCGCGGTTCGACGCCAACCCGAAGCGGGTGGCGAACGTGTTCGAGCTGCAGGTCGCGGTCGAGGCGGTGTTCGCCTTGATGCGCAGCGCGGAGATCGAGCAGCGGCTGGAGCGGGTTGGCATCGCCAACGCCCGGATGCGCACCGTGGCGGAGTTCGCCGACCACCCCCAGCTGGCGGCGCGCGACCGCTGGCGCGAGGTCGACTCCCCGGCCGGTCCGCTGCGCGCCCTGCTGCCCCCGGTGACGGTGCCGGGCCGGGAACCGCGGATGGACCCGGTCCCGGAGGTCGGCGAGCACACCCAGGCCATCCTCGCCGAGCTCGCCGGCCACCCCGAACCCCCCCGCGACTGACCGGGTCCGCCAGCGGGGTGGTTCCGCGCCGTCAGATGTGGCGGCCGCCGGTGATCTCCAGGACACAGCCCGTCATGTAGGACGACAGGTCGGAGGCCAGGAACAGCACGACGTTGGCCACCTCGGCGGGTTCGCCGGCGCGCTGCATCGGGATCTCCTGGAGCTTGGCGTTCCAGACGTCCTCGCGCAGCGCGGCGGTCATGTCCGTGCGGATCAGACCCGGCTGCACCGCGTTGACCCGCACGCCCTTGTGCGCGACCTCCTTGGCCGCCGCCTTGGTCAGGCCGACGATGCCCGCCTTGGCCGCGCTGTAGTTGGTCTGGCCGACCATGCCGACCTTGCCGGAGATCGACGAGATGTTCACGATCGAGCCGCTGCCCTGCTCGCGCATCACCGCCGCCGCGGCGCGGGTGCCCAGCCAGGCACCCTTGACGTGCACGTCCAGCACCACCTCGAAGTCGTCCAGGGGCATCCTGCGCATGGTGGCGTCGCGGGTGATGCCCGCGTTGTTGACCATCACGTCCAGCGAGCCGAACTCGCCGGTGGCCGCCGCGACCGCCGCCTGCACCGCCGCCGGGTCGGTCACGTCGCAGGCCACGCCGAGCGCCGTGCCGCCCAGTGCCTCCGCGGACCGCGCCGCGTGGTCGCCGTCGATGTCGGCGAGCACCACCTTAGCGCCCTGCGCGGCGAAGTTCTCCGCGATCGCGAACCCGATCCCCTTGGCACCGCCGGTGATCACCACGACCTTGTCCTGCAACATCAACGAACCTCCACAGTGCTCGGACGAATTCCGTGTCACAGCGCGCTTCCCACGCCGAAGACCGCGGTGACCTGGCTGGACAGCACACCGCCGTTGCCGTGCGCGAGCGCCACCTCCGCGCCCTCGACCTGCCGCGCGCCGCACCCGCCGCGCAGCTGGCGCACCGCCTCGATGATGGTGAAGATCCCGTACATCCCCGGGTGGCAGTAGGACAGGCCCCCGCCGTTGGTGTTCACCGGCAGCTGCCCGCCCGGCGCGATGCGGCCCTCGGCGACGAACTCGCCGCCCTCGCCCTTCGCGCAGAACCCGAGGTCCTCCAGGAACAGGACCGGGTTGATGGTGAAGGCGTCGTAGAGCTCCACCACGTCGACGTCCCGCGGCCCGAGCCCGGCCATCGCGAAGGCCCGGCCACCGGACTCGACCGCCGCGGTGACCGTCAGGTCCGGCATCGCCGAGATGCTGCGGTGCGAGGTGGCCTCGCCCGCGCCGAGCAGGAACACCGGCTCGCCGGGCCGGTCCCGGGCGCGGTCGGCGCTGGTCAGCACCACCGCGCCGCCACCGTCGGTGACCAGGCAGCAGTCCAGCTTGGTCAGCGGGTCGCTGATCATCCGCGCCGCCAGCACGTCCTCGCGGGTCAGCGGGTCGCGCGCGAAGGCCACCGGGTTGAGCTGCGCCCACTGCCGCGCGGCCACCGCCACGTCGGCCAGCTGCTCGCGGGTGGTGCCGTACTGGTGCATGTGCCGGGCGGCGGCCAGCGCGTACATGCTGATCGGGTGGCGGGCCCGGTAGGGCGCCTCGTGCGGGTTGGGCTTGGACGGCGAGACCAGGCGCCCGCCGTCGGAGCGCTGGGTGCTGCCGTAGACGATCAGCGCCGTGGTGACCAGCCCCGCGTCGATCGCCGCGGCGGCGTGCAGCAGGTGCGAGACGAACGAGCTGCCGCCGATGGTGGAGCCGTCCACGTACTCCGGCCGGATGCCCAGGTACTGGGCGGTGTCCATGCCCGACATCGGGTAGTAGGACGAGGCGGTGAACAGACCGTCCACATCGGACTTGGCCAGCCCGGCGTCGGCCAGCGCGCGCACCGCCGCCTGCCCGACCAGGTCCAGCGGGGTCAGCCCCGGGGCGACCTGCCCGAGGTCGGATTCGGCCACCCCGACCACCGCTGTCCTGCCGCGCAACGTCATGACCGCTCCTCCCGGAACACCGCGACGGGCTGCCCGTCCTGCTCGACCACGGCCAGCCCGACCCGGGCCCCGATCAGCACCCGGTCGGCCGCGACGCCCTCGACCCGCGACATCATGCGGAAGCCCTCGTCGAGGTCGATCAGCGCGACGTTGTGCGCGCCGTCGCGGCCTCGCACCGCGGTCGTGGAGTAGACCGCCCCGCGCCCGCTGCTGCGCTGCCAGGACAGGGCGTCGCTGCCGCACCCCGGGCACAGCACGCGCGGCGGGAACACCGCCGCCGAGCACGCCTGGCAGCGCTGGAACCGCAGCTCGCCGGCGGCCAGCCCGTCCCGGAACACGACCTCCGGAGCCACCCCGGTCGGAGTCGTCACTTCACTCACTCCCTCTCTCCAGTGCTCGTGAGCGGCGATGGTCGTCAGAACCACCATCGCCGCTCACGAGTTCAGGACCGCCAGGCAATCCACCGCCACGACACCCCTGCCCACCTCGTCGAGCAGCAGCGGGTTGACGTCGAGTTCGGCGATGTCGTCGGCCAGGTCGTGGGCCAGCCAGGACAGGCGCACCACCGCCTCGGCCGCCGCGGCGAGGTCCCGCGCCGGCCTGCCGCGCACCTCGCCGAACAGGCGGCTGCCGCGCAGCGAGCGCAGCAGGCGCTCGGCGGCACCGGTGTCCAGCGGTGCGACGCCGACCTGGCTGTCGGCGAGCACGTCCACCAGCACCCCGCCGAACCCGACCACCACGACCGGACCGAACGCCGGGTCGTGCTTGATGCCCGCGATCAGCTCGGTGCCGCCAGCGGCCATCCGCTGGACCAGCAGCCGGGCCCCGGGGTCACCGGCTTCGCGGCCGATGGCGAGCAGTTCCGCCGCTGCTGAGCGGATCTCCGCGGCGTCGGTCAGGTCCAGCCGCACCCCGCCGAGGTCGGACTTGTGGCCGATGCGGTCGGACAGCAGCTTGACCGCCACCGGGCCGCCGAGGTCGTGCGCGGCGTCGACCGCCGCATCCGGTGTCGTGGCGGGGAACGCCCCGGCGCACGGGATGCCGTAGGCGGCGATCAGGCGGCTCGACTCGTGCTCGTCGAGCTGGGTGCGGCCCTGGTCGCGGGCGTCCTGGACGATCGCGCGCACCACGTGGTCGTCGATGTCGTCCGGCCGCTCGGGCGAGGGGAGCGGCGGGCGCAGGCTGAAGTCGGCCAGCTCGCCCAGCGCGGCGGCGGCCCGGCCGGGATCGGTGAAGCACGGGATGCCCAGCTCCTGCAGGTGTCGGCGGGGACGGCCGCTGCCCCCGGTCCACACCACCACCAGCGGGCGGTCGGTGGCCCGGTGCGCTTGCACGATGGCGTCGATCAGCTGCGCGGAGGCGTGGTCGGCGTTGCCCAGCAGCACCGCGATCATGTCCGTGCCCGGGTGCCGCACCGCGACGTCGAGGCCGCGGCGCAGCAGGTCCGGGTCGCTGATCAGCGTCGCGGTCAGGTCCACCGGGTTGCGCGGCGAGCCGTACTCCGGGATCACCTCGGCCATCCGCTGCTGCCACGCCTCCTCCCACGGCTGCACCAGCAGGCCGTGGTCGCTGGCCACGTCGGCCATCAGCACCCCGGCGCCACCGGACAGCGACAGCGTGCTCAGCCGCCGACCCCGGGTGCGCCGACCGCTGGCGAAGACCTGCGCGGCGTCGAGCAGCTGCTCCTGCCCGGTCAGCCGGACGATGCCGTGCTGGCGGGCGGCGCCGTCGAACACGGCGTCCTCCCCGGCCAGCGAGGCGGTGTGCGACTGGGCGGCGCGGGCCCCGGCCTCGGAGCGGCCGACCTTCACCACCAGGACGGGCTTGTCCAGCTCGTGCGCCCGGCGCGCCACCGCCAGCAGCTCCCGACCCCGGTGCACGCCCTCCAGGTAGGCCATCAGCACGCCGACCCCGTCGGTCTCCACCAGCCCGCCCAGCACCTCGGCCACCGACAGGTCGGCCTCGTTGCCGGTGTTGAGGAAGTGCGAGATGCCCAGCCCGGCGTTCTGCGCCGCGCTGAAGATGAAGGTGCCGAAGGCGCCGCTCTGGCTGACGAAGGCCACCGGTCCGTCGACCAGCTCCGCGACCTCGTCCATCGCGGAGGTGAAGGTCGGCATCGCGCGGTCGCGCAGGGTGAACATGCCCAGGCAGTTCGGCCCCAGCACCCGGATGCCGGTCTCGGCGACGACCTCGACCAGCTGCCGCTGCAGGTGCTCGCCGCGCGGACCGGTCTCGGCGAAGCCGGACGCGCCGACGGTCGCGGCCGGGATGCCGCGGGCGGCGCAGGCGCGCAGGCCGTCGACGACCTTGTCCGCGGGCAGCATGACCATGGCCAGGTCGATCTCGCCGTCGACCTCGTCCAGGTCGCGGTAGGCGGGCAGGCCCTGGACCTCCGCGCGCCGGGCGTTGATCGGCAGCAGTCGACCGGTGTAGCCGAACCGCTTCATCAGCTCGATCGGCCGCCCGGACAGCTTGACCGGGTTGTCCGAGGCGCCGAGGACGGCGATCGACCGGGGGTGCAGCAAGCGCTGGACCGCGGAGTTGGCGGCATCGGCCACGGGATCCTCCTCGCAGTGGGGTGCGGACGAAGTGCTCGGAGCCGGGAACCGCGTGCCTGGTTCCCCGGAGCTGCTGGGGACCGGTCAGGCGAACTGGCGCAGGAGCTGCTTGGCGATGATCAACTTCTGGATCTCGCTGGTGCCCTCGTAGATGCGGAACACCCGGGAGTCGCGGTAGAAGCGCTCCACCGGCACCCCGCGCATGTACCCGGACCCGCCGTGCACCTGCACCGCCCGGTCGGCCACCCGGGAGACCATCTCGCTGCAGAACAACTTCGCGCAGGACGGCGCCAGCCGGGTGTCCGCCCCGGAGTCGTACTCGCGCGCCGCCTCCAGCACCATCGACCGGCCCGCGTAGTACTCCGCCTGCGACTCGGCCAGCAGCGCCTGCACCAGCTGGAACCGGCCGATCGGCTGGCCGCCCTGCTCGGCCTCGGCGGCGAAGCGCACCGATTCCTCGACGATCCGCCCGGCCAACCCCGCGCAGATCGCCGCGATGTGCAGTCGACCGCGGGTCAGCGAGGACATCGCGGCGCGGAATCCGGTGCCCTCCTGCCCGCCGACCAGCGCCGAGGCGGGCACCCGCACGTCGTCGAAGAACACCTCGGCGGTGTGCGCCCCGGCCTGGCCCATCTTCGCGTTCGGCGGGCCGACCCGGACCCCGTCCAGCCCGGTCTCGACCAGGAACACCGAGATGCCGCCGTGCGCGTCCTCGCCGGTCCGCGCGAAGACCACCAGCACGTCGGCGTGCGGGGCGTTGGTGATGAACCGCTTCGCCCCGGACAGCACGTAGTGGTCGCCGTCGCGGACCGCCTTGGTGCGCACCGAGCTCGGGTCCGAGCCCGCACCGTCCTCGGTGAGCGCGAAGGAGGCGATCGCCTCCCCGGCGGCCAGCCGTGGCAACCACCGCTGCTGCTGCTCCTCGGTGCCGTGCTTGACGATGACCTGCCCGGCGATGCCGTTGTTGGTGCCGAACATCGACCGGAACGCCGGGACGGTGTGGCCCAGCTCCATGGCCAGCCGCACGTCCTCGGTCATCGACAGGCCGAGCCCGCCGTGCTCCTCCGGCAGCGCGAAGCCGAACAGCCCCATGGCCGCGGCGGTGGCGCGCAGCCGCTCCGGGATCGCGTCGGTCCGCTCGATCTCGTCCTCGGCGGGCACCACCTCGTCGCGGACGAAAGCGCGCACCGTGCGCAGCACGTCGTCGAACACGTTCGGATCCATCGCACCACCCATCACTCGTCGCCGACCTCCGGGCGCCTGCTGCGCTGGCAGGCGAAACCCGTTGGTGCACCGGCTCTTCCAGCGAGGCGGCGGCCGGGTCCGGCGAGCGCCGCACCGCGATCCCGGTACCTGCGAAGCTAGGTCACCGGTCGTGTTCCCGTCCAACACCAAAATCAGCTAGGTTTGATTCGGCTGCGTGACACAATGCGTGTTGACCTGGGCAGAGCCGCTCGCGGTCGGGAGGTCGGTGTGGAACTGCGCCACCTGCGGGCGTTCGTCGCCGTCGCCGAGGAGCTCAACTTCCGGCGCGCGGCGGCCCGGCTGCACATGTCGCAGCCGCCGCTCTCGCAGCAGATCAAGCGCTTGGAGCACGAGGTGGGCGTGCCGCTGCTGCGGCGCACCACGCGGCGGGTCTGGCTCACGGCCGCGGGGGAGGCGTTCCTGCGCGAGGCGCGCAAGACACTGGAGTCGGCCGAGGCCGCCCCGCGGCTGGCCCGGCAGGCCGCGGCCGGGGAGATCGGGGTGGTGCGGCTGGGGTTCAGCGGGCAGACCTCGTACCAGGTGATGCTGCTGATCGTGCGCAAGTTCCGGGAGCGCTACCCGCAGGTGCGGCTCGACATCGTCAGTCCGCTCTACGGCGGGGAGCTGGTGGACCGGCTGCACCAGCAGGAGGTCGACGCCGGGCTGCTGCGGCTGCCGGTGCCGACCGGGGGTCTGCGGGTGCGGGAGCTGGAGCAGCACCCGCTGGCGGCGGCCCTGCCGGAGCACCACCGGCTGGCCGGGCGCAGCGTCGGGGTGGCCGACCTGCGCGACGAGCCGATGATCAGCTACCCGACCAACCGCGGGTCGGTGGTCAACCAGCTGGTGCAGGCTGCCTGCCTGCACCACGGCTTCAGCCCGCGCTTCGTGCAGGAGGCGCCCGACACCCACACCATCCTGTCACTGGTGGGCGCGGGCTCCGGGATCGGCCTGGTGCCGACGACCGCGGGGCACCTGAAGGTGCCGGGCGTGGTGCTGGTGCCGGTGCACGACGCGCCGCCGGTCCCGCTGGCGCTGGTGTGGCGGGAGGACGACCCGAGCCCGGCGCTGGCCGGTCTGGTCGGCCTCCTGGACGAGGTCGCCGCCGAGCTCTGATCGTCCGTCCACTGTAGATCTTGCAGTGGAATTACGTTGGTGCGGCGGTGGTTCGCGGAGTGTGGCGCAGTCCACTCGCGTTCGGCGTAACCCCTGCCCGCCGGTCGCCGACATGCACGGTGGACAACCGGTCGACGCTGACCGGTCCGCACATCTGAACAAGGAGGTCTTTGGTGGCTGCCGACCGACCGGAGCGTCGGGCTTGGTGGATTTGGGGCGCGGCGGTGGTCGCCTACCTCGCCGCGGTGTTTCACAGGGGCAGCTTGGGGGTCGCCGGAACGCAGGCGCTGGACCGCTTCGACGTCGGTCCGGCCGCGCTGAGCGCGTTCACGGTCCTGCAGGTCGGCATCTACGCCGGCATGCAGATTCCCACCGGATTGCTGGTGGACCGCTACGGGTCCCGCCGGGTGATCACCACGGCGGTGGTGCTTCTCGGGACCGGGCAAGTTCTCTTCGCCGTCGCCGACACGTACACGGCGGGCCTGGTGGCCCGCGCGGTGCTGGGCCTGGGCGACGCGCTGATGTGGGTGAGCATCCTGCGGCTGGTGGCGTCGCACTTCTCCGCCCGCCGCTACGCGCTGGTGGCGACGGTGTCCAGCGCGCTGGGGGCGCTGGGTGGTGTCGCGGCCACGTTCCCGCTGGCGATGGCGCTGCGGAACCTGGGGTGGACGGCGACGTTCCTGCTGGTGGGCGCGCTGACGCTGGGCTATGCGGCGGTGACCAGCACGGTCGTCCGCGACGTCGCGCCGGGTGGTGCGCAGCCGCGCCGCGGCGGAGCGGTGTTCCAGCAGGTGCGGGACGCGTGGTCGGTGCCGGGCACCCGGCTGGCGTTCTGGACGCACTTCTGCACGATGTTCGCCTCGGGCGCGCTGACCCTGCTGTGGGGTTTCCCGTACCTGGTGAACGGCCTGGGGGTGCCTGCATCGACGGCGAGCGTGCTGCTCAGCCTGCTGATCATTGGCCAGGTCGTCGGCGGCCCGGTGGTGGGCGCGCTGATCGGCAGCCGACCGGAGTGGCGGATGTGGATCGTGCTGGGCTACCTGGCGGTCAACGCGCTGTCCTGGGTGGTGCTGCTGGGCTGGCCGCAGGGGCGGCCGCCGGTGGCGGTGATCGCGGCGGCGTTCCTGGTCTTCGCGCTGGGCGGCCCGGTCTCGTCGGTGGCCTTCGCCCTGGTGCGCGACTACAACTCGGTGCAGCAGGTGGGCACCGCGACCGGTGTGGCCAACGCGGGCGGCCACTCCGCGACGGCGCTGGGCGTGCTGTGCGTGGGACTGGTCCTGGACGTGGCGCAGGGCATGCCGGGGGGCTCGGAGTACCGGGTGGCGATGCTGGCCCTGGTGGCGCTGCTGCTGTTCGGCGCTTCCCGCACGGTCGTGTGGTGGCGCCGCGCTCGCGCGGAGGTCTTCGCCGCCGAAGCGCGTGGCGAAGGGGTTCCGGTGGTGCTCACCCGCCACCGCTGGGACCTGAGCACCCCGCGCCAGCCGGTCGCGGCCTGAGCGGAAGGTCGAGGGGGCCTCGGAGCGGTGCTCGGAGGCCCCCTCGCGCTCATGTAGTTGCCATGATCACCCGATCGGGGTAAGAACCTCCTCATGCTCAGGGGTAGCGCGGTCGGGCTCAGGGCCCGGCACGAGGACGACATCCCGGTCCTGCGGACCGAGCTCTACGACGACGTGGTCACCGGTTCGCGGGCCGAGGGTCGGCCGTGGCGGCCGATCACGCCCGGGTCGAACGACTCGCGGCTCGTGGTGGACGACGAGAACGAGCAGATCGTCCCGTTCTCCGTGGTGGAGCTGGCCGGTGGCGAGCTGGTCGGCACCGCGACGCTGTGGGGCATCGACAACCACCACCGGTCCGCGCACATCGGGCTGGGCCTGCTGCCGTCCGCCCGGGGCAAGGGCTACGGCACCGACGTGGTCGCGGTGCTGTGCCACTACGGCTTCATCGTCCGCGGTCTCAAGCGGCTGCAGGTCGAGACGCTGGCGGACAACGCGTCGATGCTGCGCTCCGCCGAGCGCAACGGCTTCGTCCGCGAAGGCGTGCTGCGGTCCTCGTCCTGGGTTCTGGGTGAGTTCATGGACGAAGTCGTGCTCGGACTCCTCGCCGAGGAGTGGCAGGCGGTCTCCACCGGCTGAGCCAGCCGTCCCGCGCTCGCGGAGTGCGCCGACGGCCGAGCAGTGCACTGTGGACAGGTACCGGGCCTCCTGGGCGGAGGTCACCCTCGACACCTCATCAGGGGGTGCGGCCCGCCAGGCGGAGCATCCGGTGCTGGCGGGTCTCGCCCTGCGCTCGGGGGGCGGGAGCGGCGAAGTGGCGTTGCGTGGTGTTCGGGTCGAGCGGGCCTTCGGCCACCCCGGTGTAGAGCTGCTCGAAGTTGGCGTCGACCCACTCGACGAGTTCGGGGTCGAGGTCCTCGGGGGCTCCGGTGGCGCGGGCCAGGTCCCAGGTGTGCACGACCGTGTCGGCGATCAGCAGGCCGAGCAGCTTGCGGCCGTCAGCCGGGCCGAAGGGGTAGTCCACGTCCCGGTCCAGCACCCCCGGTTCGGCGAAGGCGGCCAGGCACTCCTGCGCCGCGGTGCGGAACGAACCGACCGGGTCGTCGCCGAGGGTGTTGTGCTCGCGGATGGTCAGGAACTGGTCGCTGCTGCCGCCGCGCAGGAGCATCCGGTAGATCACGTTCGCCTGCACCAGATGGCTCACCAGGGCGCGCACGTCCCAGTCCGGGCACGGTGTCGGGGCGGTCCACTGCTCCGGGCCTACCTCGCCCACCAGGGCGGCGAAGTCCTCGTTGGTCCGGCGGAGGTGGTCGAACAGCACGTCGTCGGTATTGCGCATGGAACGATCATGCTGCGCGCGGGCCCCGGTGTCCGGCGGAAATCGGACACCGCGATCAGAGCACTGTGGACAGGTGCCAGGGGACGAACTCCTCCTCGCCGTAGCCGAGCTCCTCGCTCCGGGTCTGCTCCCCGGAGGCCACCCGCAGGATGTGCTCGAAGATCTGCTGGCCCATCTCGGGCACCGTCAGCTCGCCGTCGGCGATCACCCCGCAGTTGATGTCCATGTCGTCGCTCATCCGCTCGTAGAGCGGGGTGTTGGTGGCCAGCTTGATGCTCGGCGCGGGCTTGCAGCCGAAGGCCGAACCCCGGCCGGTGGTGAAGCACAGCAGCTGGGCGCCGCCGGCGATCAGCCCGGTGGCGTTGACCGGGTCGTAGCCGGGGGTGTCCATGAACACCAGGCCGCTGCTGGTGATCGGTTCGGCGTACTGCAGGACGTCGACGAGGTTGGTGGTGCCGCCCTTGGCCGCCGCGCCGAGCGACTTCTCCAGGATCGTGGTCAGCCCGCCCGCCTTGTTGCCGGGGGAGGGGTTGTTGTTGATCGAGCTGCCGTCGATCTGGACGTGCTGCTCCCACCAGGCGATCCGGTCCACCAGCTTCTCGCCGACCTCGCGGCTGACCGCGCGCCGGGTGAGCAGGTGCTCGGCGCCGTAGATCTCGGTGGTCTCGCCGAACACCGCGGTGCCGCCGTGCCGGACCAGCAGGTCCGCCGCCGCGCCGAGCGCGGGGTTGGCGGTGATCCCGGAGTAGGCGTCGGAACCGCCGCACTCCATGGCCAGCACCAGCTTGTCCGCGGAGACGGTCTGCCGCTGGTAGGCGTTGGCGACCGGCAGCATCTCCTCGATCCGCCGCACGCCTTCGGCCACCGTCTTCTTGGTACCGCCGAGCTCCTGGATGGTCATCGCGTGCACCGGCATGCCCGGTGGCAGCCGCAGGTCCTCGGTGAGGCTCCGGACCTGGTTGACCTCGCAGCCCAGCCCGATCACCAGCAGCCCGGCGAGGTTGGGGTGCCCGGCGTAGCCGCGCAGCGCGCGCCGCAGCACCTCGAAGCCCTCGTTGCCCTGGCCGCTGTGCCCGCAGCCCAGGGTGTGGGTCAGCGGGCAGACGCCGTCGACGTTGGGGTAGTCGTCCAGCACGCCGGAGGCCTCGATCCGGCGCGCGATCATCTTCGCGGCGGTCGCCGAGCAGTTCACCGAGGTCAGCACCGCGAGGTAGTTGCGGGTGCCGACCCGCCCGTCGGGCCGCACGAAGCCCCGGAAGGTGGCGCGCTGCGCGCTGGGCACGTACTCGGTGGGCACCACGTCGGCGCCGAAGGCGTGCTCCCGCTGGAAGTCCTGGTACTCCACGTTGTGCGTGTGCACGTGCTCACCGGCGGTGATCGGGCGCGAGGCGAAACCGATGACCTGGCCGTACTTGCGGACCGGCGCGCCGCGGGGGATGTCCACAGTGGCCAGTTTGTGGCCGCGGGGGACCTCGTCGGGCACCTGGACCCCGCCGTAGGCGCCCGGGGCCACGTCGGTGCGGGCGATCAGGACCGAGTCATCGGCGTGCAGGCGGAATCCCAGCTCATCCAGCGACGACAACCCGACCACCCTCACTTCGCGATCGTGAAAACACTTCTCACTGGTGAACCGATGCTAGGCAGTCGAACACCGGATGTCACGGCGAACCAGTACGCCGATCCGGTGGCAGCGGCAGCGGCCGCTTCAGAACAGGAACGCCATGAGCTGGATCGGGACCATGGCGATGACCGAGGCCGCCGAGACGGTCAGGGTCACCGACTTCAGCGCGCCGCGGGTGGTCTGCGGCAGCAGGGTCTGCAGGAGCCAGAAGGTGTTGCTGGTGGCGTGGATGACGAACAGCGAGCCCGCGCCCGCCGCCAGGGCGACGAAGACCGGGTCGATGCCCAGCATCGGCATCACCGGGCCCAGGACGCCCGCCGCGGTGATCGAGGCCAGCACCACCGAGCCGACGGCGATGTGCAGCACCGCCGCCACCGCCCACACCAGCAGCAGCGGGACGAGCGTGTTGGTGGTGAAGTAGTCCTTCAGCAGCTCGCCGAGCCCGACGTCCTTGACCGTCTGCGCCAGCGAACCGCCCACGCCGGTGAGGATCAGGATCTGCCCGCTTTCGTGGAACCCGCGCTTGAACGCCGCCTCGGTCTGCTCCGCGGGCAGCTTCCAGCGGGCGATGGCCAGCGCGCCGACCAGGCCGATCAGCAGCGCGATGACCGGGTCGCCGAGGAAGTCGACCACCGGCGAGCTGGCGCCCAGCATCTCGGCGATCGCGCCGAACGCGATCAGCAGCAGTGCCAGCAGCAGCGGCGACAGCGACAGGGCCAGCGGCGGGAAGCGGCGGTCGGACTCGGGCTCCACCTCGGCGACCGGCAGCTCCTCGGTCTCGTCCAGCTCGGGGTTCCACAGGCCGCGCCTGGCCAGCGCGGTGAACAGCGCCAGCGTGGTGATGATGGTGAACACGGCGGTGACGGCGCCGAAGAGGAACATCTTGCCGAACGGCAGGTCCAGCACCCCGGCCAGCGCCACCGCACCCACGCCGGGCACCACGAACACCAGGCCGACCTCGATGCCCAGCGCCATCGCCGCGCACATCCGCGCCGCGCCCTGCGGGCCGATCTGCCGGGACAACCGGCTGGCCAGCGGTGCGGTGATCACCAGCAGCACGTCGGCAAAGATCGACTGCAGCACGGTGCCGACGGTGGAGCCGAAGGCGTAGGGCAGCGTCTTCGGGCCGAAGAGGCGCACCAGCCGGTCCACCAGCTGCTCGATGGCGCCCAGCGAGGCCATCAGCGACCCCAGCAGCACGCCGAAGGCGATGAGCAGCCCCACCTCGCCCATCAGGTCGCCGAAACCGGTGGTGATGGACTTGATCGTCTGCTCCGGCCCCAGGCCCGACACCAGGCCCAGGTAGATCGCGCCGAGCACCAGCGCGATCGCCGGGCTGATCTTGACCCGGAGGATGAGCAGCACGACACCGACGATGGTGATCGCGGTGTTGGCGAAGACAGCGATGTCCGACATGGCGAGGCGTCCGATTCGTCGGGGCCGGCGCGCGACCGGCTCCAGTTCTGCTGCGGACGGGGCTGGTGCGCCGGGGACGAGTTGTGCTCAACCGGCGGGCGCGGTGGCGGACCGGCACAGCATACACACGGCCACCGGGCGATCAAGGCGGTGCTCGGTGGTTGTCGGTGCGGTGCGCGATGATGCCGGGCATGGGTGTGGCCAGCAGTCGGTTCCTGCGGATGGTCGAGCGCCTCGCCGAGGTCGAGCAGGGCGAGGGGCGGGACCACACGTCGTTCAGCGTGCACGGCAAGGGCTTCGGCTACTACTGGCCGCGCACCAGGACGGTCGGGCTGAAGCAGACCCTGTCCGAGCAGATCGCGCTGGTCTCCGAGCGGCCCGAGGTGTTCGAGGTGCAGTTCACCGCGGGCGGGTTCGGCTGGGTCGTGGTGCACCTGCCCAAGATCGACGCCGACGAGCTCGAGGAGCTGGTCTACGAGGCGTGGCGGCTGTCCGCCCCGGAGTACCTCGTCGAGGCCAACCCCCTGCGCTGACGCGTTTTCCTGCTGCGGTGCGTGACCGCGCCGGTCCTCCCGGTAGCGGGCACCGGAGCTCGCCTGCCCGAGTCGCGGAGCGGGTCTTGTGCGGGCGGATCCGGGCGGTTACGTTCGCTGCGATCAGTTTTGGGAAAGGTTTCCCAAATATTGGAAAACGGGGCTTGCGGAGGCGGACACCTCGCGGCCCGCGGGCGCGCACATCGCCCCACCACCGATCGCACGTGACAACAGGAGAGGACCCGATGACGACGTCCACCGGGCACGGCCCGCTGACCGGGGTCCGGGTCGTCGAGCTGGGCAACTTCATCGCCGCACCGACGGCCGGCCGGATCCTGGCCGAGTTCGGCGCCGACGTGGTCAAGGTCGAGCGCCCGCGCACCGGGGACGAGCTGCGCAGCTGGCGGCTGCACGGCGGTGACGTGTCGCTGCTGTTCCGCGCCATGGCGCGGAACAAGCGCTCGATCACCCTGGACCTGCGCTCCGAGCGGGGGCAGGACATCGCGCGGCGGCTACTCGCCGACGCCGACATCGTGCTGGAGAACTTCCGGCCCGGCACCCTCGAGAAGTGGGGCCTGGGTCCGGCGGAGATCCGCGCGGTCAACCCGGCAGCGGTGCTGGTGCGGATCTCCGGGTTCGGCCAGACCGGCCCGTACCGGGAGCGCCCGGGCTTCGGCGGGGTCGCCGAAGCCTTCGGCGGGGTGCGGCACCTGACCGGTTACCCGGGCCTGCCACCGGTGCGCACCGGGGTGAGCCTGGCCGACTCGGTGGCCGGTCTCTACGCGGTGATCGGCGCTCTGATGGGGCTGCTCCGCCGCCGCGCCGGGCAGCCGGGGGAGACCGTCGACGTGGCGCTCTACGAGGCCATCTACTCCCTCATGGAGTCCTCGGTGCCCGACTTCGACGCCTTCGGCGTCACCCGGGAGGCCACCGGGCCGACGATCCCCGGCGTGGTCCCGTCCAACACCTACCAGTGCGCGGACGGCAAGTACGTGGTCGTCGGCGGCAACAACAACGCCATCTTCGACCGGCTGATGCGGCTGATCGGCCGCCCCGACCTGGCCGAGGACCCGCAGTTGCGGACCAACATGGGCCGCGTGCGGCGCAGCGACGAGATCGACGCGGCGATCAACTCCTGGACCGCCACCGCGGACAGCCCGCGGGTCCTGGAACTGCTCGCCCAGGCGTCCGTCCCCAGTGGACCGATCTACGACGTGCCCGACATCGTGGCTGATCCGCACTACGCGGCGCGCGGCATGCACGAGCGCCACGCGGTACGCATCGAGCAGGACCAGACCCGCGAGGTCCTGTTCCCCGGCATCGTGCCCAAGCTCTCCGAGGAACCCGGCCGCACCCGCTGGCTCGGCCCCGAGCTGGGCGCGCACACCGACGAGGTCCTCGCCGAACTGGGCATCACGCCCGAGCAAACCGCCGAGTTGCGGGATGGAGGAGTGATCTGAGGATGGTGCTCATCACCGAGGTGTCCCTGCGCGACGGGCTGCAGATCGAACCGGTGGTCGTGCCCACCGCGGACAAGGTCCGGTTCGGCCAGCTGCTGGTCGAGGCCGGGTTCCAGCACCTGGAGGTCGGCTCGTTCGTCAGCCCGGCGCGGGTGCCGACGATGGCCGACACCGCCGAGGTCGTCGCCGGGCTCGCCGACCAGCCCGCGACGCTGCACACCCTGGTGCTCAACGAGCGCGGAGCGCAGCGCGCGGTCGAGGCCGGGGTCGAGAACGCCCGGCTGGTGATGTCGGCCAGCGAAGGCCACAGCGAGTCGAACTCCGGTGTCAGCACGGGCGAAGCGATGCAGCGGCTGGCGCGCGCCGCCGAGGTCCTGCACGACGCGGGCGTGCGCACCGAGGGCTGCATCGCGACGGCGTTCGTGTGCCCGTTCGACGGTGACACCCCGGTGGAGCGGGTGGTCCGGGTCGCCCAGCATTACGAGCGGATTGGCGTCGACGTGCTGCACCTCGCCGACACGATCGGCGCCGCCTCGCCCAGCGACATCACCCGCGCAGTCACCGCCGTGCGCGAGGTGTTCCCCATCGAGCGGGTCGGGCTGCACCTGCACAGCACCTACGGCATGGCCGACGCCAACGCCTGGGAGGCCTACCGCTGCGGCATCCGGCGCTTCGACGCCGCGCTGGGCGGGCTCGGCGGCTGCCCGTTCGCGCCCGGGGCCACCGGCAACATCGCCGCCGACGACCTGATCCACCTGTTCCACCGGGAGGGCATCGACACCGGCATCGACGTCTCGAAGCTCGGCGAGCTGCGCGAGCACCTCGCCGGGCTGGTCGGGCACCCGCTGCCGTCGGCGCTGGCGAAGGTGCCCGCGGTCCCCGCCGAGGTACGGCGCTAACCGATGGGTGAGCCGTTCACCACCGGCGTCGGGGTGCTGGACCGGTCCGTGGCGATCCTGGACTGCGTCGAGAGCAACCCGATGGGTACCAGCGAGCTGGCCCGAGCCCTCGGGCTGAGCGTGTCCACCGCGCACCGCCTGGCCACCGCGCTCGTCGCGCACGGCCTGCTGCGCCGGGACAGCGCGGGCTGCTTCCACCTGGGCCCCCGGTTCGCAACCTCCGAGCTGGCCGAGACCGCGCGGCCGGTGCTGGCGGAACTGGCTGTGGCAGCGGGGGAATCGGTGCAGCTGTGGGTGCGGCGAGCGGATCACCGGCTCTGCGTGGTGAGCATCGAATCGGCGGAGGAGCTGCGCGCCAGCCAACCCGTGGGCAGCCTGCTGCCGCTGCCCCGCGGATCCGCCGCTCAGGTCCTGCTCGGCGAGCAGACTCCGGGCGGGCCGGGCTGGGTGGAGAGCGTGGAAGCCCGCGCGCCGGGTGTTGGATCGGTCAGCGCCCCGGTCCGCCTGCACGGCGACACCGTCGCAGCGGTATGCCTCTCCGCCCCGACGCAACGCCTGCAACCCAGCCCGGGGCAGCGCTTCGGCGCCGAGGTGGTCGCCGCAGCGGCCCGCATCGAAGCCGCGCTGAAGAGCTGACTACTCCGCCGCTTGGCGGCGCACCATCTCGTTGATCCAGACCGGTGCGTACGGCGATGTGCAGTTCGGCGGGGTCGGGTAGTCCTTGAGCACCTCCAGCCGCTCACCGATGGCGAGCGCGCGGGCGCGGTGCTCGGGGTGGGTGATGCCCATCTGGGCCAAACAGCTGTTCATCTCCCACTGCAAGCGGTCCGGGGCGTGCTTCATCTCCGCCTCGATGACGTCGAGCAGCCCGGGGAGGTCGAGGCCCTCCGGCTTCTTGGCAACGCGGTCGGCGGTCAGCGCCCAACCGGCGCTGGCGACCACCGGGTCCGCATCGGCGAGCCAGGCGAGCCGCAGCTCCTCGGCGTGCGGGTTCTTCTTGACCACGTTGGTCAGCAGCCAGTCGTGCACCTTGGGGGTGCGCGCCTGGCGCAGCATCGCGTCCAGCTCGTCGCGCTCGAAGGCTTTCGGGCGGCAGATCAGGGTGCTCAGCAGTCGCGCCGCGGACTCCCCGGTCGCCCAGAGCTCACGCGCGAGTTCCGGCTGGGTCTTGAGCTGCTTCGCCAGGGCGCGCAACTTGGTGAGGTTCACGCCGTGGTCGTTGCCCTGCTTCTCGTTGACCGCGCGCACCTTCGGGTCCTCGAGCGCCGCCAGCTCGGCCAGCACCGCGGCCACCGCCGTCTCCGCCACCTCAACCCCCCTGTCCGTCGTGCCGGGGGAAGCTTACGGGAGTCCACGGTGACCCACCGTGTCCGGTTCCTGGGCATCGACCACGCGGAGTGGTCCGCTCACGCGGAGTGGTCTCCCCGGCAGTGCTGCGCCCGGGCACGAGCACGGGACGAGGCGGTCAGTGCTTCGTGGCCGCCGGGTTGGCCACCGCGGTCAGCGTGCTGAACCCGATCGGGCCCTCGTCGTCGTGGAACGTGCAGCTGCCCGCCGCGATGCCGTCCGCGCTGAGCTGCCCGGTGGCTTCGACGCCGATGACCTCGCCACGCGGCAGTCGGCTGAGGGTGAGCGTGTAGTCGGCGTTGATGAACTCCAGCACCCCGTGCGCGCCGAAGTTCACCAGCGGGCTGGCGAAGTCGCCCGCCAACGCGACGCGCACGAGCGGTGACATCGGCTCGCCCGCCACCAGGTCGCACCGGTCCCGCACCCACGCGCGGCGCGGGCCGCTGGCCTGCCACCCCTCGGTGGGCTTGCCGTCCTCGTCCAGCAGCCAGACGTCGAACGGCGGAACCCAGCTGCTGGGGTCCGCGCGCGGTGCGCCGAGCTCGCCCGGCGTCGGTGCGTCCCAGGCGGAGGTGGCGGGCGCGGTTCCCGAGGGCTGCTCGCCGCGGCGCAGCAGGACAGCGCTCGCCCGCGCGACCGGCTCGTCCCCGGCGTACACGGTCGCGTCGGCGACCCGGATGCGGCGGCCGTCGCGGACGCGGCGGGTCTGCACCTGCACCGGGACGAGCCTGGTGTTGCGGAACAGGTCCACGGTCAACCGGCTGAAGTGCAGCTCCGGGTCGGAGTGCTCGCGCTCCAGCGCGCGGGCCAGCAGACCGCCGAACAACCGCCCGTGCACCATGTCCGGCGACCACGGGCTGTCCGCGTGCCGGGCCGGGACGAGCTGGTCCCCGTCCGGGGTGAAGAACGGTTCGCTGCGGGGTGTTCCGACCATCTGTCCTCCTCCGCTGGTGGTGCCTGGCGCGCACCTTACGGCACCGCCGGACGCGCCGGGGCTTCCTCCGATCGGGGTGAGCGCCAGTTCCGGTTGCGCCGCCCGGTTCGCGTCCATCCGGCACTTGCGACCGGATTGACGGCGTGATCGACTCGCTGCTCGTTCCCACCCCCGACCGAAGTGGGCGGTCCCATGGCGATGTTCCCGGGCTCATGGCGCTCGAAGTGGGTGACCGGCGCCACCGCGCTGATCGCGGCCCTGCCGCTGCTGGTGGTGCCGACCGCGGCGGCGGCTCCGCCCTGCGACCCGTTCACCCCGCCAGCGCTGGACGAATCGGTGCCGACGGCGCGCGAGGTCCTGGGGGTGGACCTCGGCGAGCGGGAGGTCACCACCGAGGAGTCCGACACCTACCTGCGGGCGCTGGCCGACGCGAGCCCGAACGTCGTCGACGGGGTGCTGGCCACCTCGGTGGAGGGACGCCCGCTGCGCTACGCCGTGGTCGGTCAGCAGGAATGGGTGCGGCCAGGCGCGTTGCGCAACATCGGTAAGCAGCTCAACCGGCTACGGGACCCGAACACCCCGGAACCGGTCGCGCAGCGGATCATCCGCGACACCCCCGCGGTGCTGTGGGTGGCGGGGAACGTGCACGGTGACGAGGAGAGCGGCGCGGACGCGGCGCTGCGCGTGCTGTACGAGCTGACCGCCCGCACCGACTGCGCGGCGCAGAACATCCTCGACCACGCGGTCGTCGTGGTGCTGCCGACGCAGAACCCGGACGGGCGGGAGGCCGACACCCGCCGCAACGCCCGCGGTTTCGACATCAACCGCGACTGGTTCGCCCGCACCCAGCCCGAGACCGACGGCAAGCTGGAGAAGCTGCGCGAGCTGCCACCGCAGGTGTTCGTCGACGCCCACGAGATGGGCAGCCCCGACTACTTCTTCCCACCCAACGCCGACCCGGTCTACCACGACATCGGCGAAACCCCGCTCAACTGGGTGTACGGGGTGTACGGACCGGCGGTGCAGCAGGCGTTCGGTCGCTTCGGCATCCCGTACTTCAACGGCGAGTCCTACGACCTGATGTACCTCGGCTACGGCGACACCGTGCCGCTGACCGGGTTCAACGCGGCCGGGATGACCTTCGAGAAGAACTCCGGGGACCCGGTCCCCGAGCGGGTCGGCGAGCAGTACACCGCGATCTGGGCGACGTTGGCGGCCGCCGGGGCGCAGGACCGGCAGCTGCTGGCCGAGTGGCGCGGCGAGCACCTGGAGGCGCAGCGGCAGGGCGCGGCCGGGGAGCTGGAGCCGAACCAGCTCTACTGGAACGACGGCGAGATCACCAACCCGGTGCCCGACATCGCGGTCAAGCACTACTTCCTGCGCACCGACGACCCGACGAAGTCCGCCGAGGTGCAACGCCTGGCGCGGCGGCTCCAGCGGATGGACGTCGAGGTCCACCGGCTGACCGCCCCGCTGCCGGTCCCGGACTACACCGAGTACGGCCGCGCCGAGCAGGCCACGACGCTGCCCGCCGGGACGTTGTGGATCCCGTTGGCCCAGGGGCAGAAGCACTGGGTGCAGGCGATGCTCAACGAGAACAGTTACGTCCCGTTCCCGTACTTCTACGACGTGACCGCGTGGAGCGGACCGCTGCTGGAGAACATCAGCGGTGGCCGGTCCGGTGCGGACCTCGACCCGCGCGCGGTGCCGCTGCCGGAGCTGCCCGAACCCGCTCCGCGGCCGGTCCTCGACGCGCCGAGCACGGCGGTCTGGCAGGTCTCGGGCGGCAGCGCGGCGACCGAGTCGGCGGGTTGGCTGCGCTGGTGGCTGGACGACCAGCGGATGGACTTCGGTGACGTCACCGCCGACGAGATCGCCGCCGGTGCGCTCGCCGACCGCGACGTGCTGGTCATCCCGAACGGCTCGGACCAGGAGGCGTTCGACGCGCTCGGCGACCGTGGCCGCACCGCGCTGACCGAATGGGTCCGAGACGGCGGGACGCTGATCGCGCTGCGGGACGCCTCGCGGCTGGCAGCGCGCCTCGGCCTCACCTCCGCCACCTACGTCGAGCCGACCTCGGACGTCCCTGGCGCGCTCATCCGCGTACAGGTAGACCAGGACAGCCCGCTGGCCGACGGGGTGGGGCCGACGGCGTGGGCGATGTACGAGTACGAGGCGGTGTGGTCGGCCCCGCCGGAGTCGTCGGTGGCGAGCTTCCCGGCCGAAGGCGACCCGGACTGGTACGTCTCCGGTTTCGCCGAGGGTGCCGAGCAGCTGCACGGCAGGACCGCGGTCGTGGACGAGGCGGCGGGCAGCGGCCGGGTGGTGCTGTTCGGCTTCGACCCGAACTACCGCGCGTTCACCAACGGCACGGCGAAGATGCTGCGCAACGCCATGACCGGTCCGCGCCCGGCGAACGCGCCCCAAGCCGTCGCGGTGCAGCGCGCGCAGCACACCGCGGCCACACCCGGCCGGATGATCCTCTCGGTGCGACCGGCCGTCGCCGACCAGGTCCAGGAGCTGTTGGCCGAGCGCGGTGCGGCGGCCGAGGTGGTGCACGGGCCGGACGTGGTGCGCTTCAGGGTCGACCTCGGCGGGATGAGCCCCGACGAGCACCCGTGGGCGCGCAGGATGGCCGACGAGGTTGCCGGGTTCGGCCGCGACGTGGTGGCGATCAGCCTGCCGTAGCCGGGTCCGCTCCAAGCTGGCCACGCCCGACGTTCACCTGCGCGACGGGTTCGCGATCTGCTGGTCGACCCGCGGTCCGCAGAACGGCCCGTCGTCCTGCTCGCGGAAGAGAAGCAAGTGCGCGCCAGGCAGGCTGAATCGGCGCGAGGCGTTGGGGCGGCGGCACGGGAGCGTCGATCAGCACTGCGGCGGACGCGCGGTTCCCGGCGGATGCCCGTTCTCGCTGGGCGTGGCCTCCGGCGACCCGCTGCCCGACAGGGTCGTGCTCTGGCCCCGGAGCCGCCTGCCGCCGACGGTTCCGGTGGCATGCCCGCGAAACCGGTTGCGGTGCAATGACGTCGTCGAGAACGGCCGCCCGGGAGCCCAGCCCGCCTGAGCGGAGCACCGGGCTGACCGCGTCAGCCCCGCGGTTTGGCGAACTCGACCGCGGTGGCGCAGTCCTCGCCGACCTCCGCCCACGGGGCCTCGGTTGCGAGCACGGCGACCGCCGCGGTCTTGAGCACCACCGGTTCCCCGGTCAGCAGGCCGACCAGGTCTTCCAAGCCGGGGTTGTGCCCGACCACGGCGGCGGTCATCACCGCCGGCGGGATCTCGTGGACGACCGACAGGAGTTCGCGCGCCGATGCCGCGTAGATCCGGTCGTCGTGCTTGAGCACCGGCTCGGCCGGGACCTCGGGGGCGGCCAGCTCCCAGGTGCGCCGGGCGCGCACGGCGGGGGAGCACAGGACCAGCTCGATCGCCGCCGCGTGCTCGCGCAGCCAGCGGCCGAGGGCCGGTGCGTCGCGGCGGCCGCGGTCGGTCAGCGGGCGGTCGACGTCGTCGGCGTCGTCCGGCCAGGCCGATTTCGCGTGCCGGACCACCACCAGCTTCCGCTGCGCGTCCACCATGCCGTGCCTCCGCTCGTCGGGTGCTGCCCACCTCACGGTAGAGGGCGGTCCGGGCCGGTGCTCGGTCCGCCGGATTGAGTCGGCAGCGATCTCAGCGCCGAGCGGATCCGGTATTGGACACCTCCGCTGGGGCGGTGGAAACGTGCTGGGCATGAACTTCGCTGATCTCGATCCCGCGCTGCGCCCCCTGCTCACCCGGTACGTCGACGCGGTGGACAGGCTCGAACCGGTGCTGCACGACGTGGGCGCGGTGGCGGCGGGACGGCTGGACGAGCTGGCCGCGGTCGCCGAGGTCAACCCGCCGCGGCTGCGGCAGTACGACGCCAGTGGCGAGCGGGTCGACGAGGTCGTCTACCACCCCGCCTACACCGAGATGTCCCAGCTGGCGTTCGAGCGGTTCGGGTTCGCCGCGATGTCGCACCGGTCGGGTGTGCACGGCTGGCCCACCGCGGTGCCGCACGTGGTCAAGTACGGCCTGTCCCACGTGTTCGTGCAGGCCGAGTTCGGGCTGTTCTGCCCGGTGTCGATGACCGACTCGGCCGCCCGGGTGCTGCGCCGGTTCGGTGACCAGTCGCTGTTCGAGCGCGAGATCGACGGGCTGAGCTCGCCGCGCTTCGACTCGCTGCTGACCGGCGCGATGTTCATGACCGAGAAGCAGGGCGGTAGCGACGTCGGCCGCACCGCCACCGAGGCGATCCCGAGCGGTTCGCACTGGACACTGCGCGGCCAGAAGTGGTTCGCCTCCAACGTGTCCGCCGACGTGGTCCTCACGCTGGCGCGGGTCCCGGGCGGGCCGGCGGGCACCAAGGGGCTCGGCATGTTCATGGTCCCGAGGACGCGGCCGGACGGCAGCCGCAACAGCTACCGGATCGACCGGCTCAAGGACAAGCTCGGCAGCCGCTCGATGGCCAGCGGCGAGGTGACGCTGGAGGACTGCTACGCGCTGCCCGTCGGCGACCTCTCCCGCGGCTTCCTGCAGATGGCCGAGATGGTCAACGTGTCGCGGCTGTCCAACGCCATGCGCGCGGCGGCGCTGATGCGGCGTGCGCTCAACGAGGCCACCGCGCACGCCCGCCAGCGGATCGCCTTCGGCAAGCCGCTGTTCGACCAGCCGTTGATGCGCAAGACCCTGCTGCCGATGCTGCTGCACGCCGAAGCCGCTCTCGGGTTCGTGCTGGAAGCCGCCGCCACCCTCGACCGCGCCGACGCCGGGGACGCCGGAGCGGGCCGGTTGGTCCGCGTCCTGACGCCGCTGGGCAAGTACCACCTGTGCAAGCGGGCCCGCGTGGTGACCGGCGAGGCGATGGAGGTCCGCGGCGGCAACGGCTACATCGAGGACTGGATCAACCCGCGCCTCGTGCGCGACGCGCACCTGGGTTCCATCTGGGAGGGCTCCAGCAACGTCATCGCGCTGGACGTCCTGCGCTGCATCCGCAAGGACAACGCCCACGACCTGCTCGCCGACGCGGCCCAGCGCCGCCTGGAACGCATCACCGACCCGGACGTGGCCGCCGGTGCCGAGCACCTGCTGTCCGAAGTGGACGAGGTGCGCTCCCTGGGCAAGTCCTTGCTGGCCGGGAGCGACGAGCACGCCCAAGCCATGTGCGGTGAGTTCACCGACCTCGCGGCGCAGACCACGATGGCGGCGCTGCTGTTCGAGCAGGCCGACCACGAGGCCCGCACCGGCCTCGGCTACCGCAAGCTGATGGTGGCCAACACCTACCTCCACCACCTGCTCCGCGGCACCGACCCGGTCCCGGAAGCGCTGCGCTGGCTCGACGAACTCACCGACGGGGGAGCGGTACCAGCCGAAGCCGCCGTGCGGCGCTGAGCGGCTGCTGGTCCGATCAGCCCTCGTCGATGAGGCTCGCGCCGGACACCAGGGCGCGAGCCACGTCGGCGAAGTACTGCTCGTCCGCCCCGGTTGCCAGCCCGAGGACGACGCCCTGGCTCAGCCCGACCAGCATTGCCCGGAGTGCGGTGGTCAGGCGCTTGGCCTGGTGCTCCGTGACGACGCCCCCGCGGTGGGCCCTCCCGGTGAACAGCGTGATCAGGTGGTCCTCCTGCTGCTGGACCGAACTCGCGAGCTGGGCACCCAGCTTCGGGTCGTGCAGGGACATCTCTCGCAGGGTCATCTGGAGCGACAGCGCGGAGAGCGCCTCGGGGCCGTCGCAGGTGCGCCGGTAGTGCCGGGCGAAGGCGTCGACCGCGGCGACCAGGTCCAGCTCGGCCGGAACCGCCGCCTCGAACTGCGCGTAGTGCGGTTGCAGGTAGTCCGTGACCAGCGCGACGACCAGCCCGTTCTTGCTGCCGAACAGCGAGTAGATGGCCCCGGTGGTCAGCCCGGCCCGCTCGGCGATGTCCTCCAGCTTGGCGCGGTAACCGTCCCTGGTCACGACCTGGAACGCGGCGTCCAGCAGGGCGCGTCGGTTGCCCTCCCGGGCCTCGGCCCTCGTCTTCCTCATAATCTGATTATAGTCGTAATCGGATTATGCGAATGGAGGGTGCTCATGGACCAAGCGCAGCTCGCGGCACCGGCGGGGAAGCGGCGAAGGGCCGGGATCGTCGCCGACGGCTCCTTCAAGGCACTGCTCGGCGCTGCCTGCGCCATCGGTGCCGCGCCGCTCGGCGAACTGCTCGGAGTGCCGGTCTGGCT
Source organism: Saccharopolyspora sp. NPDC000359 (assembly GCF_040300525.1). Lineage (NCBI taxonomy): Bacteria > Bacillati > Actinomycetota > Actinomycetes > Pseudonocardiales > Pseudonocardiaceae > Saccharopolyspora > Saccharopolyspora sp. NPDC000359. The sequence continues at coordinate 14,831 of NZ_JBEPDU010000013.1, read as the reverse complement.
GGTGCTCGTCTCCGGCGCGGCCCTGCTGGTGTGCGCAGCGGTGGAGATCAGCTACGTCCGCCGGCGCTCGAACAGCACCTACCTGCGCCTGATGATCGGCTACGACAGCGGTTGGCTGCTCGCGACCCTCGCGGCCTTGCTGCTGGTGTGGTCGGGCGCCACCACAGGCGGCGAGGTGTGGATCGGCTACCAGGCGATCGCGTCGGCGGTCTTCGCCGCGGCGCTCCTGGCCGCGCGGCCCGCCCACTGAACCGCCTCCCACCCGAGCCCAGGCGCGCACCCGCCCCGCAGCGCCGGGATCGTCAGGCCCAGACCTGGTGGAAGGTCAGGCGCCAGATGACTTCGCCGTCGTGGCTGTCCGCGGTGGGCTGCAGGCCGACGGCCGCGGCGACGGCGGCGGAGGCCTGGTGGTCCGGGTGGATGTGGGCGAGGACGCCGCGCACCGGGACCCGGCGCAGCCAGTCGACCAGGGCGCTGGCCGCCTCCTTGGCGATGCCGCGGCCCTGCCACCCGCCCCCCACCATCCAGGCGATCTGGGCAGCCGGTCCCGGGTGTCCGGGGCTGATCGTCGCCTGCACCGCGCCGACGAGGCGATCCTCGCCGCGCAGCCGGACCACCCAGTTGCACCAGGAGATCGCGGGATCCGGCGACCCCGCCAACAACCGCTCGTAGCGGGCGCGCAGTTCCGGCGCGGTGAGCGGGGCGCCGCCGATGAACTCGTAGAGCTCGGGGGAACCGAGCACCTCGGACATCTCGTCGGCGTGGTCGGCGCGCAGCGGCTCCAGGTCGAGCCGGTCGGACCGGATCGGCCGCGCCGCGACCCGCCCCGTCATCCCAGGACCTTCTCGAACCAGTGCTCGGCGTACGGCTCGTCGTTGAAGGCCGGGACCTCCCGGTAGCCCTGCTTGGCGTAGAGGCCGCGGGCCTCCACCAGGTCGTCGCGGGTGTCCAGGCGGATCGCTCGGTAACCCAGCCGCTGCGCGTGCTGCTCGGCCTCGGCCAGCAGCCGGACGCCCGCCCCGCGCCCGCGCACCTGCGGCTTGACGTACATCCGCTTCAGCTCGGCGATGCCCGGTTCGAGCTCGCGGAGGCCCACGCAGCCAACGGGTCCGGTGGCGTCCCGGGCCACGAGGAACACGCCGGTGGGCGGGTGCAGGCCGTCGTTGGGGTCCTCGGCGATCGCCCCGTCCACCTCGGCGCCGGTCGCGGGACGGCCGTAGTACCGGCTGGCCACCTCGTCGGTGTACTCGCGCAGCAGGCGGACGACGTCGGGCTGGTCCACCGCGGTGGGTTCGATGCGCCAGGTGCTCACGCGCCGATTCTCACCCAGCTGTCCACCGGGTATAGGCCGGGCCTTCGGTTCCGTTCGCGATCCGGACTTTGACCACTGCCGCGCGGGGTGCCTTGAATGAGTGCGTCACACCGGTGTGGAGAGGATCAGCGCATGCGTCTGGAAGGCATTTCGGCGGCGGTGACCGGCGGCGCGTCCGGTCTGGGGTTGGCGACAGCGCGGAAGTTGGTCAAGGCGGGGGCAGCGGTCACCATCATCGACCTGCCCACCTCCGCGGGCGCCGAGGTGGCCACCGAGCTCGGCGGGTCCGCCCGGTTCGCGGCCGCCGACATCACCGACGTCGACCAGTTCGCCGCCGCCCTGGACACCGCCGACGAAGCCGCACCGCTGCGCGCGGTCGTGCACTGCGCCGGTCGCGGCGCGCGCATCCGCCTGGTGGAGAGGGACGGCGAACCGGGCGCGCTCGAACCCTTCGAGGACGTCATCCAGCTGAACCTGATCGGCTCCTACAACGCGCTGCGGCTCGGCGCCGCGCGGATGGCCAAGCACGACACCGTCGACGACGAGCGCGGAGCGGTCATCATGACCGCCTCGGTCGCGGCGTTCGAGGGCCAGATCGGGCAGATCGCCTACACCGCGTCGAAGGCGGGCATCGTCGGCATGACGCTGTGCGCGGCGCGCGACCTGGCGAGCAAGGCGATCCGGGTGAACACCATCGCCCCGGGCATCATGGACACCCCGCTGCTGGGCCGCCTCCGCGAAGACGTCCGCAAGTCTCTGGAGGACTCGGTGCCCAGCCCCAAGCGCCTCGGCGACCCGGCCGAGTTCGGCGCGCTTGCCTGCCACATCATCGAAAACCCCTACCTCAACGGCGAAACCATCCGCCTCGACGGCGCCATCCGGATGGCACCTCGCTGAGCCCCGGGTCCAGGGGATTTCGTCCCGAACCCCGAGCCGGTCGAGGCCGGAAGAATCACGGTCCCAGGGGTTCTCGGGCGATGCGCCCGGTTTGTACGGTGGACGGGTAGTTCCCATCGGGCGGACGTCGCCGCGGTGGCGTCCGCCGACCCCTTCTGAGGCGGTGCGACATGACTCCACCTTCGCGCGGTCTGACCGGGTCCGTGCTGGCGCTCGCGCTGCTGCTCGGTGCGCCCGCGCTGGCGTCGGCGCAGGCCCCGGTCGACTGCTCCACCGTGCAGGACCCGGCGCAGTACGCGGAGTGCCTGGGCCAGGGGCACCACGACCGCCACGGCAACCTCCACGAGGAGCACCGCGACGAGCACGCCCCGCAGCACCAGCACCACGCCGGGCACCACCACGGCCACTGACCGAGGTCAGCTGAAGACGGTGATGAGGCTGTAGACGCCCAACAGGCTGATCGCGATGCTGCTCACCACCAGCAGGGTGTTGAAGGCGCGCGAGCCGTGCAGGCGCCTGTCGACCTGCGTGTTGCGCAGGTACCAGGTCGCCACCACCACCGCCGGGAGGAAGATGCCGGTCATGATCCCGCCGATCTGCACCATGACCACCGGCGAGTTGATGAACAGGTAGGTCGCGCCCCACACGATCGGCAGCGCCACCGTGAAGCCGCGGACCCACTTCTGCCGGGAGCGCGCGTCCGACCAGTCCAGCACGCCCAGGGTCGCCAGCACGTTGACGTACATCCGAGACCAGCTCGGGATCGACGCCCACAGGGTCGAGCCCAGCACCGCGATCGCGCCGACCAGGAACCCGACCGCCGCCCACTCGCCGATGACGTCGGTGTACATCTGGGACAGCGTGGTGATCACCTCGTTGCCCTCGAGCACCAGGCCCTGCGGGTTGAGCACCGCCGCGCCCATCACGAAGAACGCCAGCGTGCTGAAGGTGTAGATCACCCAGGACAGGAAGACGTCCTTGTGCATCACGCGGATCCAGCCCCGGGCGCGGCGCTGCCACTCCTCGCTGCCGTCGTTCGGCCCGACCCAGCGGGCGTAACCCTTCTCCACGCACCAGTAGGTGTAGAAGGTGATCTCGTCGGCGCCGACCCCGGTGATGCCGAACATCGCCACCGCCGCACCGATCGCGCCTGCCGGGATGGTGAACGTCAACCCGGAGAGCAGGTCGCCGCCGCCGTAGCCGAACGGCGTGAACGGCAGGCCGATGGCGATCACCACCGTGGCCACCGAGAAGACCGCGACCAGGGCGAAGGCGCCGCGCTCGATCAGGCTGTAGCTGTTGGAGTACAGCAGCGCGATGCTGCCGACCACCACGATGGCCGTCCACACCGCCAGCGAGGTGAAGCTGAGCGGATCACCGCCGACCGGGACCAGCATGCTCAGCGCCACCGCCGTGCCGCCGACGATCCCGCCGACCTGCAGCAGCTTGGACAGCGCCATCAGCATCCACAGCAGGTTGATCCAGCCGAGGCGGCCGATCTTTGGCGGGACCTCGTTGAAGCCGGTCAGCGCGGGCTTGCCGGTGATGATCGTCCAGCGGGCGAGCTCGGCCTGCACGGCCACCTTCACCGCGGTGGACAGGATCACCATCCACAGCAGGGCGAAACCGACCTCGGCGCCGAGCGCGGTGGTGGCGATCAGCTCCCCGGAGCCGACGATGGAGGCGCTGACGATCAGCCCCGGGCCGAGGTAGCGCAGGCTGGCCCGCCAGCCCCGGGGTGGTTCCTTGATGCCGTCCGCGGTGAGCAGGTAAGGGTCGTCGCTGGTCGCAGTGGGTGCACCCATCGGGCACTCCTTTGTGCAGCAAGGGCATTTCACGAGCGTGAAGGGACTGCGGTGGACGTGAAAGCTACAGTCGCGGACAGGGCCGGTCAACGGGCGGACCGGTAGGTTTCCGGCCGGTCCGCAGCGGGCACCTCGGAAGCACGGACCAGCGCTGCCGGTGACGTCCGGCCTGCCGGGCTGGGTGCGCACCGCACGCTCGACAGTGGACGAACCCGTTCACCGGCACCGAGCAGCTCCGAGGCGAGGAGGCCGATTGCGACCAGCACGCGCGGCCGCGTCCTTCGACTCGGCCACCGGGATGCTCCGGGCTCTGTCGCGCTTCCTCGCCGGACAGGACATCCCCGCGATCGGCCAAGCGCCGCGGGCCCTCGAACCGGCGCTCGGCGCCATGCTGGCGGGGGTCAACCGGTTGCCGCCGCGGTGGGCGGAGCAGCTCTACGCCTTCAGCGGGGTGAGCGAGGCCGTGCCGCCCGCGCGCCTTGACGAGGTCGACTCCGACCGGCTCGCCTCCTGGATCGTCGACCACTACCCGAAGCGCAGGTACCCGGTGGTGTTCATCGGTTCCTCCAACGGTGCACTGGTGCACCTGGCTGCGGCACTGGACGCGCCGTGGTTGCCGCAGACCCTGCTGGTCCCGGTGCGGCGGCGCGGGGTGGACCGGGACGACCCGCGGGCCGAGCTGGAAGCCGGGAGGGTACCGGCCGCGCGGTTGCTGGCCGCCAACCCCGACCTGGTGCTGCACCACATGCACGACCCCAACCAGGACCGGCTGATGATCGCCGGGATGTCCTACTTCCGCGTCAAGTGGCGGCGGCTGCCGGAGGCCTACCGCCGGTTCCTCCGCGACCACCTGGCCGCCGGTGGTGCGGTGGTGGCGGTCGAGTGCGACCTGTCGTGGCCGGTGACCCGGGTCGGGCCGCGGCACGTGTTCCAGTTCGGCGCCTTGGGCGGCGCATCCGTCGCCGAGTACCACTCCGGCGGCCCCCGGGTGGCCGACCTGCTGCGCCGCTACGGTGCTCGCCGCAGCTCCTGGCGGCCCCCGGAACCCGACGAGCAGGCCCCGGAAGCGGAGTGGGGGTTCGAACCGGAACTGCTCACCGACCTGCGCGAAGCCGCGCACCAGCACCGCTTCTCGCTGCGGCGCCTCCGGTTCGACCACCCCGAGCAGCTGAGCCCGGTGGTGGCCGACCTGCACCGCACCTGGAACGAGCGGCGCGGGCTGCCCGTCGACCGGCTGCTGGTGGAGTCGTTCCTGCTGCTGGAGCCCCACTGGGCCCTGCGCACCGGGTCAGTGCCGTTCTGGATGGCGTTCAACACCGAGAGCTCGCACCGGGCGCTGCGCGACTTCCTCGACACCCGGGACTTCGAGGAGATCCGGCTGATGCTCTTCTCGCACGGCACCGAGTCGATCGGGCTGGCGGGCATCGACGACTGGCGGCAGCTGGTGGACCGGGCCGGGCGTTGCGGGGAGCTGCTCGGGGTGGACCCGCGAGCGTTCCCCCGGGACTTCGCCGGTCTGGTCCGCGCGCACCGCGAGCTGAGCCGGGTGCGGCCGTGCTGGCAGCTCCCGCCTCCGCACACGCTGTCCGATGTGGACGAACTCGTGGGCGACGGCGTCCGCCTCGAACCATGAGCGCAGCGCACCCGGGTTGCGTTGACCGGAGGTTCGCCGCGGCCGTACGGTGCGGGGGATCGAGAGGACGGTCCCGTTGCCGCTTGCCGAGGCCCCGACGGTCGTCGTGGTCAACCCCAACACCAACCGCGGCACGACCGCGATGATGGCTGAGCTCGCCCACCAGCACCTGGCCCCGGCCGGACTCGTGGTCGAGGGGATCACCGTTGCGCGAGGCCCGTCGATGATCGTCGACCCGAGCGCCCTCGCCGACGCTGCCGGGCACGTCGTGGGCGCGGTGCGGGACCACCTCGCCGGTCCGAGCGGCGACCGGGTCGGTGCGGTGGTCGTGGGTGCGGTCGGGGATCCCGGCCGCGCCGAGCTCGCCGCCGTGCTGGACGTGCCGGTCGTGGGGATCGGGCAGGCGTCGGTACTCGCCGCGGGTGCCCGGGGGCGGCGTTTCGGCATGGTCACCAGCACTCCGCTGCTCGTCGACTCCCTCACCGAACTCGTCCGCGCGCACGGCAGCCTCGGGAACTTCACCGGCGTGCACCTGACCAGCACGGATCCGCTGACCTTGGCCGCTTCCCCCGAGCAGCAGCGCCGGGAGCTGGCCGAAGCGGCGCGAGCGTGCGCCGTCGGCGGTGCGGAGGCGGTCATCGTCGCGGGCGGGCCGCTGAGCCGGGCCGCCCGGCAGCTCGCCGAGCTCGACCTCGTCGAGATCGTGGAGCCGCTGCCCAGCGCCAGCAGGATGGTCCTCGACCTGGTCGCTGGGGACCTCGGCCGCCGGGCGACCACCGAGCAGCGCTGACGCAGCGTCGCGCGGTGGGGGGCTGGCCCGTTCCCGATGCGTGGCCGTGATCCGCTCGCGGTGGAAACATCGCTGCCTCGTGTCTGCGCGGGGGATAGAGTTCGGCACATGGTGGGTTCATTGCTGGGGACCGAGGTCCAACGGGTCGAGGACCCGGAACTGCTCCGTGGCCGGGGCACTTACGTGGGCAACCTGGACATCGAGGGCGTGCTGCATATCGGGTTCGTCCGCTCGCCGGTGGCGCACGCCCGCGTCGGCGGGGTCGACGTCGCGGCGGCTGCCGCCGCGCCGGGCGTGGTCGGTGCCTTCGCCGCCGCCGACCTGGACGTGCCCATCCCGCCCTCGTTCGTCGAACTCAACCCGCACTGCGCGCGTCCGCCGCTGGCCACCGACCGGGTCCGGTTCGTCGGCGAGCCCGTCGCGGTGGTCGTCGGGGAGAGCGCCGCGGCGGTGGCCGACGCGGTGGAACTGGTCGACGTCGACTACGAGCCGCTGCCCGCCGTCGCCGACCCGGAGCACGCGCTGGACCCGGCCGCCGAGCAGCAGTTCCCCGAACTCGGCTCGAACATCGCCGGTGGGTTCCGCGACCTGGCCGGGGCTGACGTGCTCGCCGACGCCGAGGTGGTGGTGCGCGCCCGCATCGAGAACCAGCGCGTCGCGGTGGTGCCGCTTGAGGGCAACGCGATCGCGGTGCAGCCGGGCGGCCCGGAGCAGGACCACGACGTCACCGTGCACGTGTCCACGCAGATGCCGCACGGGCTGCGCGACGGGCTGGCCAAGGCCTTCGGCTGGGAACCGGAGCGGGTGCGGGTGATCTCCCCGCACGTCGGCGGCGGCTTCGGCGGCAAGGCCGGGGTGGTCTCCGAGCACGCGGTCGCCGTCGCGCTCGCGCTGCGCCTGGGCCGCCCGGTCCGCTGGGTGGAGACCCGCTCGGAGAACATGCAGGGCATGCCGCACGGTCGCGCCCAGGTGCAGTACACGGAGCTGGGCCTGCGCCGCGACGGCACCATCACCGGCATGCGCTGCCGCGTCATCGGCGACTGCGGTGCCTACGCCGGTTTCGGTGGTTCCCTCGCGTTGAGCTCGACGCGGATGATGGCGCAGGGCGTCTACCGCATCCCGAAGATCAGCTACGACGGGGTGGCGGTGCTGACCAACACGACCCCGGTGGGCGCGTTCCGCGGCGCGGGACGACCGGAGGCCGCCGCGATGCTCGAGCGGATGGTGGACCTCGCCGCTGCGGAGCTCGACATGGACCCGGTCACGCTGCGGCGCAAGAACTTCCTCGTCCCGGAGTCGTTCCCGCACAAGACGCTGCTCGGCGCCACCTACGACAGCGGCGACTACGAACTGCCGTTCAACGAGGCACTGCGCCTGGCCGACTACGAGGCGCTGCGCGCCGAGCAGGCCCGCCGGATCGCGGCGGGGGAGAAGGTGCTGCTCGGCATCGGGACGAGCGCCTACGTGGAGATCACCGGCGGTGGCGCGGGCGAGTACGCCGAGGTCGAGGTGCACGAGAACGGCGCCCGGATCAAGGTGGGCACCTCCGCGCACGGGCAGGGGCACGCGACCTCCTTCGCCATGATCGTCTCCGACGCGCTGGGCATCCCGCTGGAGGCCATCGAGTTCGTCCAGTCCGACACCGCCGAGGTCCCGCGCGGCGGCGGCACCGGCGGGTCCCGGTCGCTGCAGATCGCCGGGAGCGCGGTGCGGGAAGCCGGGGACCTGGTGCTGCGCAAGGCCAAGGAGCTGGCCGCCGCCCGGCTGGAAGCCTCCGTCGACGACATCGAGCTGACCGACGGCGGCGAACTCGGCGTGGCCGGGGTGCCCAGCGCGACCATCGCCTGGCCGGAACTGGCCCGCGCGGCGGCCGAGGACGGCGACCGCCTGGCGGCGAACATCGACTTCGCCCCCGGTGGCGCGACGTTCCCGTTCGGCGCGCACGTCTCGGTGGTCGAGGTGGACGTGGAAACCGGTCACGTCCGCCCGCTGCGCCACATCGCGGTGGACGACTGCGGCCGCATCATCAACCCGCTCCTGGTCCGGGGCCAACAGCACGGCGGTGCGGCCCAGGGGATCGCCCAGGCGCTCTGGGAGCAGGTCACCTTCGACGCGGAGGGCAACCCGGAGACCGGCACCCTGGCCGACTACGCGATCCCGTCGGCGGCGGACCTCCCGTCGTTCGAGGTGACCAACACCGAAACCCCGAGCCCGCTGAACCCGCTGGGCGCCAAGGGGATCGGGGAGTCGGCCACGGTCGGGTCCACGCCAGCGGTCCAGAACGCGGTGGTGGACGCCCTCAAGCACCTCGGAGTCCGCCACATCGACATGCCGACCACCCCAGAACGGGTTTGGCAGGCGATCCAGCAGGGTGCCGAGGCGACGCTCTGGCAAGAGCCCCCGGCGGCCTTCGCCACCCTCCCCACCCGGGACGAGAACACCCCGGAAGACGCCGAAGAAGCAGTGGTCTGATCCGGGCAGCGGAGGCACTCCGGGGTTCCGGGGTGCCTCTGGCCCGTTCCTCCGGGCCCGCCCTCAGGCGTCCTTGCGGCGGGCGCGGTAGGCGCGCATCTTGTGGCGGGCTCCGCAGATGTCCATGCTGCACCAGATGCTGTTGTTGCCGGGGGATCGGTCGTAGTAGAGCCAGCGGCAGTCCCCGGCCTGGCAGACCTTGAGCCGCCCGGGCTTGCCGCCCAGTCCCGCAACCACCAAGGCGACCACGAGGTCGCCGATCATCCGCTCCGCCGCGGTGCTCCCGCCGACCGGGAGCACGACACGTCCGTCCTGCCACTGCGGCGCTCCGAGCAGGCGGCGCGCGTAGTCGTTGAGCCGTTCCGAGCCCGTCCCGGCCAGGTGCTCGCGGATCGCCTCGCGCGCCTGGACCAGCTCCTGCCGGGCTGGCTCGTCCAGCTCGTCGGCGACGTCCTGGTGGTCGTGCTCGCGCAGCCAGGCCCGGGCACCCGCGAGGTCCGCCAGGGCGTCCTCGTCGTGCAGGAACCGCGCGGAGTTGCCGAACGCCTCGACCGGCTGCAGCTCGGCGGGTGCGGGCGGGCGGTCGTATGCCATGCGCCCAGGTTACCGGCGTGTTGACATAGTTGGTAACGTTACTGGCAGAGGTAGTTAGGCGGTAACGGAGGTGCGTGATGGGGTGGGAGCTGCCGGAGCGGTACGAGTCGGCGCACGGGACGGTTCGATGGGCGAGCTCCGGCCAGGGGGAACCGGTGGTGCTGAACCACGGCACGCCCTTCTCCTCCTACGTCTGGCGGGACATCGCCGCCGTGCTGAGTAGCCGGTACCAGGTGTTCGTCTGGGACATGCCGGGCTACGGCCAGTCGGCCAAGCGGGAGGGCCAGGACGTGTCGCTGGCCGCCCAGCAGGAGGTGTTCGCCGAGCTGGTGCGGCACTGGGGGCTGCGGGCACCATCGGTCGTCGCCCACGACTTCGGCGGCGCGGTGGCGCTGCGGACCGCGCTGCTCAGCGGGGTCGGCTACCGGAAGCTGGCGCTGGTCGACGCGGTGAGCGTGCGGCCGTGGGGATCGGAGTTCTTCCGGCTGGTCAACGCCCACTCCGAGGTGTTCGCCGCGCTGCCCCCGCTGCTGCACGAAGCCCTGGTCCGCCGCTACATCAGGACCGCGGCTCATCGCGAACTGCGTGGTGGCGTGCTGGACGGCCTGGTCGCGCCGTGGCTCGGGGAAACCGGGCAACCGGCCTTCTACCGCCAGATCGCCCAGGCCGACGAGCGCCACACTCGCGAGGTTGAGGACCGGTACGCCGAACTGGACTGCCCGGTGCTCATCGCGTGGGGCGACCAGGACCAGTGGCTGCCGGCCGACCGCGCGCACCAGCTCGCCGAGCGCATCCCGCACGCCGAACTGGCTTGGATCGACCAGAGCGGCCACCTCGTCCAGGAGGACAACCCGGCACAGCTGGCCGCACTGCTCACCGACTTCCTAGCCCGGTGAGGTCCAGCGCGATGAGCCCGGCCTCGGTCGGGCGGAAACCGCAGGCGGCGAAGTAGAAGCCGCGCAGCTGCGGCTCGAAGTCCACGTGCAGCCAGGTGAACCCGGCCCGCGCGGCGCCCTCGGCGGCCCGGCGCACCAGCTCGGTCCCGATCCCGCCGCGCTGGTGCTCCGGCCGGACCTTCGGGTCGAGCAGGAACGCGTGATCCCCGCCGTCCCACGCGACGTTGGTGAACCCGACCAGCGCCCGCCGAGCCGACCGGTCACCCACCCCAAGCTGTGCGGTCGGACCCACTCCCACCAGCCAGGTTCCGGGTTCCCGCCGTGCGACGAGATCGAGTCGACCAGCTCGCCGTCGGACACCTCCCCGCGCCAGCGGTAGTCGACAGCCCCCTCGCGAGCGGACCAGGTCCAGGCGGGTGCGGTGCTGTTCGACCCAGCCCTCCGGCAACTCCACCAGGGCGGCCACCGCGGCACCTGAGCCCCGCTAGTCCTGCACGGTGATCAACGGAACCGGGCGCCGGGAGGAGAACTTGGTGCTGATCTCCGGGTTGGCGGAGTTCGCCAGCCACCTGGTGCTCCGGTGCTCCGCCAGCCGGTCCAAGGCAGCTCCCCAGTCGTCGATGTCCCGCGCGGAGAGCTGGAGGTCGAACTGCCCGCGGCCGAACGGGGTCGCGACGACCACCTCACCGGTGAACCAGTCCGGGCCAGCGCGGAGCACCCGGACCACCACACCGGCCTGGCCGTCGGACAGGCGGACCAGCTCCACCACCTCGGACACGCGAGCTCCCGGACGTTCGACTGCGCCCCCACCTTGCTCCCACGAGATCGTGGTGGCGAACGGTTTCCCGGTCAGAGGAGGACCCGCAGGACCTGACCAGCGGTGAGGTGGAGCGGCTCCGGAAAGACGAGCAGATGTGCACCGGAATCGTCCGTGCGGACCGGGACCTCGGTGTCGTCGAGCCACGCGCGCGGTTCGGCGCTGGGGGTGTCGAGGGCGAGGGTGGTCAGGTGCAGGTGGCCGTGGCGGAGCTCGATGGTGCTGGACCGCTCGTCGTCCGTGCGCTTCTGCACGTAGCGGCCCCAGCCCTCGGCTGTGGTGAAGGCCGCCGCGAAGTCCTGCGGCGTGATCTTCGGGGCGAAACCGAGGTGGCCGCGCGGGCCGTGGTGCTCGTAGCCCAGCAAGCTCGTGTGGACGCCGAAGCTCGCCATGGAACGCGCGTAGTGGTCGCTGCACTCGATCTCGTTGTACGGGTTGCGGCGCAACGGGCCGTACCGGTCGTGCACCGAGCGGACGACCGCCAGCCCCTCGTCGAGCATGCCCTCGGCGATCAGGTGCGCGGCGACCTGGTACTCGATCCCGTGCCAGGCCTCGTTGAAGTAGCTCACCGACCAGTTCTCGCCGGCCTCGTTGCCGCCTCCCGCTGGCCAGGTGCACATGACCAGCGCCGGGACGTCGGCGTCGTAGAAGATCCGGCCACCCTCGATCGGGCTGCTCTCCCGGTACTCCACCGGTCGCGGCACGAAGTTGTGCCGCCAGATGCTGCGCAGCGCGGAACGGGTCTCGGCCTCCGGCAGGACGCGTGGCAACCCGAGCTGCGCTGCCCAGCTCTGGCCGAGCAGCTGGTCGGCGAAGCAGCCGCGGTTGGTGTTGACCGAATCCGGGTGCGCGGGGTCCCGTTCGTGGACGAAGTACTCGCCGTTGAACAGGTCCCGCACGATGATCTTGGCCCCGCGGTCGGCCAGCGCGCGGCAGCGCTGCCCGAAACCACCATCGCCGACCTCGTCCGCCATCGCGGCGGCTGCCCGCAGCGCAGCCAGGTACAGGCCGGACAACCAGCTGTTGCGGCCGAACCAGGTGGCGTCCTGGGTGTTGGGCTGGGGCCCGTCGAGCACCCCGTCCGGTTCGGCGTCCGAGCCGATCAGGTGCTCCACGGCGTGCCGGGTGCGCGGCCAGACCCGGTGCAGCCAGCCGGGATCCGCCGACATCTGGTGCTCGCGGTAGATCCGCAGGATGGTCCCGGCCTGGCCGTCGACAGCCGGGGCCCGGTCGGCCTCGCCGCGCATGCTCAGCTGCCCGGTCGCGGCGTGGAAGCCGATGCCGAGGTCCACCCGCTCGCGGGTGTCGCGCTCCACGGCGGGGAACAACCGCGCGAGCGCGTGGGCGTAGTGCCAGACGTGCGTGCAGGTGCCCGCGCAGCAGTAGGCGCCTTCCCAGCCGTAGAAGCGGCCGTCGGCGAACCGGTAGCAGGTCGAGGTGGACAAGGTCGTGGTGTTGGTGGCGATTCGCTCCAGCAGCCAGTGCGGCAGCGTGGAGTCCTCGTACCAGGTGCGGACCCAGGTCGAGGTCCGGTCCAGCAGGTGGTCCTGCTCCCGGGCGAGGTGCGCCACGACGCCCTCGGCGTCGTCGAACCGGCTCGCGTAGTGCCGGAGCAGCTCGCGGCTGCGCTCCAGGAAGGCCAGGCCTTCCCGGTCCGGCACGGGGAAGAACCACGCGAGCACGAACCGGATGGTCTTCTGCTCGCCTGGCCGCAAGGTCACCTTCGAGCGCACGATGCCTGCGCTGCGCTGGGCGATCCCATCCACTTCAGCAAGGCCCGGCGCGGGGTCGAGCACCTCAGCAGGCGTGTTCCAGGACGCTGCTGCCGGGAAGGTGCGGACCTCGTCGCCGCTGAGGACTGCGAGCGCGGTGGTGCCGTGGTCGGGCAGCTCCACCAGTGGTGGTTGCTGCGGGGCGTGGTCGGTGAGCACGAGCTGGTCGACGCCGATGTGCCCCCAGGGGCCGGTCTCGCCGTCGATGATCTCGATGACGGCGTCCTCGCCCTGCCACGGACCCAGGTACAGCACCCGGTCGGACAGCCGGTCGCTGACCGATCCGGTCGCCGAAGCGACGACCTCGCCACCCACCACGACGTTGAGGCAGCAGGTGCCCGGGTAGTTGCCGCCGCTCACCCGGAACCGCAGGTAGTTCCGCTCGATCCGGAAGGGCTCGCTGCGCAGCTTCCCGGTGGCGCGGTCGCGGGCACCGGCGTCCGAGCCCGGGGCGCTCGCGTGGGAGTCGACCATCCGCATCCCGAACGCTCCTGACTCGCCCTGGTAGTCGGGTCGGTCGAGGGTGCGCACCGGGCCGGAGCCGAAGGCGTCCCCGGTCACCGCCCATCCCGCGTAGTCCGGCTTCTCCCAGTCCTCGAGCAGCAGATCGGGCCGCATCGGGTTCTCGACGTTGCCCTCGCCAGCGGCGAACTGCACGCCCGTGGCGCCGTCGACGGTGAACTCCGCGGCGTTGAGCCGCAACGGCCGGGCGTGCCGACTGCCCAGGCACACCGGGTTCTCCAGGAAACCGGCGACCGCCACCTCCACTGTGGACTCCGAGGTGTTCTCGACGACGTGGTCCAGGAAGACCGCGGGGTAGGAGCTGTCCTCGATCTCGACCGGGATGAACGGGGACCAGGCACGAAGCCGGATCGCCACCTGCGGATCGGGGTAGTCGACCTCGGCCAGCGGCGGGCGACCGGTGAAGACCACGTCCGGGAAACCGCGGGCGTCCAGCCACCGGGCGTCCCGATCACCGACCCGCACCGCGAACCCGTGCTGGAACGGTGAGCTCGGGGACAGCGGGCGGGTGAAGTGCAGGTCGTTGATGTTGGCCGGGGCGGTCCGGTTGTCGACGTCCCACAGCCACAGCCGCCCGTCGCCGCCGAGGTAGAGCTGGCCGCAGCCGACACCTCCGATCGGCATCCCGACGAACCGCAGCTCGTCACCGCGCAGGCGGCGCGACGTTCCGCGGGCGGAGAGGTCCTGGTTCGCTGCCTCGGGCACGGTGCACTCCTTCGACGCGGGCACGTGCAGGGCGGGAGATCGGGAGCACCCCAGTTTATGGAGCCGGGACTCCCACCGGACGGCTCCCACGTCGTGATCATCCGGTTGGACGATCCGAGCTCGTATCTCACGGAGTGGGAAAGCTGCCTCGCTCGCGGCGCGCTGATGCTCGGGAGCCGGGTGCTGACAGCGAGTTCGCGCTTCGCGGCGGAGCGTGCGCGCCGAGTGAGGATGCCCACGATGCGGGAACCCTGTCCCGGACAGTGGTCGACTGGGGATTACAGTGCGGTAGTCCGATCGTGTTAACGAGGAAGGTTGCGGCGCCATGGCTGTCGGCCACGTCCCAGCACCAGGAGTGCGGGACTCCGGAGCAACGGGGCATCCCACCCCGCGGAACTCGACCCGGCAGGTGGTCCTCGCCAGCCTCGTGGGCACCTCGATCGAGTTCTACGACTTCTACGTCTACGCGACGGCGGCGGTGCTGGTCTTCCCGCACCTGTTCTTCCCCGCGGGCGATGCCACCGCCGCGACCCTGCAGTCGCTGGCCACCTTCGCGATCGCCTTCGTCGCCCGGCCGGTCGGCTCCGGGCTGTTCGGCCACTTCGGCGACCGCATC